>CAYPQA010000001.1:0-60910 GCA_964412725.1 uncultured Eubacteriales bacterium
TTTCCTGCTCTGAACGAACAAGAGATTTGCTGAAATTATTGCCGAATATATAGTATTCTGTAATTTTCAACTTAAAAAGCCTGCGGCATCACCCAAAAGGGTACGGTCGCAGGCTTTTTGCATGTTCGGATTTATTCTTGCCTTATAACTTCTTTTTCATTAATTATATAAATAGGGCGATTTTTGACCTCATCGTATATACGGCCTATATATTCACCCATAAGACCCAGAATCATCAAAACAATGCCTTGGGAGAGAAGTATAATGGCCACCGTTGAAGCCCAACCGGTTATGGTTGTGTCGGTGAAGATTTTTTGAATAAATATAATTATGAGGTAAATAAAACTAAGTAAGGATAATGTAAAGCCAATGCCGATTGCAAATTTAAGGGGCTTGTGCGAGAAGGAGGTTATCCCATCCGCAGCAAGCTTTAACATCTTTTTGAATGGGTACTTAGTCTCTCCTGCGAAACGTTCGTCGCGTTCGTATTCAACTGCGGTTTGCTTAAATCCAACCCAGCTTATCATACCGCGTAGGTATCTGTTCTTCTCGTTTAAGTTGCGCACAGCTTCACAAACCTTTTTGTCCAGAAGCCTGAAATCTCCAGTGTCAACGGGTATGTCAAAGTCTGTCATGCTTTTTAGAAGTCTATAATAAACGCTTGCGGTGAACTTTTTGAAAAAACTTTCACCCAAGCGTTTTAATCGTTTACCATAAACAACGTCATAGCCTTCCTTCCATTTCTTTATCATCTCAAGCATAACACGGGGCGGGTCTTGAAGGTCGCAGTCTATTATAATAACAGCGTCGCCACGCGCAAAATCTATGCCCGCCGTAACGGCGGGCTGGTGTCCGAAATTTCTGGAAAAGCTTATAACGTTAACGTGCTTATCATTAATTGCAAACTCCGATACTATAGAAAGGGATGCGTCACGGCTTCCATCGTTTACAAAGATTAGTTCATAGTCCTCACCGGTTTCTTGCATTGTGCTTGTGAGTCTTTTGTATGATTCCGGCAAAACCTCTTGCTCGTTATAGACCGGAATAATTACTGAGTACATGTCTTACCCCTTTCCAAACAATAGGTCGAAACGCGTCAGGAGAACAAAGTTACCCCTAACCTTAAGCCGCCCTATCATAAAGGCTTTTTGTGCAGTAAATTTATTGCTGAGAATATCAGACCATACGGAAGAATCAGCGATAATGGTAATATCGGGTGTAGAATATATGCCATACGAAAATTCGCATTCGGTGTTTTTTATAGAAAGATATCCGTCAAAGGTTTCCTCGCCGGTTATATTAAATTGAAAAACAGCAGTTAAACCGCCTGATAGGTTAGATTTAAAATAATGAGGTAAAGCTTTGCTCATCTGTTGACAAGACTTGGGGCGGAATGTGGCATCTTCCGTAAATTCCTGGCTCATAACTTCGCTTAGCTTGGGCTTTTTTATGGCACTTTTTGCCCCGCTCTCATGTTCGCTGTATTTGCTTGTGAAAAAGCTTGTAAGCTCATTAATATCGTCCTGTTGACGTTGGTTAAAATTATCAAGCTGTAAATCCTTGTAAACCTGCGAAAACGGAACCTTTGGCTTTGATGATTCGATAGATCCGGGCCTATCATCATAGACACGACGAACGGTCGTTGTATCTGTCGGGATAAAGTAACGGCGGTTTGCACGCACGATACGATAAAAATCTTCCGCAAGCTTTTCTATAGAACCGCGTATCTCTTCGTTATCAAGATTTTCAATATAATTTGAATTCAAGCCAAGGGTGAGGCTGTCATAAGCGTCGTATCTGTTCACCAAGGCTTTGAGATAGTCTAACGTATGGCGCTCTCCGCCATTGTTTGAAACCGCAACAAGAAAACAATTCTTATTTCTTAAGCGTTCTCCATATTCGTTTAGCTCAAGATATTCCAAAAAGGTTTGCATCAACGCAGACGGCGACAGTGCATTAACGGACGTTGCAAGGATAATTCCGTCACTTGTTGCGGCTGCCTTAATAATTTCGTCCGTTGTGGTTGATGCATTGCCGTCAAAATAGGGTACTTGAAGATAGGCTAAGTTTATCTCGTTCATTTCAATGCCTAATTCAGACAACGTCTGTTTTATAATAGCAAGAACCTTCACAAGTCCGTAATCGTTGCCCGGCATTGTGCCGTATATTGCACTTATTTTCATAGAACCTCTCCTTAATGTCACCTCTAAAAAACCCTGACTTTATCGTGTAGTTGCGTACGGTTCACAACTACACGATAAAGTCAAATCAAGGTTTTTAGAGGCTTCCTTAAAACAAAGCAGGCAATTCAATGCCGTCCCATTGTATAAAAAAGTCCGTATAGTCCTCACCGACTATATCCTTCAAAATCTGGATGATATCCTTTCTTGTGGCAATGCGGAAAGAAAATTTCTGGTATAGGGTTTGAAGGAATTTTTCAAACTGAGCATAACCGATGCGCTTGTAGAGGCTGTAAAACATAAGCTTGGATTTTATATATTGCGTGTTTTTATATTCATCCAAGCTTTTGTAAACTGCCAAGCTGTCCGTTATAGAATAAACCTTCATTTCCATACTAGCCAAACGGTTATACTCACTTCCCATAGCCTCATCAAGCTCTTCAGAGCTCCTGAAAATACTATCCCTTAAAAATCCGGCCAAGCCCTCACTTATCCAGCTTTCAGCGATACGGTTACTGCCGATTATGTTATAAAACCACTGGTCGGCAATTTCGCGGCAAAGTGTCACATAGCCCGGGTCGTTGTTAAGCCTTTCCGTATCCATAAATATAACCTGGGTGTAATCAACACCAACAGTATCGTACAGGTTGCATTCCACGATGTTAAGCTGTGCATAAGGATAGCCCGCAACACGATTTCCAAAATATTGAAGGCAGTAAGCAACCGTGCTCAGCAAGCCCTCAATACTGCTTAACTCGCTGAAATAATAAAGATTAATCTCAATACCATTTGCGTTCACACTACGCTTTTTGTATAAATTGCTGACTGCAAATGCAAAATCTCGAACCAATGGCGCACTGAAAGTCGTTATTTTTTTGCTTTTACTGTCTGTTTGTATCTCCTTCTTATTACCCGTTCCGATAACGGCGTAATTAGATGGCGTGGCAATTTCTACGGTATAGTTGGCTATATTTGAAAATGTCGGGTTTCCAACAGGGTAGTATGGGTATTGTAAAAATCCATTTTCACCATAGACCGCAACCGTTGGAATAAAGCTTCCGAGCCATAACGCATTCTTGCCGTCCTGTGTCATCCCGCCCGTCCTAGCAGCTATCTTTGGGACATAGCTCTCCAATTGGAAACTTATATCAACAAAACTTCCGGGAGCTAAGGGCTGCGCTAACGTTATTTCCATAAAATTACTATAAGTGCGAAAACTCAAGTCTTCCTGTTGGCTTATTGCATTTGTAATCTTTATATATCCGTAATCCTCGCCGTTTTTATATATTCTGTTCTGCTCACTGGAAAAATACGGCTTAACAGACATACTGGACAGATACTCTTCACTGAACGCATTAAGAGGAAGATAAAAGCAAAGTGTATCTAGGGTTATTTTAGTATTATTGTAATATTTTAGCTTTTCTATGCCAACAATCTTTCCTTCAGCCGGATAAACATCAAGCGTTATATTATACTCAGAGTAGTTTACGGGTTTTTGCAATGGAATCGGCGTTGGCACAGGGGTTTGAGTTACGGCTATATCTACGGAATTCTCCAAGGCTACCATAGGTTGTTCACTTATCTCTGTCGGCTTGCAGGCGACAAGAAACATTAAAAAAATTACAGACAGAAACAGTCTCATTAAAACTCGAGTTTTTCTGTAATATATGATAAAAGCTCATTTATAGGCAATCTGATTTGTTCCATCGTGTCGCGTTCGCGTATGGTCACAGCGTTATCTGTTTGTGTATCAAAGTCAACAGTCACACAGAATGGCGTTCCAATCTCGTCTTGGCGTCTGTAACGCTTGCCTATGGAACCCGCTTCATCATATTCACAGAAAAAGTGTTTCGACAGGTTTTGGTAAATCTCCGTTGCCTTTTCAGAAAGCTTTTTGGACAACGGCAGAACAGCAACCTTTATCGGAGCCAATGCCGGATGAAAGCGCATTACTGTTCTTGTTTCGCCTTCCAGCTCCTCCTCGTCATATGCAGAGCAGAGGAATGCAAGCGTTACTCTGTCTGCGCCCAACGAAGGCTCAATGCAATATGGCAGATATTTTTCGTTTGTTACAGGGTCAAAGTATGACATGTCCTGTCCGGAAACGGTTTGATGTTGTTTTAAATCGTAGTCGGTTCTGTCCGCTATTCCCCAAAGCTCTCCCCAACCAAACGGGAACTTTATCTCAATATCCGTTGTGGCTGTGCTGTAGTGAGAAAGCTCCTCTTTTTCATGGTCTCTTATGCGCATTTCACTTTCAGGTATATTAAGGCTCTTAAGCCAGTTTATACAGAATTCCTTCCAATAAGAGAACCATTCCATGTCTGTTCCGGGAGCGCAGAAAAATTCCAATTCCATTTGCTCAAATTCACGCGTCCTGAACGTGAAATTACCTGGTGTTATCTCATTACGGAATGATTTTCCGATTTGGGCTATACCAAAAGGTATCTTACGCCTTGAGGTACGGCTAACGTTTTTGAAATTAACGAATATACCCTGTGCGGTTTCCGGACGCAGATAGACAACGTTCTTGCTGTCTTCTGTAACTCCAGCATGTGTTTTGAACATAAGGTTAAACTGCCTAATGTCTGTGAAGTCCTTCTTGCCGCATGTCGGGCACTTAATATCGTTTTCATCTATGAAGTTACGCATTTTTTCGTTAGACCAGCCGTCTACCGATGTGCCCAAAGCGTCCTCAATAAGCTTGTCAGCACGGAAACGTTCCTTACAGGATTTGCAATCCATAAGAGGGTCAGAAAATCCCCCAACATGACCGGATGCAACCCAAGCTTGAGGGTTCATAAGAATCGCACAGTCAACGCCTACGTTGTATGGGCTTTCCTGAACGAACTTCTTCCACCAAGCGGCTTTGACATTATTTTTAAGCAAAACGCCCAGAGGGCCGTAATCCCAAGTATTTGCAAGACCTCCATATATTTCCGATCCCGGATAAACAAAGCCTCTGCTTTTGGCTAAGGCAACAATTTTTTCCATTGATTTTTCTGTTGAATTATTCATTTAGACCTCCGAAGTTTGAAAATTGTATAAATTA
Source organism: uncultured Eubacteriales bacterium (assembly GCA_964412725.1). GTDB lineage: Bacteria > Bacillota > Clostridia > Lachnospirales > CAYPQA01 > CAYPQA01. The sequence continues at coordinate 5,233 of CAYPQA010000001.1, forward strand.
TAACTTCTTAAGAAGATATTTGCAATACAAACTTTACAAAGCAAGGAAAAATAAAGATAAATTATTCAAAATCAGTGGCGTAGCTTTGTCGAATTTCGAAAGGTTGAAAAAAGCGTGGACGAGTGTTATACTTCAAAAAAATTTTAAGGAGAATAAGATTATGAAGTGGATAAAGGTTTCGGCAGAGACCGATGCAGCATTTGAAACAAGCGTTTGCCTTTCTATGATGGAGGGCATTTTGATTGAGTCTGGTATAAACGGCTATGAGGTGAGAGATTGTGAAGAGATGCGGGAATTTTTAGAGGCAAACCCGTTTAACTGGGATTATGTTGACGAGGAGCTTCAAAGCAGGGATGAAAAGCCGTCGCTGGTCTTTTATGTTAGCGATGATGAGTATGGGCGAGAGACTTTGCTCACGGTTGAAACCTTACTCAAACAATCGGGCATCAACTCAATCCTCACTCCCGAAAACTGTGACGACGAGGACTGGTTGCACAACTGGAAAAAATATTACAAGCCATTCGCTGTCGGTGAAAAAATAATCATCCGTCCGTCTTGGGAGGAATTTCAAAATGAAAGTGAGCGCAAGGTTTTCGTTATAAACCCCGGTCATGTGTTTGGGACAGGCTTACATCAAACAACAAAGCTCTGCATTGAAGCAATTGAAAGGTATGTTAATCCTGATACAACTGTGCTTGATGTGGGCTGCGGAAGTGGAATCCTTTCTCTTATTGCACTCCTTTTGGGTGCGAAAAATGCAGTCGCTTTGGACATTGAACCAGGAGCCGCACAGGTTGTTTATGAAAATGCAGAGCTTAACAATATTGACAGGCAGAGAATAACCGTCCACACAGGCAATATTTTTTCCGACGAAAAGCTTATGCAAGTCGTGTCCGAAAAGCGTTACAGTCTTATACTTGCGAATATCGTTGCTGACGTTTGTATCGCGCTTACACCTCATGTTATGGGTTGGCTTCAAGACGGCGGCACGGTCATTATGTCCGGAATTATAGATGAACGTTTGGGTGAGGTTTTAGAAAGCTTGCACAGTGAAGGATTTAAAACGGAGGTTTTTGAAATGGACAAGTGGTTTTGCGTGGTGAGCCATGCCTAAGTTTTTTTGTACGAATGAGGTTTTAAATGATGAGGGTTTCGTGCTTTGTGGTGACAATGCAAAGCACATTATCCATTCCCTGCGCGGAAGGGTTGGTGAGCAGCTCGTCGTATGTGACAAAGACGGGGTTGACCGAGCCTGTGTGATTGAGGAACTAGGTACGGACTTTGTTCGCGTATCTGTCAAGCAAACACTTGCAGAAAACAACGAGCCTCGTTTACGTATTACCCTATTTCAAGGCATGCCAAAGAGTGACAAGATGGAGCTTGTGATTCAAAAATGTACGGAACTCGGCGTACATTCAATAGTGCCTGTAATCACAGAAAGAACCATTGTAAAGCCGAAGGATAAGTCTGAGCGTTTCAGAAAAATTGCAGAGGCCGCGGCAAAGCAAAGTATGAGGTCGTTAATACCAGAAATTGGAGAGACATTAAGCTTAAAAGAGGCTGTCCAATACTCTCACAAGCTTGATTTTTCGCTTGTAGCTTATGAAAACGCAACGGATATGTCTGCTCTTAAACCATCAACCGGCCAAACTATCGGTATATTTATAGGGCCGGAGGGCGGATTTTCCGAAAATGAAATACGACTAATGTCTGAAAACAACATACCCCAAGTATCCTTAGGCAAAAGGATTTTGAGAACCGAAACAGCCGGAATGGTTTTAATAACACTGCTTCTTTACAACAGAGGTGACTTATAATGATATATTTTGACAATGCCGCAACAACAAAACCCTACGAGGAACTTAGACTAAATTTGTATGAGCTGTCAGGTCTATATAACCCATCATCGCCGCATGAATTAGGCCAGTTGAGCGAACGTCTGCTCACATCTTCACGCAAGGCCATTGCAGAAATACTAAAAGTCCTTCCCTCAGAAATCATATTTACTTCAGGTGGCACAGAGTCAAACAATCTGCTTTTAACGGGTCTTGCAAACGCTTATGTACGCAAAGGAAACGAAATCATAACAACCACCGCAGAACACAGCTCGGTTGAAGAAACCCTAACATTTCTTGAGGGTTGCGGCTTCAAGGTCACACGCTTACTGCCTGGTCAGCTAACTAAACTTGAACAGTTTATAACAGAAAAAACAATCATTGTAAGCGTAATGCACGTCAATAACGAAACAGGTGATATATTTGACGTTGAAAGCTTGGGAGAAATGCTTCATAAACGCGGGATATTGCTTCATTGTGATGGAGTTCAGGGCTTTTGCAAGGAGCCTATTTCTCTAAAATATATAGATGCATACAGCTTTTCTGCACATAAAATCCATGGGCTTAAAGGCAGCGGGGGATTTTATCTTAAGTCCGGAACAAAGCTTAAGCCGCTTTTTCATGGTGGGGAACAGGAGGAGAAAATTCGTCCAGGTACAGAAAATGTTTTAGGTATAAATACAATGGCTGCTGCGTCAGTAAAGGCATTTAATTCGGTTGCCGAAACCCGAGTAAGGGTGTCCTCCGTTAAGGAGTACATAACTAACGGACTGTCGGACTTAGCCGTTGAGAATAGTATCGGGAAAACCTCTCCATATATTTTGAACTTAAGTTTCAAAGATGCAAAGTCCTCTGTGCTTTTGCAAGCCTTGGATGAACAGAGTATCTATGTTTCATCAGGCTCCGCCTGCAACGCACGTTCAAACAAGAAAGCCGGAGAAACTCTGGTAAGGATGGGTTTTGATAAGGAAAAAGCTTTATCTGCGTTGAGATTAAGCTTTTCATTTGAAAATACCCTTCAAGAGGCTGAAATGTTTATTAAACATATAAGACAAATAATTGAAAAATATTGTCGAAAAAGGTAGGTTTTGTGAGTGAAAATTAAAAAGGTTATATTACTTAAATATGGAGAAATTGCACTGCGCGGTAAAAATCGCTATATCTTCGAAAATAATCTCGCAGATAAAGCGCGTGCAATAACTGGAATGTATGTAAAGAAAGAGCAAGGGCGGCTACTGGTTGAAAATCCGGACGGCGATGTGGATTTTACATTGACAGATAAACTCTCGACAATTTTCGGAATTGTAGGCATATGCCCCTGTATTATGTTTGAAGATAGTTCTATTCAAACGCTTTGCGAGAATGCGCTTTCATATATAAAGGAACGTTTTGACTTAAGCAAGCCGCATAGCTTTAAAGTTTTCGCAAAGCGTGCAAACAAGCGTTATCCGCTTACTTCAAACGAGATTGCAGCGGATGTGGGCGCGTATATATTACAAAATTTGGACAATTTTAAAGTTGACGTGAACAATCCGGAGATTAAGATTTTTATTGAACTAAGGAACAATGTTTATATCTACTCGGACACTGTAAAAGGCTTGGGAGGTCTGCCTGTCGGAACATCAGGCAAGGGCATGCTCTTGCTTTCAGGCGGCTTTGACAGTCCGGTTTCAGGATATATGATGGCAAAGCGCGGCGTTGAGATTTCCGCAGTCTACTTCCATTCCCCACCCTACACAGCAAGGCAAGCACTTCAAAAGGTTACGGACTTGGCCGAGAGGTTATCTGTTTATGCAGGTAACGTGAAGCTGTTTGTATTCCCATTTACAGATATTCAGATGTTTCTTAACGAGAGGGTGCAGGCTGAAAAGCTTACAATAATCCTTAAACGCACGATGCTTAGAATTTCGGAAATAATTGCAAAAAAAGAAGCTTGCCGCTGTCTTATAACCGGAGATTCGGTTGGACAGGTGGCAAGCCAAACGCTTATGTCTATAGAGGCCGTGAATTCGGCTGTGACGCTACCGATATTGCGTCCGCTTGCAGGTCTTGACAAGCAGGATATTATGGATATTGCGCAAAAGATAGGCACTTACGAGATTTCAAAAAGACCGTATGACGACTGTTGTACGCTTTTTGTAGCCAAACACCCAGAAACAAAGCCAAAGGCAAGCATTATCGAAAGTATAGAAAAGAGGCTTGAGGATGAATTAATGCCTATGATTGAGGAAGGGCTTGAAAAATGCTACGACTGTATGACATAAACCTCTTCGTAGATTTGTGTAAGACTTCTTTTGCAAAAGTCCAAAAGCAAGCCGGCTTCCTTATGTAAACCTACTGCGTCCTTAAGCTATGTTTCGGAGCTTTGCATGTCATCCAAGATGTCTTCTAGCCTTAAAACAGCCTCCTCAAAGCTAATTTTTTCAAGATTTAATTTTGATGTTTTTCTCATATGTTTTCCCTTTCAGAGACGGTGGCTTTAAAGCTGCCGTCTTTTAATTTTATCGTAAGAGACTGCTCAGGGTGTATGTCATTTATTGAGGATATGAAGTTTTCACCTTCATGTATAAGCGCATATCCCTTTTCAAGCGGTTTAAAAGGCCAAAGACTGTTCAAAAGCTTTTCATCAGCAAGAAGTCTGTCTCTTGCCTTTATGAGTCTATCTTCTATAGTTCTCTTTAAATCGTTTCCCAATAGGTCAACTTTGAGCGACATATCATTATACTTTCGCTTTAATAATTCGCCCGAGCGTTGATAGATAGCCTCGATATGAGCTATAAGCTCGTCTTTTAGTGGAACAAGCATTTCTGCGGCTGCAGATGGTGTTGGTGCTCGTCTGTCTGAAACAAGGTCAATTATGGTGTAGTCTGTTTCGTGGCCTACAGCCGATACAACAGGCACCCTTGAATTATAGACAGCCCTTGCAACAAGCTCTGTGTTAAAAGCTTGCAAATCCTCAAAGCTACCACCGCCACGAGCGACAATGATGGCATCAACCCGCTTCTGCTGATTTGCTATTTCAAGAGCATGAGCAATCTGCGACGGAGCGTCGGGGCCTTGAACAAGCACAGGAGCTAAAGTAAGCCTAACCGAATTGTTGCGGCGCATGGTGACGCTTGCAATGTCGTTTATAACCGCACCTGTTGGAGAAGTTACAACAATTATGTTCCTTGGATAACTTGGCAATGGCTTTTTCCTCGACAGATCAAAAAGCCCTTCTTCATAAAGCCTTATCTTCAACTGCTCATAGGCCATATAGAGTGCGCCCAAGCCCGTTGGTTCAATTTTTTGCACATAAAGCTGTAGTGTGCCTGTGCGTTCATAAATGCCTGCGTGTGCAAAGATTGTAACCCTAAGCCCATTTTCAAAAGTGAATGTAATCTCAGGGTTGAACATCACGCAGTTTATAGATGAGTTTTCATCCTTAACCGAGAAATAAAGGTGACCAGATGAATGAGGGCGAAAGTTAGAAACTTCGCCCTCAATAAAAAATCCATCCAAAAGCGTATCGCTCTCTATAGTACGCTTAAGATAGCTATTAATTTGTGTGACGGTAAATATACGTTTAGCCATGCGTCTCTGTATCACCGCCTGTACCCTTTACGGACTTGGCTATTGAGCCCAAGACCCCGTTTATATATTTGGGACTTTCATCATCACAAAAAACCTTTGCCATTTCGACAGCCTCATTAATGACCACGCGTTCGGATATATCCGAAAACATCAACTCATATGTAGCCATACGAAGCAAGGCTAGGTCTGTGCGATTAATACGATCTATAGACCAACCTGTCAAAAATCTTGTAATATTGCCATCAATTTCAATCATATTCCGCTTAGTACCGTCATAAAGAGATACGATAAAGCCAATATCGCCTATCTCCCTAAGAAAGCGTTTGGTGTATATATCCAGAAGTTCGTCATAAAAGCAAGCATCATGGAAAGCTAATTGAAAGATAAGGTTAAACGCATGCTTTCGTTCAATTCGTCGGTTCATTTTATTTCCTCACCGCGAATTTTGTCTTTTATATTATCAGGCTGTAACCCGCTCACGTTAACGTTAACTTCCTTAACGTTAAGCCCAGTCATGTTTTCAACAGCCTCCTTGACATGCTTTTGAACCTCTAAGCTAACCTCATGCAATTTATACCCGTTCTTAATCACGATATTAAGCCTTAAGATTGCATTGCCGTCATTAATTGAAACTGAAACGCCCTTAGCCAAATTCTTTTTGCCAAGCATTTCGCTTATATCGCTGAAATTTCCGCTCAAGCAAGCAACGCCTTCAACTTCGGCTGCAGCAGTTCCCGCTATAACTGCGACACAATCGTCGGAAATTTGCACAGAACCAATTCCTGATTTTATCTCCATAAATATTCATCTCCTTTTACAGGGTATTTTATAGTATAACCCATACGCAGTCAACTCCTTTTGACTTCAAAATCTTAAAAATATGTCTTTACAACATAGCTTTAAGTATGATAAAATGGAAAAAAATAATTGTAAAATTCTAAGAATAATTCCTTGGAAATTTGCTGGCGAATTTTAAACAAATTTTTGTTACGCTTTTGCTTTATTCCATAGCTTTTCTTATATACTATATTCATTAAAATATATTGTATAAGTTGGAGGATTGAGCAAAATGCCGCTTGTTAAACGTTTTGCGCTGACCGCTTTATTCTGCATTTGGTTTGTAAGCACTGTCTTTGCGGGAGGCTATTTTGTTAAGGATGAAAATGAAACTCTGTCACTTGTGCCCTTTGAAGGCAATCCCAAACAAACCTTTCAGGCGCTTTTTGATAGCCTAAGCGCCTTCATTCCTAAGGGTGTTGTCGTGCTTGGAGCCGATATTGATGAGGATGGGTGTTTATATCTCAATCTATCTAAAGAGGCGCTTGGTTACGGTGGAAACTATTTCGAGGCTAATTTTTGCGAACTGTTGGCTAAAACAGCTTTTGTATTGCCCTCCGTTAATACATTTGCCGTACTCATTGAGGGCGAATGTATTCCTCTTTCCGAGGGGCGTGTTATTTTTAATTCTACGGAGGAAAAACTATTTTATTAGGAGGATATTTTTTATGGTCAAAAAAATTGGTATTTTGACGGGCGGGGGAGACGCTCCTGGTTTAAACGCCGTTATCTATGCCCTTACACGTGCTTGTATCACTAAGTACGGCTATGAAGTTATCGGTTACAAATTTGGTTACAGGGGCTTGTACAATAACGACTTTATTCGTCTCAGTCTGTCAAGCACCTCCGGTATCCTGCACAGAGGCGGTACCATGCTCTACAGCTCAAACAAAGACAACCTCTTTGATTACACCATTGAAGAAAACGGAGTTAAGGTCAAAAAAGATTGCTCCGACGTTGCGATTGAGAACATGAAAAAAGAGGGCGTTGACGCTCTAGTTGTTTTGGGTGGAGATGGTACTCTTACAAGCGCAAGGGATTTTTCCAGAAAAGGCGTTAAAGTTATTGGCGTTCCAAAAACCATTGACAATGACCTTGGTGCAACCGATGCAACCTTCGGCTTTGACACGGCTGTTAACATCGTTACAGAAAATCTTGGACGTTTGCATACAACCGCCGAATCTCACCATCGTATAATGGTTGTTGAGGTTATGGGACGCGATGCGGGCTTTATCGCACTTCAAGCGGGTATAGCGGGTTCGGCCGATATTATCCTCATTCCCGAATTCCCGTTCTCTATGGACAAAATTGTAAGCAAAATCGAAGACAGAGATGCAATGGGTAAACCATTTACCATTATAGTTGTTACAGAAGGTGCCGTTGAACAAGGCGGCAGTGCAGTCATAGGAAAGATTGTTGAGGACAGCCCCGAGCAAAAGCGTTACGGCGGTATCGCGGCAAAGATTGCTCATGAATTGGAGCCTCTAGTTAAACACGAAGTCAGAAGCTGTGCGCTCGGTCACATTCAAAGAGGTGGCGAAACCTCTGCGGCCGACAGAGTACTTTCCGTGAGATATGGTGTTGCGGCTGCCGATATGATTTATAACGGCTTGTTCGGAAACATGGTTGCGCTTAAGGGCGGCAAGATGAGCTTTGAAAGTCTTGAGAACGTTATTGGTACAAGCAAAAGAGTTCATAGAAACGACGAACTTGTTTATGTGGCCAAGTCCTTGGGCATTTCTTTCGGAGACTAAAATTAAGGAGTTAGTATTTAATGGCTATTAAATTTTTGGAAAGACTTTTCGGAAATTACAGCGACAAGGAAATCAAACGTATTGAGCCCATTATCAAACAAATTGATGATTTGGGCGACAAGATGGCTGCACTTTCCGATGAAGCCTTAAGAAATAAAACGCAAGAATTTAAAGACAGAATAAAGGACGGCGACACCTTGGATGATATTTTGCCCGAGGCTTTCGCCGTTGTTAGAGAAGCCGCCACACGTGTTTTGGGTGAGCGGCATTTTCGCGTCCAGCTTATAGGCGGGATTATCCTTCACCAAGGGCGTATTTCAGAAATGCGCACCGGTGAAGGTAAAACGCTTGTTTCAACCTTGCCTGCCTACCTTAATTCTCTCACCGGCGAAGGCGTTCACGTCGTAACCGTTAACGATTATCTTGCAAGACGTGACTCCGAATGGATGGGCAGAATTTATGAGTTTTTAGGCGTTTCCTGTGGCGTTATCCTTCACGATATGGACAATAATGCTCGCCGTGCGGCCTATGCCTGCGACATAACCTATGCAACAAATAACGAACTTGGTTTCGATTATTTGCGTGACAATATGGTTGTCTACAAGGCAGAAATGGTGCAGCGCGGCTTAAATTATGCCATTGTGGACGAGGTTGACTCGGTTTTGATAGACGAGGCAAGAACCCCGCTTATTATTTCCGGAAGCAGCGGCAAGTCCACACAGCTTTATATCATAGCTGACGGTTTCGTTAAAACACTTAAAAAGGGACGTATATTAAATGAAGAAGAGGCTCTTAATCCGATAACGCGCGCTGAAATCATTGAAGAAGGCGACTTTATCGTTGATGAAAAAGCTAAAACTGTTTCGCTTACTCAAAACGGTATAAAGAAGGCCGAGCGTTTTTTCGCAATAGAAAACCTTGCAGACCCCGATCACTTACAGCTTAACCACCATATCAACAACGCGCTTAAAGCAAACTACAACATGCATAAAGACAAGGATTATGTTGTTGCAGAAGATGAAATTGTAATTGTTGACGAATTTACAGGACGTCTCATGGCGGGTCGCCGTTATTCCGACGGCTTGCACCAAGCCATTGAGGCTAAAGAAGGCGTTGCCGTTAAGAAGGAAAGCAAGACGCTTGCAACTATCACCTTCCAAAATTTCTTCAATAAATACGCTAAAAAATCAGGTATGACCGGTACAGCCTTAACAGAAGATGCGGAATTCCGTGAAATCTACGGCATGGACGTTGTTGCCATACCTACAAACAAACCTGTCGCGCGTAAGGATTTACCCGATGTTGTATATCGTAACGAGCAAGCGAAGTTTCGCGCTGTTGTTAAGGAGATTGTAGAGGCTTATAAAAAGCGTCAACCAGTACTTGTAGGAACAATAACCATTGACAAGTCTGAGGAATTAAGCGAGTTGCTTAAAAAGGAAAACATTCCGCACAGCGTGCTTAACGCGAAGTATCACCAAATGGAGGCTGAGATTGTTTCACTTGCTGGACAAGCCGGAGCCGTCACCATTGCAACCAACATGGCCGGTCGTGGTACTGACATTAAACTTGGCGAGGGTGTTTTAACGCTTGGCGGTTTAAAAATCATCGGCACGGAACGCCACGAGAGCAGACGTATAGACAATCAGCTCAGAGGACGTGCAGGACGTCAAGGTGACCTGGGTGAATCGCGTTTTTATATATCGCTTGAAGATGACTTAATGCGTCTTTTCGGTGCAGAGCGTATTATGAAACTTGTTGATACGCTTGGTCTTGATGAGGACGAGCCTATCGAGCACAGCATGCTCACAAAGGCTATCGAAAATGCACAAAAGAAGGTTGAAGGCAACAACTTCTCCATTCGTAAACACCTTCTTGAATATGACCAAGTTATGAACGAGCAAAGAGAGATTATTTATGCCGAGCGTATGAAGGTCTTGGAGGGAGAGAACCTTAAAGATAGTATACTATCTATGATTAAAGCCTATCTTGACCGCACCGTAAACCTCTATGCTGGGGATTCAAAATATGCTGAAGAATGGGACTTTAAGGGTCTTAACGAACACCTTATGCTTATCTACCATAGAGCAGCTTATTTGCTTACGGATGAGGATAAGGAAAGCCTAACCAGAGAGGCATTAAAAGAAAATCTATATAACCAAGCTGTACAGCTTTACGAACAAAGAGAGCAGGAATTTACGTCTGAGCAAATGCGTGAGCTTGAACGTGTTGTCTTGTTGCGCGTTATCGACCAAAAGTGGATGGATCATATAGATGACATGGAGCGTATGAAACAGGGTATCAACCTGCGCGCTTATGCCCAAAAAGACCCTCTTATGGAATATAAATTCTTGGGATATGAGATGTTCGAGGAGCTTACAAACAACATCCAAACCGATACAATCCACACTTTGTTTAACGTTCGAATTATACAAGCTGTTCCTGAACGTGAGCCTGTGAACCAAGATATGGTTACCAATACGAATACAACATCAAACGTGGAGGAGCCTGCGGAAAAATCTCCCGCAAAGAAAGCTGATGCAAAGACCGGAAGAAACAGTCCCTGCCCTTGCGGAAGCGGAAAGAAATACAAACATTGCTGCGGCAACCAATAAGATTTTGACATAATTTTTAGGAGTTGATTAAATGTTGGAGTTTGAACAGCTCAGCTATGAGCTTACTCCTTATAAGCTTAAACTTGAGGAAATGGGGAACTCTCTTTAACGTCTCCAATGCCAAAGCTAAAATAGAGGAATTGGAAACGCTCTCAGCTTCTGACGGATTCTGGGAGAATATGGAGGAATACCAAAAGGTTCAGCAACAAATTAAGCAGTTAAGAAACAAGGTTGACCAATTTGAAGACTTGGTTTCAAAATATGACGATTTGCTTACGCTTATGGAAATGGGTGACGAAAGCGATGGAGAGGAACAAGCCGAGCTTTTATCCGAAGCTAAGGAGCTTACCCAAACCTTTAAAACAGATTTTGAAAACCTACGTATAGCAACCCTTCTTAATGGGGAATATGACAAAAACAACTGTATCGTTACGCTTCATTCAGGAGCCGGAGGAACCGAAAGCTGTGACTGGGTTTCAATGCTTTTGCGCATGTATACGCGTTGGGCAGAAAAACGCGGTTTCAGTATTGAAATCCTTGACACATTGCCCGGTGATGAGGCGGGTATAAAGTCCGTCACCTTCCAAATTAACGGCGAAAACGCGTTCGGATATATGCAAAGTGAAAAAGGCGTCCATCGCCTCGTTCGTATATCTCCGTTTGACAGCTCCGGCCGCCGACACACGTCGTTCGCGTCCTGTGATGTTATGCCTGAGCTTGACGACGATGTTTCGGTTGAAATAAATAATGAGGACTTGCGTATAGATACCTACCGTTCCAGCGGTGCGGGAGGCCAGCACGTTAATAAAACCGAGTCCGCAATTCGTATAACGCACATTCCAACAAATACGGTTGTTCAATGCCAAAACGAGCGTAGTCAGCATAAAAACAAAGACAGAGCAATGAAAATGCTACGTGCAAAGCTTTATGAACTTCAAGAAAGCGAAAAGATGGCAAAGATATCCGGAATACGCGGCGACGTCAAAGACATAGCTTGGGGCAGTCAAATCCGTTCCTATGTCTTTTGCCCATATACTATGGCCAAAGACCACCGCACAAACGAAGAAGTAGGCAACATCCAAGGTGTTATGGACGGCAATATTGACTCGTTCATTAATGCTTATCTAGTCTGGAGACAATCTGAATGATAGAGATAGTTATTGATAAGGATTTACAAAACCAGCGTCTTGACAAGCTTATTAAAAAACGCTTGCGCAAGGCGCCGCTTGCACTGATATATAAGCTTTTGAGAAAGAATAATATCAAGCTCAACAATAAGCCCGCCACAGGTTCTGAAATCTTAGTGGCGGGCGATATTGTAAAGTTCTTTATTTCCGATGCTATGCTTACGGAGCTTACCGAAGAACGTGTGCAAAAGAACGATGTCATAAAAAAACCTGCAGGTCAAAGCTTTACGATAGTCTATGAAGATGAGAACGTACTGCTTGTGAATAAGCCTGCGGGTTTGCTTGAAGAAACGCTTAACGACGAAGTGGTTTATTATTTGACTAAGGGTCAACGCGGGCTTTTCGTGCCCGGACTTGCAAACAGACTTGACCGAAATACAAGCGGCATTATACTTGTGGGCAAAAACCTGCCTGCGGCTCAGGAACTAAGCCGTGCGCTTGCTGAACGCTCCTTGCAGAAATACTATATAACCCTTGTAAATGGTAAGCTTACAGGGCGCGGCATATTACAAGGATATCTTACGAAGAACGAAAAGACGAATGAAGTTTCTGTCTCAGACAAGCCTTCAAAGGGCTGTAAGGAATGTATGACCGGCTACCGTGAAATTAAGCGCACAGATGGTATAAATTTTGTTTCCGAAAATTATTCTCTGCTTGAAATTCAGCTCCTTACAGGACGTTCCCACCAGATAAGGGCGCATTTAAAATACATTAACCATAGTATAGTAGGGGACAGGAAGTATGGAGACGAGAAGGTAAACAAGCAGTTTTCGCAAAAATTCGGGCTAGAAGACCAATTTTTACATGCGGCTAAAATAACCTTTGGAACTTTAGGCGAACGTCTTTCATACCTTAACGGAAAGTCTTTTTCGGCTCCGTTACCAGACCAGTTTAAAAAAGTGCTAAGAGGTGTCATATGAAAGCATTGATATTGGCCGCTGGCTATGCCACGAGGCTGTATCCACTTACAAAAAACTTCCCAAAAGCCTTATTAAATGTCAAAGGCAAGCCTATGATTGACTATATTGTGGACGAAATTAACACCATAAGCTTTATTGATGAAATATTAATAGTTTCTAACCATAAATATGCGGAGCATTTTCAAAAATGGCAAGCTTCACATAAAAGTCCTACGAAAATAACCGTTATCGACGACGGTTCGACCTCTGAAAATGATAGGCTTGGAGCTATCGGAGATATAAACTTTACTATAGATTACCTTAAGTCTGTAAACAACGGCACTTGGGCAGACGACCTTTGTGTTATTTGCGGAGACAATTACTTTACATTCAAGCTTAAGGACTTTGCAGACTATTTTAAACGCATTGATGCGTGTTGCGTGGTTGTAAAGCGTATTGACGACTACGAGGAATTAAAGCGTTTTGCTGTTGTTGAGGCAGATGAAAATGCACGTATAACCGGTTTTGAGGAGAAACCCGAAAACCCTAAATCTCAAATTGCTGCATTTGGTGCTTATATTTATAAAAGAGACGCGATACCGCTTGTCGAACGCTATCTCAAAGAGGGTAACAAGCCTGACGCACCGGGCTATTTTATTGAATGGCTCTATCGTCATACGGACGTATACGCGTATGAAGTAGACGGCGAATGCATAGACATCGGAACCGTCCAATCCTATGAGGAGATTAACAAATGACCTTGATGGATATAATAGACGCGTTTTGCAAAAATGAAGATTGTATCTACGGCATAGCAAAACCCCAAGACAAATGCGTTATCGTCTTGGGGTTTTCTTATTTTAAAAAGTTTAATTTTGAGCTTGACGAGAAAGAAATGGAAGAGCGCGGAGAGTTTTCATACATAGCAATCGGCCGAGATTATCACCTCATACTACGCGAAAAATTGGAGCGCCTTGTCAAGTTGCTACTTGCAAAACAACAATTCTCCTACCGTATTTCGGTTGACACTGGGCCACACGAAGAAAGGGACTTGGCGGTTCTTGCCGGGCTTGGCACTTACGGACTTAACAACAACATCCTAAACGAACAGCTCGGCAGTATGTTCAACATAGGGCTTATCTACACAGACCTTGACCTTCCGCAAAGCTCACCTGCAAAGCATTTATGCACATTTTGCGGGGCTTGTGTTAAAGCCTGTGAAAAGCTATGTTCTCCGCGCCCCGCGGCTTTAGCCTACAAAGAAGGCAATTTCAGCTTCACAAAAGAAAACTGCGTTTCATTTTTAACCCAAAAAAAAGGAACGCTCACCGCGTCCGAGAAAAAAATTATCGGCAAAAAACTTTATGGCTGTGATGAATGCCGTAAGGTTTGCCAATTCAATCAAGATTTAAAACATTATCAAATCGTAGACAATATAGACGATGCATTCCCTAAATTAAGCGATATTTTCAGTCTTGACAAAAAAACATTTGACGAGAAATACAAAGACCGCGCATTTCATTGGCGCGGTCTTGAGGTATTGCAAAGGAATGCTGATATATAGGTTGTTTTCATAAACTACATTTTGGTACATGCTCTTACAGGGCGACCTTCTATATAGCCTCGATAACCTTGAGGCTCCAATTGAATCTTCGGAGCTAAATCATCAGCCCATTCGTAACCGTAAATTTGAGGATTGTAAGACTTCGTATGCTCGACTAAATCATCAATGGCATCCATGAATTTCTCATCATCATAGGGAGCACCTTGGAAGATGAGCATCTTGCAAGACGGCAATGTAATTACCTCAAATCCTTCGGGAATCTCACCGTTCCAGTCAAGTGAAACCTCTACTCCTTGGGCATAAACAGAGGTTCCTTCAGGACGCAAATTGGTCGGCATCCACATACCTACAGGCTCGTAAAGTGCGTCTTTTATACTGCAAAGTATGCCCCAGACATCGGACCCTACTTCGTCACAATACTCAAAATAATTCTTTGAGGATTTACCACGTTTTAAGATAAGCTTTCTTTCAGGACGGTCAACAATCTGGGCAAAAATTACACTTGTTTCTTTCATAGCCTTTACCTCTTTCCTATTACTTAGTAGGTAGAAGTCACAAATGATTGAGGGCATGAAAAGTTTCAGAGGCTTTGGATTTTGAGAATATTCCTTTGGAGTTATTCCAAATTCCTTTGAAAATGCCCTTGTAAAACCCTCATGAGAGTCAAAAACAAAACTAAATGCCACATCAATAACCCGCACCTCCTCATCCCGCAGAACAATAGCCGACTGGCTCAAGCGCAAACGACGTATATATTCAAACGGTGTTATACCGGTAAGCTCCTTAAAACACTTTGCGGCATAATATGGGGAATATCCAGCTACACGCGATAGTTGAAACTGTGTTATCGGCTCTTTTATATGCTTAGCGATATAATTCTGCATACGAGTTACGGCATTGATTTTGTCTTGGCTCGGTTCTTGGTTTGTATTCATTCGTTTTTCACCTCTGCCAGTATAATAACAGGGAATGAGTATTATTTCTTGACTTGCATTGCCATTCTAAAGAACAAGCTTAATTCCAATACCTACAAGAATAAGTCCGCCCATAATTTTGGCGGGCTTTTTTAAAACGCCGCCGAGTTTTTGACCAAGGATAAACCCAATTGCCGAGATAAAGAATGTTGTTATGCCTATGATGGAACCAGCTTGTAAGATGGGCATTATGGGTGTTAAGTTAAAGCTTACACCTACAGCTAAAGCATCGATACTGGTTGCAATAGAAAGAACAATAAGGCTTTTAAAATCCAGAGATACCTTTTCATCCTCATCGTCACCTTTTCCGAAAAACACCTCATAAAGCATCTTTCCTCCTATAAGCGCAAGAAGTCCGAAAGAGATAAAATTTCCGACACTCATAAGACTTTGGCTTATAAGACTTGCGCCATAGAATCCCAGAACGGGCATCATAAACTGAAAAAATCCGAAAAAACAGCCGAATATCAAGGGATATTTCGGCGTCGTTTTAGTGTATGACATACCATTGCCAACGGAAACAGCAAATGCGTCCATGGCAAGGCCAATTCCAATTAAAAATACTGTTAAAAACATATTAGCTCTCGCTCTTTTCAATAGTTTTATCGGTAGAGTGTAAAACCGGTGTTTTTATACCTACAACGTCAGATTTGTTGACAGGTATTCTAATTCCTCTGTTTGTACCAAATTCAACAATGAAACAATTTTCACCTACATCCATTACCTTACCATAAAACCCGCTGCTCGTTACAATGTTATCGCCTGCACGAATGGAAGCCTGCATTTCCTTAGCCTGCTTATCGCGTTTCCTTTGAGGTCTAAAGACAAAAAACCATAATGCACCGATCATCAGCGCATACATTCCCACAAGTTGAATCATTCCGCCCAAGCCGCCGCCCAAGCTTGGTAATGCACTAGCGGCTGCGTCCGCGGCAGGTGCTGCGGCAACATCAGAAACTGCACCGGATTCGCCACCGACGATGACCGTTAACAGCGATAAAAAATAATACATCTGCATCTCTCCTTGAAAGTTTTACGGTATTATAACAAGCTTGTCAGAATTTTACAATGTTTTTTTCCAACGCAATAAGTTCAAAGGTTTACAATTTTTTGTTTATGGGTTATAATTTGGGAAAAATCCTTGGAAATATTCATGAAATTGTTCACAAAAAATAATAAATAAATTAAAGGGAGAATTGTTGTGAAATTTACAGATAGATTAGAAAGCCAGTTTATTTTCTTCGATGGAGGCTTTGGCACTATGCTTCAATCAAGAGGGCTTGCGGCGGGTCAACCGCCTGAAAGGCTTAATTTGGAAAAACCTGAGCTTGTAACAGATGTGCATATGCAGTACCTTGAAGCAGGCGTTGATGTGTTGACGCTTAACACGTTCGGTACCCTCTCGCACAAACACAGCGATTATGATTCGCTCATCAACGCGGCTTATAAAAATGCAATGGCCGCTGTTGAGGCTGTTGGCAGAGATGTATATATTGCGTTTGACATAGGGCCGACCGGAAAACTTATGAAACCGTTCGGCGATATGGAATTTGAGGAATGCGTTGAGATTTATAAAAAATCCGCAAAATGTGCGGCACAACTCGGTGTAGACATTTTTATAGCTGAAACCTTTTCGGACTGCTACGAGCTTAAGGCCGCAATCACAGCTTTCCGTGAAGTTGCTCCGCATATTCCGTTTATAGCCACAGTCACAGTTGACGAAAATGCACGTACACTCACAGGCAGCGATTTTATGGTTATAACTACTATCTTGGAGTCATTGGGCGTTACTGCGCTTGGAATGAATTGCGGCTTAGGACCCGAGCAATTTGAAGCACTATTTGACAAGCTCTATGCCACAGCCGGTGTACCGATTATTATTCAACCTAACGCGGGACTTCCACAAAGCGTGGACGGCGTAACCCATTACGACTATGCGCCCGAACGTTTCGGTGAGATTATGAAACGTCTTGCGTCTAAAGGTGCAAGGATTTTAGGAGGCTGCTGCGGTACAACTCCAGCGCATATCGCTCAGGTTATAAAAAACTGTAAGGACTTAAAACCATTAACTTGTTCGTCACAAGCTTTAAATAAGGACAGCATCTTCTGCTCCTATCAAAAAAGCTGTGATATTGAAACAGCTACCGTTTCGTATGATTTAAACCTGAATAACCCTGATGTATCCAAGGCACTGGAAAAGGCTGACTACGAGGCAATAGCCGAGCTTGCAACGGAGTATACGGACTTTGACATGATAAACCTTGATTTAGGCAAGCATACCGCTAGATGTATACCGTATATACAAGAACTGGTTAGAAATCCGCTTTCCATTTCTTCAACCGATGAGGCCGTTACTTCTGCGGCATTGCGTATTTACAACGGCAAGCTTTATGTTCGTTAAGATAAATTATCTTTGAAAGGGCGGAGCGTATGGCGTATCAAATCTTAATTGTTGACGACGAAAAATTAATTGTAAAGGGCATAAAATTTTCTTTGGAACAGGACGGCATGGAGGTTGACGCAGCTTATGACGGTGAAGAAGCCTTGCGTTTGGCGCGTTCAAAGGAATACAGCCTTATAGTCTTGGATGTTATGTTGCCAAAGGCAGACGGGCTTGAGGTTTGCAGTCAGATAAGAGAGTTTTCTTCAGTGCCTATAATTATGTGTACAGCCAAAGGAGAGGACATAGACAAGATTATGGGGCTTGAATACGGTGCAGACGACTATATAACAAAGCCCTTCAATATCTTGGAACTTAAGGCACGCATAAAGGCTATCTTAAGACGTAGTATTACGAAACAGGAGCAAAAGCCAAAAACCGGTAATAAAACGGTTCGCGAGCTTGAATTTGATTTTGAAGCAAGACGTGTTCATAAAAATGGCAAGGAGCTTAACCTAACCACAAAAGAATTTGACCTTTTGGAGCTTTTGGTCACAAACGAAGGCAAAATATACAGCCGTAAAGACCTTTTAAAAACTGTTTGGGGTGACGACTGCCCGGACGATGAAAGAACTGTTGACGTGCATGTCCGCCGCTTAAGAGAGAAAATCGAGGAAAACCCGGGTGAACCTAGGTATGTCCACACAAAGTGGGGTGCCGGATATTATTTCAATAGATAAATGGTTTTTAAGTATAAGGTGGAAATTGTTTTTAAGTTATATGGCTGTTGGACTCATACCTCTGTTTTTCTCATACAAAACCATATCCGTTTCAATGGAGGATTACTATAGGATAGACAAACAGAAACTATATTTAAACAACGCAAACATCATAGCAGGCAGTATATCCAAGGCCAATTATTTATTTGACGAAAGCAAAAGCCTTATGTTTGACAATGAAATTGATACAAAAAGTCGTGACGGTGGCTTTCGCATATTGGTTTTTGATAAGAAAGGCGTTGTTATTAACGACTCCAATAAAACAGAAATTGGCAAAACCCTTGTTATACCTGAGGTGACTGAGGCCTTTTTAAAAAATAACAATATGAATTTTCGTTCAGCAGAAAAAGCCGTTTATGCGGCCGCAGTCATTAACGATAATTTGGGCAATCCGGCCGGTGCTGTGCTTTTGGTTGCAAAGGCCAACGACATATATGACGTTATAGACGAAATCGAGCGGCAATTTATTTTGTTTATTATCCTCACGCTTGTACTTCTGATTGTTTTGGTTCTACTCATATCTCAACTGTTTATCGAACCTCTTAACAATACTCTGCGCGTCATAAAGATTATGTCCGAGGGTAACTTAAGCGCACGCGTTGATATAAAGAGCCATGACGAGTTTGCACAGCTTGGCGAAACTTTCAATAATATGGCCGAAAGCCTTGAAGAAGTTGAAAAAACAAGAGAGGAATTTGTTTCAAACGTTTCACATGAATTGAAAACGCCTTTAAGTTCCATAAAGGTGTTAACCGAATCCATATTGCTTGAGGAGAGCGTGCCTGCTGAGACTTATAAGGAATTTCTTTGTGATATAAATTCCGAAATCGACAGAATGAATAACATCGTAAACGACCTATTAAGTCTTGTTCGTCTGAGCAATAGCGAGGGCGCATTAAATATACGTACGACAGACATCAATAAGGTTATTGAAGAAATTCTTAAGCGCCTTCACCCGATAGCAGAGAATAAGGATATTGATGTACTTTATGATGATTTAAAGAGGGTTAGCATAGACGCGGACGAGATGAAACTCAGCCTTGCGCTTTCAAATATTGTTGAAAACGCAATAAAATATACAAAATCCGGAGGGACAGTAAAGGTAACAGTTGACGCAGACCATCAAAACGCGTTCATAACCGTTTCTGACACAGGCATAGGCATAAGCGAATCGGAACAAAGCAAGGTTTTCGGACGCTTTTACCGCGTAGATAAGACAAGAGACAGGGAAACTGGAGGCACAGGTCTTGGGCTATCAATAACGCAAAAGACCGTTCTTTTGCATAAAGGTAGCATAAAGCTCACAAGTAAGGAGGATGAAGGTTCAACCTTTATCGTTCGCCTTCCGCTTAAGCAATCCACAGAGTCCTAGCGAAGGTCTAATAATCCAAAACGCCCTGATGAAAAGGTATAGGGGGAGGAAATATATTGAGTAAAAAACGAAAGAAACATTACAAAGCCAATCGCATACTGCCTATTATGGCTCTGGTTGTGCTCATAGGCATAGCTGCGTTCGGTATATATGCATTGCTTGGTAATAATGATTCAAAGCTAAAGGTGTCTGTATATTGCCTTAACAGCTCGCGTTCAGAGCTTGTGCCTGAAACGCGATATATGAAAAACGACACTTACGGAGAAATGACACGAAGTCTTTTGACAATGTTTAACGAAACACCAAAGAATAAGGACTTAGTTAAAGCCGTACCAGATAACGTGAAGATACTTAACCTTAAGCTTGTTAATGATTCAATTTTGGAAGTAGAGTTTTCAAACGAATATTTGGAGATGTCCACAACCGATGAGCTTTTTTTCAGAAGCGCATTGGTTTGGACAATGACAGAGCTGGATTTTATTAAGTCGGTGCATATCTTTGTTGACAAGACCGAATTAATAACATCGAATGGCAAGCCATTAGGCCCTCTCACCAGAGATAATGTGCTTTTAAATCCTGTCGTTTCACCATCAAGAACAGAGTTTGAAACCATAGTACTTTATTTTGCAGATGAAATGCTTGAGGGTTTAGTTCCCGAGGAACGTGTTATCGTTATTGACCCAAACGTGCCTATTGAAGAATATATATGCAAGCAGCTTGTCGAGGGGCCGCTCACAAAGCTTTACCCCACAATCCCGCCCGAAACCAAGGTAAGAAACGCACGCACAGATGAAGGCATATGTTATGTAAATTTAAGCAGTGATTTCATTAACAAGCATGCAGGCGGCTCAACGCTGGAGGAGCTTACAATCTATTCCGTAGTGAACAGCCTTACAGAGCTTTCGCATATAAAAAAAGTTCAGTTCCTTATAGAGTCCGAAAAAGTTACAAATTTCAAGGGGAATTTTGAGCTGTCCAAGCCTTTCGAGAGAAAAGAGGATATAATTTTACAGTGAAAAAATTCTTGTAAAAGTATACTGTTTTATGTATAATAATTAAAATCCTTCT
Organism: uncultured Eubacteriales bacterium; assembly: GCA_964412725.1. GTDB lineage: Bacteria > Bacillota > Clostridia > Lachnospirales > CAYPQA01 > CAYPQA01. The sequence continues at coordinate 26,070 of CAYPQA010000001.1, forward strand.
AAGGAGAGATGTTATGTCCCTTACCATTAAAAATGAATTCGGTTCCATTGTTGTTGACAACGAAACCGTTGCAAAAATAGCCGGACTTGCCGCTTTGGATTGTTACGGAATCGTCGGAATGGCTTCCAAGAACGTTAAAGATGGCTTGGTAACGTTGCTTAGGCGAGACAATTTGTCCAGAGGTATTAAGCTGAGCATTAACAATGATAAAATCAGTCTTGATTTGCACATAATAGTCGAATACGGAACAAACATCCCTGTCATAGCCGAATCGCTTATCGAAACCGTTAAGTACAGAGTCGAGGAATATACGGGGCTTTCTGTCATTCGTATCAATATATTTGTGGAGGGTGTCAGAGTTGATAAGTAATAAACAAATCCGCACCATAGACGGTGCTGTGTTAAAGAACATGTTTATTTGTGCCGCAAATGCCCTTTCGCAAAACCGTGAGTTTGTAGATTCCTTAAATGTTTTCCCTGTTCCGGACGGGGATACGGGTACAAATATGTCTTATACAATCGTTGCCGCGGCCAAGGGGCTTGACGGACTTGCAAACCCAGACACAGCGGCAGTTGCAAAGGTTATCTCAGACGGCTCACTTCGCGGCGCAAGAGGCAACAGCGGTGTTATTCTTTCGCAGTTGTTCCGAGGCTTTGCAAAGGGCCTTGAGGGTACAAAAACTGCTGATGTTTTTGCTCTCTCGAATGCATTTGAAAAGGCCGCTGCAACAGCTTATAAGGCTGTTATGAAGCCTAAAGAGGGAACAATCCTCACAATAGCACGTGCTTTGGGCGAAAAAGCTGTGCAGATTTCTCAAAGTACACAGGATGTAAAGGAATTTTTTGATATAATCTACGCACACGGCTTGGAAACCTTAAGCAAAACCACATCCATGCTTCCTGAATTGGCAAGAGCAAAGGTTGTTGACGCGGGCGGCAAAGGGCTTATGTTTATTGTCGAGGGTATGATTAAGGCGCTGTCCGGAGATGATATTAAACTTTTGGATATCGGAGAGAATAAGGGTGGCTTTAAATCTGCGTTTGAATCTTCCACAGAAATTGAATACGGGTATTGCACGGAACTTTTTATAAAATCTAAAGATTCGTCCGGTCAGGACGCTTTCATTAAAGAATTTCAAGAATATCTGTCCGGTATCGGCGATTCTATCATTGTCGTTGGCGGCGAATTAATAAAGCTCCATGTTCATTCCAACAATCCCGGTTCAGTTCTTGAATATGCACTTAAGCATGGCGAGCTTTCAGACATAAAAATAGAAAACATGCGTATACAACATTCCAACCTACTTAATTCTGTTGAGCATAAGCCGCAAGGCTTTGTCTGCGTGTCAATGGGTGAAGGTCTTGACCGAATCTTTTTAACGCTTGGAGCAGATCGTGTAATCCAAGGCGGCCAGAGCATGAATCCAAGTACGGATGAAATCTTAAATGCAATGAAAAGCGCTGAATGTGACCACGTTATAATCCTTCCGAATAATAAAAATATTATCCTTGCCGCAAAACAAGCCGCAGAGCTTTATAGCAAGCTTGAAGGAAAAAGCGCCACAGTTATTGAAACAACAACCATTCCTCAAGGCATATCTGCGTTGATGGCTGTGAACCCTGTAAACAGCATTGATGAAAACGTAGCCTCAATGAACGAAGCCGTCCAAAATATAAAAACAGCCTCCGTAACCTATGCCGTTAGGGAATCTGGATTTGTTGGCGGAAAGATTGAGGAAGGCGATTATTTGTTCATGCAAGAGGGTAAAATTGTTGATTCATCAAAAGACATATCCGGAGGAACAAAAAAGCTTATTCTTTCAATGGTTGATGAGGATAGCATTGTGAGCATATATTACGGTGCTGATATAAATGAAGAGAGTGCAGAAAAGATAAAGCTTTACATTGAGAATGAAGTGGGTTGCGAGGTAAGCGTCTATAATGGCGGACAACCCTTATATTATTATATTATTTCCGTAGAATAATGGATATTAAAGCGCTAAAAGGTATTGGTGCGGCAAGGGCTAAGGTTCTTGCCGCAATGGGCGTGCATACAGTTCTCGATTTGCTTATGTACTATCCTAAACAATACGAGGATAGGAGCAGGGTAAGAAAGCTTTACGAGCTTGTTCCTGAAAGTCTCAATTGTATCATCCTAAAGGTTATGGAATATCCGAGAACGGAAAATGTGAACGGTAAAACGCTTACAAAGCTTACGTTATCGGATGAGACGCATTCGCTTACGCTTTCTTGGTTTAACCAGCCTTATATAAAATATAATATAAAAATTGGTAAGGAATATTTTTTTTGCGGAAAGGTTAGAGAATTTCGAGGTTTTCTTAAAATGGATAATCCCGAGTTTTACGCGTTAGACAAGGGGGATATTATCTCCGCATTTCGTGTTGTTCCGTTTTATGAGCTTCATGGGCTTTCGCAAGCAAATTTCAGAAGTCTTGTACGTGTTGCATTGGACGAATTTTTGCCGCAGTTATTACCGTCTCTTAACGAATATCCCAACGACTTTCTCAAAAAAAATAATCTTGTATCCAAAGCCTTTGCACTCGAAAATATCCACTTTCCAAAGTCTGCAGAGGACTTTTTTTTAGCAAGACGGCGGTTAGTTTTTGACGAATTTGCGAAGGAATTGACTGCAATTTCCGAGTATAAAAACCGTCGTAAGATTCAAAAGTCACATTTTATTATAGAAAAAGATGCAGAAGTAACTCCTACATTCACGCCTACAGATGCACAGGTTCGCGTTATAAAAGAGATTTCTAATGACTTAAAAAGCGGTGTATGTATGAACAGGCTTGTTCAAGGAGATGTTGGCTCTGGAAAAACCTTTGTAGCTTTGTCAGCTGCAAAGCTTGTCATCCAAAACGGAGGTCAAGTCGCTTTGATGGCACCTACCGAGGTTTTGGCTAAACAACATTATGAAACCTTTACAAAAATTTTAGATGAAAACTGCGTACTGCTCACAGGCAGTATAAAAGCTTCACGCCGCCGTTATGTCTATAACGATATTGAAAACGGTAGCGCAAAAATGATTATAGGTACGCATGCGTTATTTCAGGAAAAGGTTACATACAGCAACTTAGCGTTAGTTATAACCGATGAACAGCATCGCTTTGGCGTTAATCAGCGTAAAAGCCTTGCTGAAAAAGGCTTTTATCCCCATGTACTTGTTATGTCCGCAACGCCAATACCGCGCACGCTTGCACTCATACTGTATGCCGATATGGACATCTCCGTCCTTGACCAAATGCCGCCCGGTCGCATACCGATAAAAACCTATTCCGTGAACGGAGATTACAGAGATCGTATATACAAATTTATCGATGATGAAGTTGAAAAAGGGCACAGAGCTTATGTGATTTGCCCTGCTATTGAAGAAAACAGCTTTGAATTAAATAACGTATTGGAATACACAGCTAAGCTTTCGTCCATACTAAAGGCAAGTGTGGGCATGCTCCATGGCCGTATGCCACAGGATGAGAAGGACGCGATACTCCAATGCTTTTATAAAGGCTCAATACAGGTTTTGGTTTCGACGACTGTAATTGAGGTTGGAATCGACGTTCGTCTTGCAACCGTTATGGTTATAGAAAATGCGGAGAGATTCGGACTTGCACAACTTCACCAACTACGTGGACGTGTCGGACGCGGAACTGATGTTTCATATTGCATACTTATTTCGGATTCAAAGGCTAAGGTTACACGCGAAAGATTGTCCGCTCTCACAAAAACAACAGACGGTTTCTTACTTTCGGAGCTTGACCTTAAAATTAGAGGTCAGGGTGATTTCTTTGGAACAAAGCAATCCGGAATGCCGACGTTTAAACTTGCAGATTTTTATAAAGACAGAGATATACTTTTAGAGGTTCAAAACCTTTGTGACGAGCTGAAGCCGTCCGTGCTTATTGAGAATATACAAATATGAGGTGCTAAAGATGAGAGTTATTGCAGGAACGGTGAAAAGCTTCAGGCTGTATTCGCCGGAAGGCACGGACATACGTCCGACATCAGATAGGATAAAAGAAACGATTTTTAATATAATTTCAGACGAGATACCACAAAGCTCAGTGCTTGACCTTTTTGCAGGCACAGGTTCTTTGGGCATTGAGTCCTTGAGTCGCGGTGCAAGAGAGGCTGTATTTTGTGACAGCTCAAGAAAAAGTATAGATATAATTAAAAAGAATATAGAGCATACGAAGTTTGGCGATGTGTCAAAAGTTATAACCGCAGACTTTCGTCAAAGTCTTTCAAACATGACAGGTAAGCGTTTTGATTTGATCTTCCTCGACCCTCCATATGGCAAGAATCTTGTACAGGAAAGCCTTGGTCTTATAAAGAGATACAACTTGCTTAATGAGGACGGACTTATTATTGCAGAAATGGGTTCAAAGGAAGAACTTTCACATGACGGCTTTTATATATATAAGTTCAGAGATTATTCGCATACAAAGGTGTTGTTTTTGAAAAGCGGTGAAATGGATGCTTAAAGCCCTTATTCCGGGTAGCTTTGACCCTCCAACTCTCGGACACATTGATATGATTGAGCGAACTGCTAGTTTTGCTGACGTAATTGTTGCAATATCCATAAACATATTTAAAGCCCCACTCTTTAGCGATAAGGAAAGAATGGAGCTTTTGAAAGATATATGTCCAAGCAATGTGACAATAGTCACATTTAACGGCTTATTAAGCGACCTTGCATCAAGCGTAGGCGCGGACTTAATCGTGAAAGGCGTTAGAAATACGGCGGACTATGAGTACGAATACCAAATGGCTGTATTAAATAAGACATTGTGTGGGTGTGAAACACTTTTTATGCCCACACAACCCGAATATGCACATCTAAGTTCTACAATGGCAAGGGATGTGGCGCGACACGGAGGTGATTTGACCTCCATCCTCCACCCCAAAACAATAGAAAAAATCAAATTAAAGAACGGAGGCAAAGATGGATTCCTTACTTAATTACTTAGATATAATAGAGGATATACTTGATTCAAGCAAGCAAATACCCTTTTCAAACAAAATCTCTGTGGACAGGGAGCGGATTTTTGACATTTTAAGTGAAATGCGCCTTAACCTGCCCAATGAAATGCGTCAAGCTCAAAGAATCATCGAAGACCATGACCGGATAATAAGCGAAGCAAAACAAAGAGCAGCACTTCTCATAAACGAGGCCGAGCTTAAGGTTAAAGACTTGACCGCAAACCATGAGATATATAAGAAAGCCACAGAGGAAGCAAACGAAATAATGAGTGAGGCGCGTACGAGTGCGCGTGAGTTGCGCACAAATGCCATAGACTATGCCGACGAGGTTATCGCACGCGTTGAGTCAGCTGTGAGTGAATCCGGCGAGTTATTGATTAAACAGCAAAAGACCGTGAATGAATACCTCACAAAAACCCTCCAAGTTTTGCACCAAAACCGTCAGGAACTGCGCGGTAACCGAAACTAAGCTTTAACATCGAACGTGGAGTCAGGATAGGCTATTTCTGCAACAGCCGGCTTTTTCTTGTTTTCTTCACGAGCCTTTTTGAAACGCTTAAATTGTTGACCGCCATGCTTTGTGGGGTCATTCATATAGTTTGACAGGGACGGAATATCCATAGCCAAGCCCTCCTTCTGTTCCTTTTGTAATATATTGCCCCTTGCTAAGAAATTTTATACGATTAATATACGATATATTGAGGAGGATTTTGTGAGAGACATACTTTGTATTGAAAAATGCAAGCGTATAGCGATAATGGGCGGAACCTTCGACCCTATACATTATGGACACTTGGTCACAGCCGAGGCTGTCAGAAAGGAATTTAACGCAGAGGTTGTTATTTTTATCCCAACCGGTCACCCGCCGCATAAAGATGAAAACAACGTTACACATTCCGAACACAGATACCTTATGACCTTCCTTGCAACAGTTGACAATCCTTATTTTGAAGTTTCACGTATTGAAATAGACAGAGATGGTCTAACCTATACAATAGACACGATCAAAAAGATTAAGTCACTTAACAACGACGTAAAAATTTATTTTATTACAGGCGCCGACGCTGTTTCATCTATCTTGACTTGGAAGGATGCAGAGGTGCTTTTAACACTGTGCAGTTTTGTTGCAGTTACAAGGCCCGGTTACAAGAAAGAGACATTGGAAAAAAAGGTTTCCGATATTAAGAAAAAATATAAAAGCAAGCTTCACTTTTTTGAAGTTCCTGCCCTCTCCATTTCTTCATCCGACATAAGAAATCGTGTCCAAAACGGACTTCCCATCAAATACCTTTTGCCGGAGGCAGTTGAACGTTATATATACAAATCCGATTTATACACCCACTCCGAAATTAGTAGCTTTTCAGCAATTAATGAATATGTTTCCCAAATTTTATCCCCAAAACGTTATACACATACGCTTGGCGTTGTTAAAGAGGCCGAAAGGCTTTGCGATAAATACGGAGGTGATGTAGCCAAAGCGCGCATTGCGGCTATTTTACACGACATTGCTAAAGAAATCCCGTCCGAGGAAAAGCGCACATTATGTTCAAAATATCACGTTAAGCTTGATTCTGTGATGAAGGCACAAATAGACCTTGCTCATGGTCCGCTTGCCGCAAAAATGGCGGCTGAGAAATTTGGGATAGCCGACAAGGACATACTTAACGCGATATCCTATCACACAACCGGACGAAAGAACATGTCGCTTTTGGAGAAAATCATCTACACCGCAGATGCAACCGATTTTTCCAGGGACTATTACGAAGGCCTGAATGAGATTAGGGATGCGGTTGAACGCGACTTGGACGAGGCAGTTGTTGCTTCACTCAAGATAACAATTGCCTACAACCAAAACAAAAAAAGGGAGGTGCATCCTGACAGCTTGGAAGCATTGGAATGGCTAACTAAAAATAGATAATCAAGGGGGAGCTATGAAAAAGTCCATCAGAACACGATTCACTGTAACGGTTTTTATTGTGGTTTTTATTGCAATGGCTATACTGACTGTATTCAGTTATACCTACTCTAAGAATTTAATCGAAAAAGAAGTTATCCAAAAAGAAATCGAACTTGCAAACCTTAGTGCTTCTAAAATAGACGACTGGTTTCAACAATTTAAACAAGTTGTCGAGAACATAGGACGAAACATAAATATTTTAGGAACCAAGCAATACGGATTTAGGCTTTGTGAACAAAATCTAAAATACTACCCCAATATGGTTGATATTTATTTGGGTTTTTCAGATGATTCTTACTTTTTTGGTTCGGGTTACATACCCAATGATCCTACTTGGCGACCAACCATACGTCCATGGTACATCTCCGCAATGAATGCAAATAGTAAAGCTATTGTTACAGAGCCCTATATTGATACTCAAACCGGTCTTTTGGTTATAACTGCAACTCAATACTTAGGTAAACTTGCAGCCACCGACTCTGTAATTGCAGCAGATGTGTTTATTGACGATGTCCTAAATATGATTCAAAGCGTTGACACCAAGTACGAGGGAAGCTATGCTTTCTTGATTGATAGCAAAGGAGATATCTTATCACATAAAAATCCGGATTTTTTACCGTCCGGTGATACACTAAAAAACATATCTACCGTCCCTATCTACAACGGTATTACCAGCCTAGAGGACGGGGAATACGTTATAATAAAAGATTATGACGGCGTTGTGCGCTATTTCTTTGCGGCCACTGTTGCGGCTGTCAATTGGAAGGTTTATGTTGCTATAACCCAATCGTCTATTTTTTCAAGCATAGACAAACTCCCGCACGCTATGACTCTTATCTTAATTATTGTTGCTTGTGTTTCTGCATTTTTGATTTGGTTTATAGTCGGAAAAGGTTTAGTTAAGCCTCTTAAAAAGCTTATCAGCGCATCACAAGCTCTCGCAAACGGAAAGCTCGTTTTAGAGCCGGACGACACTATACTACCTGACGATGAAATAGGCGTGCTTACAGAAAACTTTCAGAGTGTAGTAAGGACACTTGACAATGTGCTTAATGATTTGAGCGAAATGTCAAGGAAACAAGCTGAAGGTGAGTACGACTTTAAGCTTAACCAAGACCAATTCTCAGGAGCGTACCAAGAGGTTGTCGTTGGTATAAACAACATGTCCGAAATGTATACGGAGAACTTTTTTGAGCTTCTAAAGCTTTTAGAAAATTTCAATAAAGGTAACTTTGATGCGTTACTTAAACGTTACAACGGCAAGTTATCTGTAGGCAACGATATTGTTGACACATTGCGTTTTGGATTAAAGAGCGTTTCAAAGGAGATTGAAAATCTGGCTATATCCGCGTCTCAAGGCAAGCTGTCCGAACGAGCCAAGGTCGAAGGCTTTGAAGGAGACTGGAAGTATATTATGGTTTCGCTTAACAAGATGATGCAGGCAGTTTCGGAACCTATATTCGAGATTTCACGCGTTCTTCAAAAGATGTCCGAGGGTAATTTAAGTGTAAAGATGACCGGTGAATACAACGGTGATTTCAACAGCATAAAACAGTCTATGAACTTTACTACAAACGAAATTGCAAGCTATATCGCCGAAATTTCTGACGTGCTTTCTAAGGTTTCTGAAAATGACATAAGCGTTAAGATTACACGCGAATACCTAGGCGACTTCCTACGTATCAAACAAGCTATCAACTCCATTATGGACAGCTTTAACAAGCTCTTATTAAAGCTTGGCGACGTGGTTAAAAACGTCAAGATGTACTCAACAGAGCTTGAACAGACAGGCAATACCTTAGCCGAGGAAACAAACTCCCAATCCGTTTCGATTGATGAATTTGTCCAAAAGCTTAATGAAATTAAAAATCAGACATCACATACAACCGACATGTCCAACAAAGCAAGCCGTCTTTCTGATATGTCCAAAGAGAATGCAGCAAAAGGCAGCGAGGAAATGCAGCGTATGCTCACTTCGATGGATGGCATAAAGAACGTTTCTGCGGATATTGCCAAGATTATGAAGGTTATTGACGACATAGCCTTCCAGACAAATCTTCTTGCGCTTAACGCCGCGGTTGAAGCCGCACGTGCAGGCGAGCATGGTATCGGTTTCGCTGTTGTTGCAGACGAGGTTAGGAGCCTTGCCACAAGAAGCGGTAACGCTGCGAAGGAAACCTCCCAGCTTATAGATGAAACAATCATTCGTGTTAACGAGGGCACAGAAAATGCTATAGCCACATCCGAAGCCCTCGGTGTTATCGTTAACAACATTGAGGACGTTTCTAAAATCATTGATGATATTGCAGAAAGCCAAGGCAGTCAATCCAAGGCTGTTGCAGCCATATCTCAAAAGATTGGCTCTATATCACATTCCGTTACCGAAGCTGCTGCAATTTCCAGCAAAAACTCCAATGTCGCTAACATGCTTTCTGTTCAATCTAAAGAACTTGGGGAAATTCTTGAGGAATACGAACGTTCATAAGAAGTTAAAAATTAGACCATACGATAAAAAAGAAGTGGCTGTTCAAACTCAAACCAAGTTTGAACATCCACTTCTTTTTGATTTTAAATGCTATTTTACTGTTCTAAATCACACCCAAAAAGCACTTAACCGTTGTGCCTTTGCCGGGTGTACTCTCTATTTGAACATAACCGTTATGATATTCGGCAATATGTTTTACAATTGAAAGCCCCAGACCTGTGCCGCCGGTGCGCTTTGAACGGGACTTATCTACACGATAGAAACGTTCAAATATCCGATTTTGGTGTTCGGGTTCTATGCCAATGCCAGTGTCGGTTACAGCAATCAGGATGTATTGACCGCTGCGAGAAATGTCCACTTCCAAGCGACCTTCTTCCTTGTTGTACTTGATGCCGTTGTCGATCAGATTGAATAACAGTTCATCGACCATACGTTTGTTTGCCTTAATTTCTATGCTGCTTGGAGGAGGTGAAAGGGAAACGCGCTTGTCTAATGCGGCTTGAGTAAGGCTGTCCATGCACACACGTGCAAGTTCACAGACATCAAAGATTTCGTAATTGCCACTGTCACCCGCACGCCCCTCGTCAAATTCAGACAGCTTTATTATATCATCAATAAGCATCAAAAGCCGTGCGGCCTGTGCATTTATCTTTCCTACAAAGTCCTTTATGTCCTCTGGCTTTGCCATGTCGTTTAATATCATTTCGGACAGTCCAGATATTGTTGTAAGCGGGGTCTTTAGTTCGTGCGACACGTTTGCGGAAAATTCCATACGCTGTCTTTCGGCAAGAACCCTGTCCGATATGTCCAAAAACATTATTATCGCACCGTTAAGCATTTCATGTTGTGTAACAGGGCTTATATAAACCATGTATGTCCTCTGCCTGTGTGCAAAGGTCATTTCAGAGCGCTCACCTTCAAGCGCTTTTTTTGCGTTTTCAAGAAATTGAAGGTTGCGGCTTACATGTAAAATACTCTTACCAGACATGTTATTGTCCTCGAATATTTCCTCAACACTCTTATTTGACGAAAGGATTATTCCGTCGTTGTCAACGATAATCAAGCCTTCTTTCATATTCTCGGTTATCGCAGTTATTGTATCCGCTCTGTCCTTTAAGGCTGAAAGCTGGGAGCGTATCTCAGATTTTTGGGCTTCAATTTTCGCGACGAAAGGCGCAAGTTCATCATAGGGTAAGGTGGTTATATTGTCCAAGTCAAGCGTATTAATGGGCGTTACAATGCCCTTCGTAAGCCTGTTTGCAAGCATAAGCGAAAGCCAAAGCACAATGATTATGCAAATAACAACCAACGGCGCAATACTGTAAAACCATGTGTAAGTGCTTTTTGTTGTGAGAGAAAGGCGCAATATCGTATTATCAGGCATGCGTAACGCATAGTAATAGGTTTTTTCACCAAGCGTATCGGAATACCGTTCACTTTCGCCAAAACCATTTTCTTGCGCTTCTTTAACCTCCGGACGATTAGCATGGTTATCAAGTTCTTTCTTAACCGTATCATACTTGACTTCACCGTCGTCGCTTATAATCGTAACACGCAGCGATTTGAGGCTGTCCTTAATCTCCTTTGTAAGACGCATACCAATAAGCAACGACACAACGGCCGTAAGCATTAGAACAGTTACCATAACGACAAGACTGATATTTAGAAAAATACGTTTCCTCATCTAATTCCTCTCTCCCAAAGAGTAACCCACGCCACGTACCGTGCGAATAAATTCGCCGGCTGTGCCCAGCTTTTGTCTTAATGTTTTTATATGCATGTCAACTGTTCTGGTTTCACCCTCAAAGTCATAGCCCCAAATATTTTCAATAATTTTTTCACGCGAAAGCACAAGCTCCGCATTGTTAAGTAAGTAGAATAACAAGTCGTATTCCTTTAATGTAAGTGTAACCGGATTTTCGTTTACAAATACTATATGTTTTTCATCATCTATAGAAATTGTGCGATAAGTAAGTGTATTGCCCTTGATGCGTGCTGAACGCCTTAGCACTGCGTTTATGCGCGAAATAAGCTCAATAACCGAAAAGGGCTTTGTCACATAATCATCCGCTCCGAGGTCAAGGCCCTTAACCTTATCCATCTCACCGCCCTTTGCCGTAAGCATAACAACGGGCAAATTCTCCCATTTACGCACCTGCTTCAAGCGTTTAAGTATAGATAGCCCGTCCTCACCAGGCAACATAATATCAATCAAAACCAAGTCGGGCATCTTCTCTTGAAGCTTTTCAAAAAAGTCATACCCATTTTCAAACGAAAAAGACAAAAAGCCACGCCCATTAAGAGCGTAGCTCACCAGTTCCCTTATGTTCTCGTCATCCTCAACAATGTACACAGTTTGCACTTACAACACCTCTTTGTTGTGCTTGCCTGTCATTGAAAACACAACCCACTCTGCAATATTAACGGCATGGTCACCGATACGCTCAAAATACTTCGCTATCATAATAAAGTCGATAGCCTGTTCGCCCACATCGTCTTTGTTCGAGCTTTGCTTGATTAACTCAATCAAGTCCGTCTTAATCTGGTCGAACAAATCATCAACCACATCATCATAATCTATAACGGATTGCGCAAGCTCTAAATCCTTCTTAACAAACGCATCCACACTGTCTGTAACCATTTTTATTGTGGCTGTAGCCATCTGAGGGATATGCACAAGTTCCTTGATGTAAGTCTTTTCCGTAAGGTAACGCGTTATCTCCGCGATATCTGCTGCCTGATCCCCTATTCGCTCCATATCCGTTATCATCTTCAATGCCGCAGAAATAAGGCGCAAATCCTTTGCCACAGGTTGCTGTTGCAGTAAAAGCTTAAGGCAAAGGGTTTCAATGTCATTCTCCTTTTGGTCGACCTCACTGTCAAAGGCTATTGCCTTTTCTACAAGCGACAAATCCTGTTTCGTGAGCGCATCAACCGCTGTCTGTATGGCTGTTTCGATAAGCGCACCCATTTCAATAAGCATGTTGTTAAGCTTTATAAGCTGTTCATCAAATTTACTTCTCATCAACCAAACCTCCCTGTTATATAATCCTCTGTCCTCTTGTCCTTAGGCATGGAAAAAATATCGTCTGTATTGCCGTATTCTATGACCTCTCCAAGCAGGAAGAAAGCCGTCCTGTCTGAAATACGCGTTGCTTGCTGCATATTGTGTGTTACTATTATAACCGTATATTGTTTTTTAAGCTCTAAAACCAATTCCTCAATCTTGCTTGTTGAGATAGGGTCAAGCGCGCTTGTTGGTTCATCCATAAGCAATACCTCTGGCGCTACGGCTAAAGCCCTCGCAATGCACAAGCGTTGTTGTTGTCCGCCCGACATACCAAGTGCAGACTTTGTAAGCCTATCTTTTGCTTCATCCCAAATTGCGGCACCACGCAGCGCGTTTTCCACGATTTCGTCGAGCTTATGCTTTGCTTTTATGCCATGTGTACGAGGGCCATAAGCTATATTGTCATAAATACTCATCGGAAACGGATTGGGCTTTTGAAACACCATGCCTACGCGCTTCCTAAGTTTATTAACATCCCTCATGGTATAGACATTCTCATTATCAATAAGAATTTCGCCCTCAATGCGACACCCCTCAATTAAATCATTCATACGGTTTATAGATTTAAGCAGAGTTGATTTTCCACAACCCGAAGGGCCAATGAAAGCCGTTATAAGATTGTTGTCTATACTCATGCTTATGTTTTTTAAGGCTTTAAAATCATTGTACCATAAATTCAGGTTATTGACCAAAACTTTAGCCATTGTTATTTCCCCCAAGTTTTTTAGCCGCAAATGCAGCCAAGGAATTTATAAAAATTACGACAACAAGCAAAACAACCGCTGTTGCATAAGCTTCACCGATATGAAGCCCCGCGCTTGACAACGAATTCATATGAACGGACAATGTGCGCGCACTGTCAAACAGTATACTGCCGTTCTTAGAAATGCCCGGAATTTGAGCAACCGTGCCTGCTGTATAAATCAAAGCCGCTGTTTCACCAACGATGCGCCCTATAGCAAGGATTGTGCCTGCGAGGATGCCGTTTGCCGCGGAGGGAAGTACAATTTTGAATGTCGTACGCAAACGCCCCGCACCAAGACCGAAACTACCTTCACGAAAGCTATCCGAAACCGCAAGCAAAGCCTCTTCACTTGAGCGCATGATGAGAGGCAAAATCATAATAGACAGCGTAAGCGCACCTGCAATCATAGAAAACCCAAAGCCAAGGTATGTGACAAAAAACAACATACCGAACAAACCATAAACAATAGACGGAATACCGGACAGCGTTTCTGTGGTTAAACGAATAATTTTGACAAGCTTATTGGCCTTGCTTGCATACTCGACGAGATAAATAGCGGATGCGACCCCGATAGGCACGGCGATGATCAATGACAGCGCGGTCATTATAACCGTTGTGACGAGTGCTGGAAAAAGCGAGACATTTTCGCTTGTATATTTAAGCTCAAACAGCTTAGGTGAAATATAAGGAATCCCCTTAAACAATATGTAGCCTATTATAAAAACCAACAAAGACAAAGTTATAATAGCGGATACCCAGACCAAAGCCTTTAAAATGCGTGAACTCAATATTTTCTCCTCCTTTTGAGCATAGAAAATGTGAGATTTATAATCAGAATGAACGCAAAAAGTACAAGACCTGTAGCAACGAGTGCCTCTCTGTGCAAACCCTCTGAATATCCCATTTCTGTAATAATGTTTGTCGTAAGCGTGCGAACGCCTTTCAAAACTTCGTTAGGCATGCGCACAATTGCCTGATTACCACACACCATAACAACAGCCATAGTCTCGCCCAACGCACGCCCAATGCCAAGCGTAATCGCCGCAAGTATACCAGACGATGCGGCAGGAAGGGTTACGAAAAACACAGCCTTCTCATGCGTTGCACCTAGTGCAAGCGCACCCTCGTAATAGGATTCAGGCACAGCCTTAATTGCACTTGTGCTTATTTCAATGATTGTCGGCAAAATCATAATACCAAGCAGTAAAGATGCGGTAAGAATACTGTTACCGTTTCCTCCGAAAACCGTGCGCACAAACGGCACTAGCACAACCATGCCAAAAAAGCCGTATACAACGGAGGGTATACCGGCAAGCAAGGAAAGCGCGGGCTTCAAAATGCGTTCAAGGCTTTTTGGACAAAATTTAGCCATAAACACAGCGGTAAAAATCCCAATGGGAACCCCAACGAAAGCCGCGCCCAAAGTGACATAAACACTACCCAAAATCATAGGTAATATACCAAACGAGGCTGGTACATCCGTTGGTGCCCATTCTTTACCAAAAAGAAAATTAAACACACCGATTTTAAACATGGCGGGAAGCCCATTTGCAAACATAAATATGCAAATGAGCCCAACAGCCACAATACTCATCAGTGCAGAAACAAAAAATATTATTTTTGCACTTCGCTCCATTTTGTAATCTCCCCTGTGAATACTCCCTTAACTTGCGCGGAAGTTAATTCTTCAACATCGTTCTTTGTATTAACAATAACTGCAAGTCCGTCAAGTGCGATGTCAATATCCTTAAGTTCAGCTTTCTCTGTATCCTTAAGTTCACGAGATGACATAGCAATTTCACAAGTACCGTCTATAGCCGCTTTTATACCTGTGGAACTGTCTGAAGCTTGGATTTCAACATTTGCGTTTGTGTTAACCTTTTCATAAGCCTCTTTAAGCTTTTCCATAAGCGGATTTACAGAGGATGAACCTGCAACAACGATCTTGCCTGAGGGCTTAGCACCACTGTAAGCCGGTGCGTTTTCATCAATAGTTATATAACTCTTACCAACCACAGCCTGCCCATCTGCGGACATAATAAAGTCTATAAAATCCTTTGCAACGCCTGTAGGCTCGCCCTTTGTTGCGATAACAAACGGACGGAATACTTTATATTTACCATCCTTAACGTTATCTTTTGTAGCTTCAACGCCATCGATCTTAACGGCCTTAACGGTATCATTCAGAGAACCCAGGGATATGTAACCTATAGCGTCAGCGTCATTAGCAACATTCGTCATCATAATGTCCGTAGCCTTTGCGATAACAGCCTCTTTGGTTGTCATATCCTTCTTTGTGCCATCGTCGTTCTTAACCTCAACCTTGAACAACTCAATGAATGCACCTCTTGTACCGCTGCCTTCCTCACGAGATACAACTGTAATATCAGCTCCGCCGCCATTATTCGTGGCTTCGCAGCCTGCCATAGAGCCTACAACGCCAAGTGTAACAAGTATAATGCTAAGCATTTTCTTCATTCTTTTCATTTTCTAATTCTCCCTTATAAATATTATTTATAAGATTTAAGGATGTATTCATTCCCTAACCTTGAGAATATATTAAACCCATATTGTAAAGAATAAATAGGTTTTATGTAAAATCTATGTAAAATAATTGGCTTTTTAAGCACAAAAAAACCGCCGAAGCTTATAATTGGCGGTTTTTTCATTTTGATATAACTTAATTACTATCCCTCTTTATTGCACTCACACTACCCTTTGCGTTGTCCCCTGTAACAGAGACCTTATACTTGCCGCTTTCGGGTACTGTCACAGAAAACGAGCCTGTGGGTAATTTATTTCCTGTATATACGGGTCTATCTTTATCTTTTTGAACCACAATGCTTAGCTTTCCGGTTTCATTTACAACTTCAAAATCTATAACATCATCTTTTTCTAATGTAAGCATATGGCTGAGTTCCATATTCATCACACTATAATTCATTATAAGATGACTTTCATCACCGTCTTTGCTCCCTGTGAAACTAACAGTTGAGCAAGACGTTAAAAATATTGCCATAAAAACCGTAATTAGCAATGAACTGCTTATCAAAGCTAATCCCGCTTTTTTCTTGCCCATATCCATAATCGAAAAAATCCTTTTTTTCATACCTTTCTTGCCTCCATAAAAGTTTGTTGACAACACTGTATTCATTTTTGACCTGTATCGCAAAACGCCAATGATAGTTTCGCTGTATTTCTGGCGTATATCTGCATTTGTTCTTTGCACCACATCTGCATCACAAGACAACTCACAAAGTACATCAATTTCCTTTGCCATCAGATAAACAACCGGATTAAACCAATGCATTGCTGTGGCAACTAATACAAGGGATTTATACCACAAGTCTTTACGTTTGAAATGAATAAGCTCATGCTTTAAGATAAAGCTAAGCTCATCTTGATAAAATTTTAAATTAGGAATAAGGATTCTGGGTTTCCAAAAACCTACCAGCATAGGACTTCCAATGCAAGAACATGTAAACAAATCGATGCGCTTATTAATCCCCATTTCTGATTTTAAACTCCAATACAAGGCTACTGCCTGTTCATCCATAACAACATCGCTCCACCGTTTTACCATTTTCATGAAGCGATAATGCTTAATTGCATGGCACATGAGAAAAACTATCATTCCAACCATCCACACGACTACCATAATTTGCCATATTGAAACACTGGGCGAAACAACAGGCAGCGGGGTATTTCTAGCTCCAATAAAGGCTTCATAATAATTTCCGATTTTAACAACGGGTGCCATAGCTTCAATTGTAATCTCTACTTTTACAATTGCACTACGCAATTGCGCTCTGAATGGAATAATGAATCCCAACACAATAAACAACCACGCATAATAGCGGCTTTTATCCGAATAACGTTTTGCAAAAAGCGGCATAACCGCGATATAAAAAAGCGAAAGTGCAGACATTGTTATCGTGCAAATCAGAAGGTTCATAACAAAACTCTGCATTCTATCCCCTCCGTTCCTTCACCCATTGAAGCAGTTCATCAAGATCATCATCATTTAGGTTTTTCCCGTCGTATAAGGTATTGACGAGGTTCAGAAACGAGCTGTCATGATAGTTCTTCATAAAATTTCCCGTTTCAAACTGTAAATAATCCTCTCGATTTATAAGGGGAAAATAGTTGCGCTCTTTGCCTATTTTTTCCGTGCGCAAAAAACCACGCTCTACAAGCCGCAACATTAATGAGATAACGGTTTGTACACGCCATTCTCTTTCGTTCCCAAGCTGTTGCATAATTATGTTAGTTGTGATAGGAGGTTCATTCGCCCACACAACTTTCATGATGTCAAACTCCGCGTCCGGCAGTTTTTTCATCATATCCATTCTACCCACTCCTCTCTAAGACAATTGCCTATAATGATATTATACAACTGTCTTAAACATTAGTCAAGTGTCTAAAATAAAAAATCCACCTTCCTGAAATTTGTCCGGAGGTGGATTTTTATTTCTTTCACAATATATGGTTGAGTATATCCAAAAGATTATCGGTTTCAACAAAATATGTAGCTTTGTTTTTAACCTTATCGGAGGCATTTATTGCGATAGATTTTGCGCAATATTCAAAAATAGGAATATCAGTTGAACCATCACCTACAGCCACACATTCATAAGCCTCAATTGAATTTTTTTGACAAAAGTCTTTCAAGCAATCAACTTTGCTTTCAGCTTTTATATACGAGGTTATTTTTCCTGTAAAAATCCCGTTTATAACCTCGTAATCGGAGCCATAGTAACCATCAAACCCCCAAATATCTGAAACAACTCTGGCCACTTGAACAGGACCCACAGTTACAACAATACATTTAATATTGTTATTGTGCAATGCATTTATTGTTTCAAAGATATTTTTTATTGGCTTTGCTATTTTCAAAAAATCACTGCTGATTTTAGCCTCATCAAGTCCCGAAAGAAGTTCTGCTCTAAGGTAATCCGCAGTAATGTAGTCAAGTTGTCCAGCCTCTTCTTTCTGCTGTATAAGAGAATGCTCTATCTCCTTATTGTTTAATATACAAGGTAACATAACCGAGTGTATTTCCCGAATTAAAGTATCGTCTAAATCAAAACAAACAAGTTTCACATGCATAGAAACCTCCGTCAGATATAGAAATTTTCAAAACGTTTATTGGATTGGAAAGCACCTAAAAATAGTCAGGTTGTTGTCAGGGTCTAAAAAACTCATATTTTTGGCCCCCCATGGCCTTAAAGTTGGAGGCTCTACGATTTCAACCCCAAGATGTTTTAATCTTTCATATTCAAAGTCTACATCATTAACAGTAAACGCAATGCAAATATTCTGTAAGTTAGCTTTACGTTCTATTCCATCATTGTAAATTGCAAGTGTTGTCTCATCTGATATGATAAACTGGTGAACGTTGTTATCACTTCCATTATCAATATTAAATATCATCTTATAAAAATTCGATAGCCGAATAACATCATTCGTTAATAAACACACTTCTCCGACCTTCACCCAAACTATCTCCTTTCTTGAACAGTCTTTATTTTTGGATAGTTCCTATGCAGTCTGATGTCATCTCGCCCGTTTCGGGATTACGCACAGCTTGGATATAGTAGATATAGCCATCCTTGCCGTATCTTCCAAGTTTTTTGTCATCATAATGGTCGCTGTCCATGCATAAATGCTTAACTTTTAAAGCAATCGTCATATTTGCGCTGCCCTCAAAATGCTCACACTCCCATAAAAATTCACATTCTATGTTCAAAAAGCACTCCGCAATGCGTGGCGCATTAACGCTCACAGCCTTTTCCGCAGTCAAGCCTGCCATTGTTATTTCATCGTTCTCAAAGTCGTTATGCTCAATAGTTTTGAGACACTTGTCGTAAATATCTTTTGAAGGAAAATTCAAAACACAACAGTTTGTTTCCTTCAAACTTTGATACAAGTGCCCATGTTTTGAAACAGAACCTAAGATACAAATAAATTCACCGTTATCACCAACAAACGATGTCCACATCTGTAGGCAAGCATTCTCTTTCCCGTTTGACTTATAGCCCGTCACCAAAAATACCGTTGAAGGTATAGCCGTGACATAATCCTGCCAAGAAAACATTGTAAGCTCACCTGGCCATGTCTCTGTAATTTTTTCCGGCTTTGTGCTAAATTCTTTTTTCATTTTTATTTCCTCCGTTGTTTTTGATTTTTAAATAATATACCATAGCGAACACGACAGCACTATGTCATGTTCGTTAATACAGAGCCAGAATTTTTTTAGCCGTCTGTACAATTTCATTTCGGAAGTCCTCCGGCTCAAGCACGGTAACCTTGCCCCCAAATCCCAGAACCCAGCTTATAATAAAGTCACGGTTCGTATAGTTAATCTCAAGCAAAAGACCTTCGTCAGTTTCCGTATAACAATTTAAACCCCAATCCTCAATTAACCTAAAACGAATAGATTTGTCAAACATAAGTTTTAAATTATAAGGTTCAGGCGTTAAAACATCTTTTTCGATAGCTTCACAAGTAATTTCTCGTGGATTGAAGCCAATATCTGTAAACGTAAGCCCCCATAATCGGTTAAGCTTAAACAATCTAAAATCCTCGCGTTCCAAGCACCACCCAAACACATACCACGACGTCCACTTAAACTGAATAAAATACGGCTCAATTCTGCGCTTTGTTTCTCCCTTTGAGTAGTAATAATCAAATTCGATAAGCTTCCTGTCGCTTATTGCCTTCTTTATAATCCCAATCTTTTCAGAAAGGCTGTCCTTATAATGAGATGACAGATTTATAAGAATATGTTCATTAAGCGAAACCATAGCATCCCGATTTGGCGACAACTTTTGAATCAAACGCTCTATACCTGATGTTCGAGATATGCTTTCCAAGCCCTTAAGCCCCGCAATAATATTTTCAAATTCATCAACAGTCAGAAAGCTTTTGTCAAGCTTGTACCCCTCCATTATAAAAATGCCGCCATCTCCGCCTTGGGTTGTTGCAATTGGAATGCCAGATTGCGCAAGAGTATCTATATCTCGCATTATCGTTCGGCGAGACACTTCAAATTGCTTTGCAAGTTTTGGCGCAGTTACTTTTTCATTTTGCAAAAGGCAAGTCAAAATACCAATTAATCTGTCTATTTTCAAAAGGCTGTCCTCCTATGATATCTCCTATAACTCATATTATAGGTAGTATATCACTGAAATAATAGGTTGTAAATAACCGAATATATTATTTATACAAGAACAAAATACTTGGTTAAAATTAAATGGAAAAAGGAGCGAGGTTTATGCTGAAAAATATTAAGCTATTGCGAGAAGAACGCAGTATCAGTCAACAAAAACTTGCTGATGAAATAGGCATGAGTCAGCAGTCGGTTAATGGATACGAAAACCACGATATAGAACCAGACATATCAACGCTTATTAAAATTGCGGATTACTTTGAAACGTCGGTTGATTATGTTGTCGGACATACTCATATTCGACGTAAAATTGAGGAAGTAAGTGAGTATGCGCTAAATAAGAGCGAACAGAATCACATAGATAAATATAGGGCACTGCCTGTAACCAGCCGTAAGGCTATTGATGTGTTAATCGCAGATATGCTGAAAAAATAAGGAGATGCAATGGATAAATGATTATAGACTTTCATACACATATTTTTCCTGACGAATTATCAAAAAAAGCATTATCATCTTTGCTTAAAAATATTAATAATTTGTATACGCCTGTTACGGATATGACAAAAAACAGTTTGTTGTTACATATGGATAAAAGTGGTATTAATTTATCCGTTAATCAACCTGTAATTACAAAAGCCACCCAATTCAAGAGCACTAATCTGTGGGCAAAATCCGTATGTGGCGATAGAATTGTGTCTTTTGGCGGCATTTACCCTCACACAAACGATTATAAAAGCGACATTGATTTTGTTGTTAGTCTTGGATTAAAGGGATTAAAGTTTCACGCTGAATATCAAGATTTTGTTTTAGATGAGAAAAAGATGTTACAAATATATGATTACGCTTTAAGCAAAGGACTTATTATTTTGCATCATGGTGGAGTAGACCCGGGAATGCCCAAACCTTACAAAAGTAGCCCGAAACAATTCGCCAATGTCGTAGACTCTATGCAAGGCGGCGTTATTATCGCGGCTCATTTAGGTGGTCACGACCAATGGGACGATGTTGAACGGTATCTGGTAGGAAAAAACATTTATCTTGATACTTCTATGGGCTTTGATTATTATTCACAAGAGCAGTTTTTACGCATACTTAACGACCATGACTCAGAAAAGATACTGTTTGCCTCGGACTCACCTTGGAGCGATGCAACTGTTGAGATTGAACGAATTAAGTCGTTACCTCTACCCAAAAACGATATAAATAATATTTTAGGATTAAATGCTAAACGTATTTTGAACTATGACCAAACCTAATCATACTTTGCCAAAATAGGAAGCAAAAACAATGCCGTCAAAGCTGTTGTAACGGTAAGTATGACAAGGCTGCACGGTTATTATGGGGTCGGAAACCGTTTAAGGTTTTCTCAAATGTGCTTGGGTGACAGACAAGTTTGGTGTGACTTGGTAGCCTGTTCGGGAGTGAAGCTATAAGCCTACTTTGTTAAACAGAAAATTAATAAAAAAATTTACGAAAAAATTATCTTGAAAGTTATCGTTATAACGAGTATGATATATTCTATATAAATAACGGTTAAGGAGCAAAAATATGGAATATATGTCGGCAAAGCAAGCCTCTGAAAAATGGGGTATTCATATGAGAAATGTGCAAACGCTCTGTGCAAATGGACGAGTACAAGGTGCAATGAAATTTGAGCGCTCGTGGCTTATTCCCAAAGATACCAAAAAACCCACTGACCCACGCAAAAATCCCGCCTACAAGGCACAAAAGAACTCCCCATATATCCCCTACCTCCTTTTCGTTGACAGACTATCCTGCCACCCTGGTGAAGCGGACAAAATCCTCATAGGTCTTGATGAGGAGGAAAGTCGGCACGCAGAGTGTACACTTGACTTTATGCGTGGGAAATTTGGCAAGGCAAAACAGCTTTATCTTGATACCTCTAAGAGCAGTAAGCTATGGCTCTGCGCTATGAATTTGGCTTGGTATGAAGCCGCTACATTGGGCAATTTGGAGTTGTTCAGCTCCATTAATAAAAACCTTGTTGAGCTGCAAAAGAAAAGCGAAAACGACGAAGTTTTACAACTTGTCGTTGAGATTTCAAGCAACATATGGGGTTATGGACTAAAGACAAAAGACGCCCCGTGGACTACAGAAGGCCTGCATCTATTGCCGTACAATACCAAAAAATGCTATTTTTTCGCAAACGCGTACTATGATTTACTTATCTCCAAAAACTATCAGAGAGTGGCTTACGGCTTGGATACTTATCTGAACGGTCAACACGATGCAGGGTATAACCCACGAGATATTTTCTTGCACTTGTTTTGCGGAACAGCCTACAACGCAATGGGGCAGCCCGAAAAAGCACGGGAATTTGCCGAAAAAGCGCTTGATTTGGCGCTACCGGACGGGTTTATATTTCCGTTCACCCGTTTTACCACTATTTTCGGCAACACACTTACAGAGTGCATAAAGAAACGAGGCACGGATGTATACACAAGAATTATCGAGTTGGGCGAAAAGATGTATCAGAATTACGTCACAATGCACAACCGTGTTACCAAAAACAATGTTAGCACCTTGCTTACAATCCACGAAATCGGGCTTGCGCAGCTTGTTGTTGCAGGGCATACAAATGAGAAAATAGCTGAAATGCTTGGGTGTTCGGTAGCTGCGGTAAAGCAACGGCTTGGGATTATTTTTGAGAAACTTGAGATAAGCAAACGAGGTGAAATTGTCAATTATATACTTTATTAAATATAGCCACTCCCCCACAGGGAGTGGCTTTGATTTTGCCTTTTGAAATGTATAGACTATGCTCAGTGTAGTTATATCTACAAGAATATGTTTATACGAGGTGAAAAAGAAATGCAAAAATTAGAAATACGTTCGAGGGATTCACCGAGAGAAGGTACAGCAGTAAAACACGAGGCAGCGTATGTACCCTACATACTGATTACTGACAATTTGACATTTCCACCTGGCAAGGCAGACGAAATAGTGAGCAATGTTATTGTTGCATTTGACGACGCTGATGTTTCAGACCTTATAAACGAAAAAGGTGTTCCGTACATCGGCTTAAATACCATGGATATACCACAGTCGCAAAACTCACCGCGGCCATATAACTCCTGTATGAGGTTCCTTAAAGAAAAGCTGGGAATGAGCGTATATACATCAAACAACATTGGTATAGAGGAAGCATTATTTAATGCCGATTACGCACAAAACAGCCTAATTACGGCCGGTTACCCCAAAAACGGTTATGCCTACATGAAAGGCAGGACGTTTAAGGAGCTGCCGGCGGGTTACGAATCCTTGGTGAACTTGGCGAAGGATAACGCCTTTATCTCCGGGCTTTGTAAGCTTAACCCCGGCGATTATCAAGGTAAGTCAGTAGCTTTTACGTATAACTATATGCGAAAGGACAGAGAGGATTGTGCAAGGATAACCGTGTTCGCTATGAACTGCTACAGTAGGGGGCATACACAAGCCTTCTACAATCTGATCTCCAATGCTATCTATTGCAGCGTTGCCGACGAGCTTGAGTTTTACAACAAGATGTTATTGGAAAACGCCGAGAACCTTGTAAGGGAATGAGAGGAACCGAGAGCTTATCCAACAAAAATTCGCTTCGTTATCGTTGTCGAATAGGCTCAAAATGATATGTAATACTTTAGGAGGAACAACAAAATTAGAAAGAGAATTATGAGTTTTATGCTCACACTGGCAATGGTATTTACGCTGTTGCCGAATGTGGGTATGATAACAGTACAAGCGGCGGTGCAGACAACAGGGATTGACTTAACCGTGGCAAGCCCGCCGACAAGCGGCACGAACTGGACGTATGACAGCGCAGCAAACACGCTGTACCTAAACGGCGTGAACATTAGTGCAACAGGTGTTCCCGCAGTTAAAGTGCCCGGAAACACCACGATTGAGCTTATTGGGCTTAATACACTCACGTCAGACCAAGCTGCCATATTAGTGGGTAGCACAGGTTCGCTTACACTCCAAGGCTCCGGGGTGCTTGACGCTACATCGTCATTTGCCACGGGCGGCACAATAAGTAATTCAAACGGTCCATTAACAATTAACAGCGGGTACTATAAAGTGAAAAACAACATTAATACAGGAAGCGGCAGCACACCTTATTCAATAGCTACAACCGATGACATTACAATCAATGGTGGATATATCGACACAACAGGTAATCTAGCAGGCGGTATTTCGGCCACCAATAATTTTACCATGAACGGCGGGTACCTATATACAGTGTCTAAGTTAACAAATGGCCCCATTGCAATAGCCGCATTGAATAATATAGTCGTCAACGGTGGCTACATCGAAGCGTTAGCCGAAAACAATACGACTGCCGTGTATGGTATACGAGCAGTTAATGGCAGCTTCGCAAACAACGGAGGTGTTGTAAAAGTAACTGCCAGCAATACCAGCAGCACTTCTGTCGGCATAACGGCTAAAACCTCTGTCACTTTTGACGGCGGCGTAACAATAGCGAAATGCGGCACGTCAGGTTCCGGAGTAGGTGGGGCAGTGCGTGTAGGAAGTGCTAATTTTACAGGCACCATTAGCTTGTCGAATAGTGAAACAGGAAAGCAATCAGACGCAACGACCGCGCTTTTTGATAACGGCGTAAACGGCAATTACAAATTCTTTGCGGTTTCAAGCGGCGGCGCTACTCCCGCAACCGATGTTGTTGTCGCTAAAGCCTTCTCCAACACCACAATCAGCCCAACAACCCTCGACGGTCACTATGTTAAAATTACAACTACCGACACAAGCGGCTTTTCTACTACGTCTGATTTTATCGTAGCCGGCGGCAGTTATGTTGAATCTACGGCAACTGCCGTTAAAGCTGTTTCCGCTTCAATAAGCGGTGCCGGAACGCTTGTAGGCATATCGAGCGAGGATGGTACCACCGGAATTAACGTCAAAGGATGTACAACAACCGGAACGCTTGTAGGCATTGCTGAAACTACCGGTGTTGGTTTGGGCAATAGCAGCGGAACTGTAACGCCTTCTGGCAGCATAATTGGCAAGGGCAATAACGGAATTTCTTTTGCCTCTGCACAAACGCTTTCGGCCGGTAATTTTATCGGCATTGGCGGAACTTACGGAGCTGGCGTAAGTTTTTCAAGTACAGTCACTGTTTCCGAAGCAAGCATCACTGGGTACGGAGTATCAAAAGCAGTTTCCGGTAACATAACAATCACCAACGGCAGTGTTACGGCTTTAGGAACCCACGCAAACTCCGCTTTTTCCGGTACCACGATTAATATCAACGGCGGCAAGGTGTGGGCATATAACCAAGGCACCGGCGGTTCAATTTCTGCAACAACGTTTACAATCGACGCTTCTGTATCAAAAGCGGCACTTCCGAACGACAAAACCTACGGCGATGGGCTCACCACAAAGGCTGTGAGCGGCAATGCTGTATCAGAAAAGATAGCGTTTTTCGGCGGTCCTACGCTTGAGCCTCCCGTAAGTGCCACAGGTGTAACACTTAATAAATCAACCACAAGCATTGTCAAAGGCGACACAGAAACACTAACGGCAAGCGTTGCACCGGCAAACGCAACAAACAAGGCAGTAACGTGGTCGAGCAGTAACACGGGTATAGCGACTATTGCTAATGGTGTTATCACGGCCGTAGCGGTAGGTACAGCAACAATTATAGTTACAACCGCGGACGGTGGGTACACAGCAACGTGTGCGGTCACAGTAACAGCACCGCCGCTATCGAGTATTGCCGTAAAGACCCCGCCGACAAAAGTAGCGTATACCTATGGAGAAATCTTTGCTCCGGTCGGTATGGTTATTGAAGCTACTTACACAGACAATTCAAAGGCTGATGTAACAGGCTATACGTATTCACCAAACGGTACACTCACAATGTCTGACACGACAATAATAATAAGCTACACCGAGGGCGGTATAACAAAGGAAACGACACAATCAATCACTATGCAAAAGGCAACCGCAACCGAAGCAATGAAAACAGCAACTGGCACGGTATCCAAAGTCGGAGCAAAAGACACAACCATCACACTGCCAACCAAACCGGCGGGTGCAACCTACGGCACACCAACAGCAGGCGGCACAATCACGATGACCGGTATGAGCCTAAATGGTGATGTGCTTACCTACACTGCACCGGCAAGCACGGCAGGAGATACAGGCACTATTACTATCTCTGTTACAAATGCAACCAACTACAACGATTACAGCATAACGGTGACAATTACTTCCACCAACAAAATCCCTGTTACCATAACCGGATTGACTGACCCGAATAAGACCTATGACGGTAGTGCAATCACAGATGGCGCTTTCGGTACGCCAAGTTTCAGTCCGTCATGGTCGGGTACATTGACTTACACCTACTATGAGGGCAACGTAACAACAGGCGCTGCATTATCAATCGCACCCAAAAATATTGGAGATTACACCCTTGTTGCCGCTATCCCCGACAGCGACGCAGGTCATGCCGGCTCGGCAACTGTGCCGTTTACCATTGCTAAAAAGGATATAACCATAACAGCAGATGATAAGTCTATGATAAAAGGCGGCACACCGCCAACCTATACGGTGACTTATGCAGGCTTTGTGGGAACGGACAGTAAGGACAACGCTCTGACCACAGAAGCCGTTGCGACTTGTTCGGCTGATGGTCAAACAGCGGGTACTTTCCCCATAACATTCTCTACACAAGCTGTGTTGAATGGTACGGTTGGAGCTAATTACACAATTACGGCTCATAACAATGGTACGCTGACAGTTAATGAAAGCACCCACACCGTAACCTTTGACAGTCAAGGCGGCAGTGCGGTAAATCCTCTTACAAACGTAACAAATGGAACAACAATTAGCGCTCCTGCCGCACCAACTAAAGCTAACAATACTTTTGGCGGTTGGTACAAAGAACCGGCTTGTACAACAGCTTGGAATTTTGCAAGCGACACAGTAACAGCGGATATTATCCTGTATGCGAAGTGGACACAAGTATTAACCTACACCATCTCAGCAAGTGCCGGTTCAGGCGGTACAATCTCGCCAAGCGGTTCCGTATCGGTTGCGAGCGGCGCAAGCCAAACATTTACCATTTCGCCATACAGCAATTACAGCATTTCAAACGTAGTTGTTGACGGTGTAAACCAAGGAGCAATTTCAAGTTACACATTCACGAACGTAACAGCAAACCACACCATTACCGTAAGCTTCACTTATCACGACGGCGGTGGCGGTGGCGGTAGTGACCCAACACCTACACCTAACCCTACTCCTGTTCCGACACCCACGCCCACTATACCGTCAATCGGCAATGTAACAGATTCGAAACAACAGGTTAAGCAAGACGTTAAAATCAACATCATTGTATCAAGCAAGGATAGCAGTAAAACAGATAGCCCTGTTGTGTCGGTAACGGTTAAAGACAAGGCTGTAAGCGTTGGTATACCTCAATCGGTAGTGACTGATGCAATCAAGACAGCAACGGATTTATCCAAGAACAATGGCGAAAAGACCACAGTTAAGTTTGACTTGACGGCTTCAGACAACTTCAAGACCATGAACGCCGAATTACCCAAAGCGGCAATGACAGAGCTTGCGAAGAATGTTGACAATCTTGTTATTCAGACACAGCTTGGCGTTCTGAATCTTGATAAAAAGGCTATGACCACCGTTGCTAATGCCGCAACAAAATCAGTTACCATTAGCACAGTAGCGGTCGACAAAACTGCGTTGCCAAAAGAAACACAAACGCTTGTGGGTGATAAGCCTGTGTATGACTTCACCATTACAAGCGGAAACAAGACAATCTCTAACTTCGGTAACGGCAGAGCTGTTATAACCTTACCGTATACGCTTACAAAAGGCGAAAAAGCGAACAACATCGTCATTTATTACTTGGGCGATAAGGGTAATCTTGAAGTTGTAAAGAGTTGTAACTATGATGAAAAAACAAAGACAGTATCGTTTGCTACAACGCACTTCTCCAAGTACACAGTAGGCTTGAAAACCGCAAGCTATCTTGACGTTCCGCAGGATTGGTACACAAACGCTGTTGAATATGTAACCATCAGAGGACTGTTTAATGGCTACAACGGCAACTTTACTCCGAAAGGCACAATGACAAGAGCAATGTTTGTTCAAGTCCTTGCAAACCTTGAAGGTATATCACCGACTACCTATATCGGTTCGGTATATGCCGATGTAGACAAGAACGCTTGGTATTCCGGTGCTGTTATGTGGGCAACAAGCAATAAGCTCATCCGTGCCAAGGATGGTCTAATCAAGCCTGACGAAGCCATCAGCCGTGAAGAAATGGCTGTTATCCTTTACAACTATATCAAGTACAAAGGCATTGACCTTAATGTTGTAAACGACAAGCCATTCGCCGACATCAACGATGTAAGCACTGAAGCTAAGACAGCGGTAGAGTTTATGAAAAAGTACGGTTTGATTGAGGGCATGGGTAACAACACCTACGCACCTAAACGTATAGCCACGAGAGCCGAGGTTGCGGCAATATTTACAAATGTCATTCAGGTACTTGCAAAATAAGCAAGCAGTTATCATGACAGGGAGGATAAAACTTCCTAAATGATACATGAAAGTCCCCTATGTTATGAAAACAACATAGGGGACTTTTTGCTTTTGTTCAAAAAAAGCTAAACAGGGGGAGCTATTCTTTTTACATTCTACAAATATTTGTAGATGGCTCTGCTTTTTGTATTAGTTATCATTAATTTAATTGGTTATAAACCCAATTTGTGGTATAGTCATCAGCTTTTTTGGGATATTCATAATTTAAAGAATCTGAAATTTGAACAGCAACTTTGCGAAATAAATTCATTGTAGCCAACAGGGCGGATTTTATGTCGTTTTTGTCATAGTGCGCATAGGCATTTCGCATATCCTCAACAATCCATGGCTCTGCCCATTTATCAAAAAATCGTCCTTGATGCCATGTTTCATAATTTACGCCGTGAATTATATGCTCCAGGCATTCAATCAGCAAAAAAAGCTTTGATTTCATATAACCATCCAAACATGATTTGGCTGCCCATATTTCGCCACGCTTTAATTTTTTACTAGTCCAAACTGTATGATACCAAAAATCATTAACAATTGAGCTGAATTCTTCTGTTGGTAATAATTTGTACTGAACGTCCACCAAAGTGAGTTTCTTTAGCGCATCGTTTATGTTGATTTTGTCAATTATAACCCGATAGCCTCGGTGCAAAACTGATGGTAAGGCCTCGCTTTGAGCAAGCTTTTCCTTTATTTCTTCAGGTATGATAATAAAATCAACGTCCAAACCTCCGTCAAACAATATTCTGCGTTCCTTTGCGCCATCCAGGCTATTCTCAATGAAGGATACAAAGTATTCGCCAATATGAGTAACCCATTCATCTGAATCTAAAAAGTAGCCAGTGTCGTTCACAATCAGCACAATATCAAGGTCGGAATATTCGTCAGCGGGGCTTTCGGTTCTTGCCTGCGAGCCGATAATGATTGCCGCCTTTAATTTTTCGGACGATAGACCCCATTTAGTAAAGTTTTCAATAATATTTTTATACAGATTCAACATTAACACCCCTAAGCTTTATTATGAAAATAACACACTTCAAATATTTATAGCTAATACCCCAGTGTTTCGTTTACAATAATTACTTTAATTCTATTTTCTATAAATTGCCCAGCTATGAGTACAAAGTCATTACAAATACGTTGTTTGTGATTACAATCAACACATTTGCCAAGCTTTGTGCAAGGTGTTTCTTTTTTGAGCCTTTTGGCATCTAATGGGGCAGCAATCTGTCTTGTTCTTTCCATTGCTGCATCAATATTTTCCACTATTTTATTTATACCAACAACAATGATAACATTTTTAGGCCCATAAATTATAGGTGCAACTCTGCTACCATTGCCGTCAATGTTAAATATTTTGCCGTCTACTGTAACAGCGTTTGAGCCAGTAATAAACGTATCTGCGTTAAAATTCTTCAGATATATATCACGCTTATCTTCCGGAGTAAGACCAAACTTATACTTATCATAAAAAGTAAATTTTCCATTCCGTAGAAATTCAAATACACCCGTTTGCTCCAAGGTGACGGAGTCACCGCATCCAACAGTAGAACCTTCTTGTATAAGATTGGATATTAAAGCTATAAGTTCATTTTGATTAGAAACAAAATAACCTGACATATTATTTTTTCTCAGGTTTTTTAGAACACTTTCAATTACGTCAGACATATTTCACCTTTAGCAATATATTGTTTGTAGGCTCTTAGGCGTTAGTACACAAAGAAAGCCATGAACAATCTTTACAAATCCTTGGCAAGAGATTTTGGCTCAATATGTTCTTGTCAACAGACTTTGCAAGATAGTGAAAGCTATATGAATGCTCCGGACTTAGACCGCAGGTTTCCAGAACTCTGCGGTCATATGCGGATACCTTTTCATCTGTAACACAGGTTTCTCCGCTCAAATTCGGGCAACATTCACATATGCTATCCTTAGAGCAGGTTAAAAATACTTGGGATTTTTGGTTTGCTCTAAGCTCATTAATTATATTGTTCATGTTTTGTGTAAATTTTTTATCGTACCCCTTACCTACAAAGAAATTTATACATAACAAATGATGCGGCCTTAGCTTCATATCTGATTAACAATGCCACCTTTCAGTCTCAAACTCAAAGGCTTTCCGTTTACAACCAGATTAACGTTGTGGACTTTCGCAGGAGTTGTATTCCATTCGCGGCTGTATATGCTTACTTCAATTCGCTCACCGTTTTTATATTGGGATGGGTCTTGGTCATAGTAACCCAAATCGGGCTCGCATATAGAAATTTTGCCGTTTGTTTCCATAAGCAAGATTGGGTGGTCAACCTTTTCAAGTGAACCACAGCCTTTAAACTTTTCAGGCTCAAATATTGCATAAAAATAGGTATCTTTAATCTTTATGATATGCGCTGCATTGTCCTTTTGAAGAACTTCGTAAGGCAGTTCGTCCGCACCATTTATTCCAATAGCGTACTGATACTCGGCACCTTTTGGCGCATAACCGTGATTTATATAACAGAGATTAAAACAGCCATGTGTTTCTCCGGAACCATTTTGGTTCTCTGAAAACTGTAAACCGTTTCGGTAAACCACGTTACCTGCATCCTTAAAATAGTATCTATGTTTGTCTTTGTCAAAGCTTGTCGTTTTTTGATAAACTGTTGTTATTGTTTCATATTCGTCAATATCGTTTTCTATGTCGCTACCAAGACAAACGACGAAATTATCATAGAAAAAGTTTGAAACCGTTGCTTTATGCCCCTTGTCATACTTTGGATGTCCTGCAATCTTCATTGCAAACATACCGTTTCTTCCATCATTGACGCCTCCTGCAAATGCTTGGTCGGATATAAGCATTTCTTCAAAGCCGCTCTTGTTGTCAAGATTATAGACAGCAGAGCGCATTTTTTTTATGGGTAAGGAAACGGTGGTTGAACCCGGTATCTTTGCCCAGTCGAAACCAAGGTGATTGTAACCGCTCTGCTCCTGCGAGCCTTCCAAAATCTCAAAATGGTTATAACTTATATAACGCCCGTAAAGGTTAGCCGATTCATAGGTTTCGTTGCCCCAGATATATTTTGAAAAGCCTTTTACACTTACAAGCCAAGAATCACGTCGGTGGAAGGTTGCACAAGCGCTGTTCATTGTAAGATGACCGGTCGGGTGCATTTCAAAGTTGATTTTATTTTCGCTGATTTTATTATAGTATTCAAACGGTAACATCTTAAGCTTTCTTTCGCAATGCGGATGTCTGCCGTTTAATGACACGGGGAAGTCCTCTCCGACGCAATAAAAACGCATGTTGTGCATTACGCGTGACAGGGTTTGCATGGAAAGCTCATTTACAGCGTATTCACTGCCGTGCAATGTATAGATAACGGGCATAATGCCGTTAAGACCATCCAAACCGTATGCAACATAATGTCCGCAATGGTGGAAAATACCGCCGTCCTCTTTCATAAGCCCTGTAAGCCCCTCTGTTGGCTTCATATACAAATTAAGCCAGCTTGTAAACTGTGAAAAGAACGGCTTATGATTATGCAAAAGCGTTATAATAAGATAGGCTTGTGACAATGTATTGAAGGTATCTGCGGTTACGCTGTTTGGTATAAATTCATCAATAAAGATTGTTCCATAGAAAGAGTACCATTGCATAGCACGCAGTGCATGGTCAAAAAGACCTTCAGCTTTAAGAACATCCTCCATCAAAAACACAGTCGAATAGAAATTTCTCATACTGTAGTCAATGTGGTGCAAAACGCCCATGGATGAGCCTTCGGCCAAGCCTTGGTCAAACAGATGACGGATTAAATCCAAGAAAACATCCTTTACAGAATGGTTTGCGTCTCTTGAATATAAAAGAGCAAGCTTAAGAAGAAGTTCGTTCGCCTCACGAACTCTTACGAACTTGTGGTTCTTTTCGTATTCGGGATAGCCGTAACGGTATATCTCATTTTGATTTATATATTCAATATGGCTATTTTTGTAAATATTTGCTTGGTTAATTAAAGCTTGGATTTCGTTTTCATTTATTTTGGGATTATCGTTAAATAAAGAATCTCTATATTTGAGCTTTAATATATCGCATAAATCATAAGGCTCGTTAGTTTCAACTGTTGGTATAAGCTTAAGTAAGTCAATCGGCCTTTCCTTATTTGCAAAGCCTACTCCGCTTTTGAGGTTGTTTTCGCCAACAAAAGGCACTTGAAATGTTGCAACCGCACTGCGCGGGTCAAAGATATTCGAGGTTACAAGTTGGTCTATGAAAAGCCTACCTGAACAGTTTGCGCTTAAGCAAAGCCTATCCATTCCAACGAGCGGCGTACCCTCCATATCAAAATCAAATCTTACAAAAACACTTCTCCAACCCTTGAAGTTTATGTTCATATAAAAGGAACAAGCCTTTTCTTCACCCTTGTAAAACTCAAACATAACCTTTTCATCAACAGGTGTTTCGTTATAAACATAAACCCCGAATGCGGGTCTACGACTGTCCTTACCGTCACCCTTATCATCAAAATATCCTATGTCCGTATTAAACCAAAGCTTAGAACCGCTTTCAAACTGCCATAACAAACTATGGTTGCCGTCCTTTGAACGAACATCACAGCGTTCAATCGTGCAGTTTTCTGTCCTTAAAAGTTCCAATTCCTTATAATTTTCAAATGAAAAAATCATTTTTTAGTCCCCCTATTTTTTTACTAATTATTTTTGTCATATCAATAATTTCAATAACTCTTTAAATTTCTGCTCAAATGCTTTATTTTGTTCAGCGGTTCGTTTTGGATTACCCTTTAACCGTCCGCCCATCATACGGATTTTCTTGGCTGTATGACGTTGCATAAGAAGAGCATCAATATTACCACTGTCATAAACCATACCGTTTTGGCTTATCACAACCGCTTCACGAGCAAGGCACATGGCGGCAAGCCCGTAGTCTTGAGTTATTACTATATCACCTTTTTGAACCATGTTTACAAGTACAAAATCTACACTGTCTGCACCTTTGGAAACAATAATCGTTTCTGCTCCATCTTTTTCGAAGACGTGAGAAGTGTCGCAGAGGATTAAACAATTTATGGAGTTCTGTTTCGCTAATCTAACTGCTATGTCTACAACGGGACAACCGTCTGCATCTATCAATACTCTCATGTTACATCAATTTATCTCCCTTTTTAAAGGTTTCTCTTTTGAAAAGCTCCTCTGATAAGCCTATATGCCATGCGCTTTTCGGGTTTGTATAAATACAACATTCCGATAACAGCATCACATTCCGGACACTTAAGTACATTATCTGTAACCAATGCTTGATTATCGTAGATTCTGTCTGTAAACAGCCTAACCAAACCTCCTGAGCTTTCTTTGACGTAAGTTTATTATTTCTAAGCGCCTGTCCAAGGTCTTAAATTTTCCACCAATAACACGTATCGGTTTCCATATACTTTTTCATTCCATTTTTTATAATTACCTTTTGAGAAGGTATATTATCTTTTTCTGTTTCAGCAATAACGCCCTTAACTGTTTCTTGCGCTAATGCCCAGTTTATAGTAACCTTCAGCGCTTCTGTCATATATCCATTATTCCAGTACTCTGAATCCATACCATAGCCTATTTCCACATTTCCGTCATGATCAGGAAGACCCTTAAAGCACAGCCCTCCGATTATACGATTCTCGCTTTTGAGAATGATCTGCCAGTTAGTATACCAAACGTAGTTATCAGGTTCTTTCTTCGCCTGTTCATATGACTCAGCAAACATTTTTGCAAAATCCTCGTCAATATTCTCTGTTGTTACTATAACTCCGAGATTCCTTAACATTTGTCCGTGCTTGTAAAGAAACAACCCATAGTTCTCCA
>CAYPQA010000002.1:0-48832 GCA_964412725.1 uncultured Eubacteriales bacterium
TTATGAATGTCTTATCCATGCAGTGGAACACTATTTAGCTTTTTTCTTTGTTTCACCTGCTATAGGTTTCCTAGATTACACCACTTGACGAGACGCTATCTAAGGATTTGTACCAAGATGGACTTCTAACCAAAAAAGACACGAGATATCGTGTCTTTTTTGATTAAACTATATAACTATTAATTTGTGGTATTTTAATACGCAAATAGGCGATAGTTTGCAAGCTTCCTATATATGATACGTGTAATGAATAAGACCACAAGCATAGCGACCAACATAACAACCCAACCTAATGATGGCAAAGCCATACACACAAGCAGAGGAATAACACTTGCCGCAAGTCCAAAACCCATAGTTCCAAAGAGCGATACAGAACCACCCTTTACTGCATAATATTCGCTAGGCCAGTCGTATTTTGGGTGCTTTACATTAAGATACATTCCAAGTACAGTTATGAAAAATGCGTAAGCTGTGGGAACTATAATCATAAGTATAATGCTCCAAATAGATGCATTTAACGCAATGCTCACCAAAATCGCTGTTATAATTGAAACCGGTAAAATCATAGTTAAATTCATCGCAATCTTAGCGTTAAAGATGTCAATGGGTCTAACTGGACTGCTTAAGATAATAAAGCGGTGCCTTCCTTCTAAGGATAACGAAACGCAGGTCGTGGACGACATACTCACAAGCGTTGCAATAACCATTGGGAATGCAGGGGCAAGCATGTTTATATCGACATATTTGTTTATAACGTCGGCGGGAAAATAAAGAATTGCAAACCCAAGAGCCAGCATTAAAACTAATCCCATTGATGTGTTGAGAGCATATATTGCGCAAGAAATAAGGCGGCTGAACTCTCTTTTGTACATAGTAAAAAACGGAGATGAAACTTTTATAGCAGAGTCACTGTACTTGCCTTTAGCATAATGAGTGAAAGCCGCTGTATTCATAGTCTTGTAAAAATAAGAAACGACAGAAACAAATGCCACACCACATACCAAAGAAAGGGCTACAAATTCAAGAAACTGGACGGGATTATTGTTTGCAATTGCAGAGGACAGCATTGCGGCTGGAGGATAGATACGATTTACAGAATCACCAATCTGAACGCTCAAATTGGTAATATCAACTTCAGTCATACCCGTACTTTGCATGGTTAATACCATGAATCCAACCATTGCCGCTATGCTCAATACTATTGTAACCAAGCTGTTGTGCTTACTGCGCATTGATAAAGCACTGATTACAACGCCCACAGTTAGAGATATAATCATCGGTATTATCGGTGTAAGAAGTAGGGATATAACAAGCATCAAGTAAATACCAATGCTCGGTCGTGCATATATGCCGTAAATAACGATTGACGGAACACCTGCAATAAGACTAACGGCCAAGTTTGTTAAATAAATCATAGTAATACGGCTTGTGACAATGGCACTGCTTTTTACAGGCAACGACATAACCATGTCATAATCGCGAAGCCCTACAAGTACACCTGTGCTTTTCATAAAGGTCAAAACCAAAGTGATACTTCCACCTGTTAAAACCATAATGGTGGGCAAAATGTCCGTGAAACCCATCTCCGCCAAACCATTACACACCAGACAACTGTATGCAACAAATATTGCCACAATAAGTGCTCCTGCAAAGCCAAATGTCAAAATACGTGTTTTCTCACTCTTGTCACCCGAATGTAGCATGCGATTGATGCCAAAGAAATTATAAAGTTGCATCCTGAGTAAAGTCCCATATCTATTCATTTTCAGTAACCTCCATAAAAACAGCTTCAAGACTGCCGCCCTTTCTGACTTCTTCCGTGCTTCCACTTGAAATAAGCTTTCCGCCTTTTATTATAGAAATCTTGTCGCAGAGTTTCTCCGCAACATCCAAAACGTGTGTTGAAAAGAAAATTGCACTGCCAGCATTACACAGCTCACGCATTATGCTTTTCAGATGAAATGCGGCTTCTGGGTCAAGCCCAACAAATGGCTCATCAAGCACCAAAAACTTGGGCTGATGCATAAATGCGCCTATGAGCGCAACCTTTTGTTTCATGCCGTGGGAATATGAGCCTATTAAGTTCCCCAAGCTGTCTTTAATACTAAAAATTTCGGCATATTTGTTTATACGCTCCTTGCGTTCTTTTCCGGAGACCGAAAACATATCACCCATATAATTCAAATACTGTATACCCGTCACATATTCATAAAGATCAGGATTGTCAGGGATATAGGCTGTGATGGACTTGCACAACACAGGTTCCTTCTTCACAGAGTGACCGCCAATATAAATCTCCCCCTGTTCAAAATCCATAACTCCCACAACCGCCCTTATGGTTGTTGTCTTTCCCGCTCCGTTGTGCCCTATAAAGCCATGTATTTCGCCTGCATTAACTGTCAGGTTTAAGTTCTCAACGGCCTTTTTGCCGCCCGTATATGTTTTTGAGAATCCCTTTATTTCAAATATATTTGTCATATTTAGTTCTCCTTTTATACTATTTTAATAATATTATTAATTTGATAATAATAAACCAATATATTTCCTCAAATCTTTTTTATGTTACATTTAAAGAATTTGAGGATAATTTTAAATCTATGCTTTTTCGGGCGGTGAAATAATCAACCCTATCGTCCGAAACTTTCTTTCGTTATTTGGTTTGTTTTCAAATAAGGTGGTCAAAATTTTTGATACCTCTGCCATGGCAGACATTAATTCATCATCCGTTGCGTAGATAGGTGCGAGAGAAAATCCCGACTTATCATTTACCACATCAATACTCGGCTTTTTACAGTAGTCCTGAAATTGCTTAACAAAACCAAATATATATTGTCTAAACATCTGCATATAGCTGTCACCGGTTAAATTTTCAAGAATTTCGTTTTTCGTCGTACTGAGTTCTACGGCAAGTGCGTAAGTCTTTTCAACCGTACCCCTAACTTGGTTTTCTTCCACAACCTCAAAAATACCATCCTCCGTCATTCTTTTCAAGTATCGATACAAGGTAGCCTGTGGTATATCCGGATAGGTATCTGCCAAATACTTGGCCGTCACCTTCTTGGCCGAATTCGCCTCCAAAATCAGCTTACATTTTATTGGATTCGTGAGGCATTCCATAATTTTATCGTTCACATCAGCACCTCCATATGACAATATTATCATAATGATAATAAAATGTCAATAGTAAATTTAAAAATAACCCAAAATAAATAGTATTATTTTTAACCAAATATACACATGTCTAGTTGGAAATGATATAATATGAAAAAAACAAGGAGGGCTAGTAAATGAAAAAAACGATTTCAGATGTTGTAAGTTTCCCCAATGGTTGTGAAACTGTACGCTTCACAGCTTGCTTTGTATCCATGATTATGCGTGCAGAGGGTATCAGCAACGAAAAACACGAAGATCTATACCAACTCTACACGGCTGTAACCGGATTCGGATTTATGCAAATGGATTTATCAAATGATGAACACATGAGTAGGGATTGGAACCAAACCTGCAATATACTGCTCAGAGAAATTGATTGGTATATCGGTTTTACTATGGACTATGCGGGATATGATTTTGAAGAGTTAATATTCCCGAGCGGTATCAAAAAAGATGAAGCCTTTAACAAAATAAAAGCCTCTATCGATAAAGACATACCAATTTTGGCTTTATTCGGTAGAACATATGGTTGGGTTTTGGTAACAGGTTACGATGGTGACGGCGTTTTGTATGGCCTTGACGGCTCTCAAGGATATTGGGGAAAGCCATACGAAAAACCCGCTGGATATGATGAAACTGGTTTATTTATTATGCCTGACTGGTATGAAAAGGCTGGACATGCTTTCATCTTAGGAGATAAAAAAGAATCCAGTGTTACAATGCAAGATGTTTTTAAACATGGGATAAAGATTATGGAAACCTTAAAAGAGAAAAACTACCTTAGAAATTCTGTAAATTTTATGAGAAACGATAGCAATTTTGAAAGTCTAACCGACGAAGAACTAATAAAAATGCGTGACCGTATTTCCTGTTGGATTGGCCAACTCATAGACCAAAGAGCAATGCTCGGATATGCTGTGGAGCCTCTTCGAGAGGGAACCGAATTAAATAAAGAAACCCTATGCTTAAATCGTATCCACGAGTTATTTTGCGAAACGCATGATGTTTTATGGGTTCCTTGGAAAGGCATCGGCGAGTTTATGGAAGGCGACCGGCTGGAATGGGCAAAGGGTCTTAAGAACAAGGCAATCCGCAATATGATAGCAGACTGTTTTGAGCTGGTCTGCAACAATGATGATAAGATTTTGGATTATTTAAAACAAGGATTTTGAAAGTGAGTTATTTACCCTTGACACTAGTATTTTTCTAATGTAAACTCACATCATAAACTTTTAAGAGGTGTATATGTTAACGTTTGATATAAATTTTTACGGTGCTAAGTCTGTTTCCTATTATTATGGAAGCAGGCTTTGGTCGCGCCCGTCTTAATTTATTAAGCGTTTCGGCCAAGGCTTTTTTGCCTTGGCCTTTTTTTATTCTTTTAAAGGGAGATTTTATAAAAAGGAGCATGATTATGAAAACAGAGGAATTTTTTGAGAGATTGAAACGCGATGCCGTTTCGATTTTTTCGGAGGACGAGCTTTTAAAAAAGCTCAAAAGTGGGCGCAAGCTCAGGATTAAACTTGGTGCAGATCCAAGCCGCCCTGATTTGCACCTTGGGCATTCGGTAGTTCTGAGAAAGTTGCGGATTTTCCAGGATTTGGGACATGAGGTTGTGTTCGTTATAGGCGACTTCACCGGTATGATAGTCGATCCAACAGGTAAGAGTAAGACCCGCCAACCGCTCACATTTGAACAGACAAGAGCGAATGGTAAAAGCTACTTTGAACAGGTTACAAAGATATTGGACAAAGACAGAACTGTTATAACCTACAATTCTGAATGGCTTTCAAAGATGGGATTTGCAGAGATTTTGACGCTGGCAGGTAAGTATACGATTGCGGGCATAATGGAACGTGATGATTTTTCAAAACGCTACAGCGAAAATCGTTCAATTGGACTTCACGAGTTGTTTTATCCGCTTATGCAAGGCTATGATAGCGTAAGCCTCAATGCCGACATCGAGGTTGGAGGTACAGACCAAACCTTCAACTTACTTGTTGGGCGAAAGCTTCAAGAGGACTATGGTCAGCCGCGTCAGGAGGTTATAACATTCCCGCTTCTTGTCGGTCTTGATGGGGTTGAAAAGATGAGTAAGTCGTTGGATAACTATATTGGGATTGATGAAAAGCCGGAAATTATGTTTGAAAAATGCATGAAAGTGCCTGACACACTATTAAGGGACTACTTCCGTTTGACAACGGACATTTTGCCAGAGGTTTATGAACGTCTTTGTTCTGATATGCGAAACGCTCACTTTGAATATGCGCGTGAGATTGTGAGGTTGTATCATGGTGAATCTTATATTGAGGACGCAGAGAAACGCTACAAAGACATTGCTTCCGGTTCAACGCCTGAAACAATTGAAACTGTGACTTTACACCAACCAAGCATTGTTATTACGGAATTGCTCGTAAAAATTGGTTTTGCAGACTCGAACAGTGATGCAAGACGACTTATAAATGGCGGAGGCATAAAAATAGACGGAAAATCCGTTACAGACTTCCACCTTGAAATCGAATCCCCAACCCAACACATCATAAGCCGAGGTAAAAATAGGTTTGTTAAAATCCAAATATAATTATATTGACATATAAACAGTACTGTTGTATAATCAGTATAAATTATATGGGGGTGTATTTTTATGAAAAAATCAGATTATCTTAAACAACTTGAGAGTGAGCTGTACAAAAAACTGGATTATCAAGAAACCCAATCCATACTAAAGGACTATGGCGAATATTTTGAGACAGGTCTTAGGGATGGTGTTTCTGAGGATGAACTTTGCGCAAGATTTGGAAACCCTGCTGATGTTGCAAGAGAAATTGCGCAGGCCGAGGATATTAAGCAAAACATCCAGCAAAGGCGTTTTGTGAATTACCTAACCTTCTTTGCAACATCTGCTTTGCTTCTCTTTTTACAAATGGGTTTTGCAAACCACCTTACAATATCTGTCATACTTGTAATCCTAATTCCACTTTCTTTCATCAAATGGCAAGACCATAACCGCTACTTTGTGCCGTTAAATCCTGAGACAATTGGAATT
Organism: uncultured Eubacteriales bacterium; assembly: GCA_964412725.1. Lineage (GTDB taxonomy): Bacteria > Bacillota > Clostridia > Lachnospirales > CAYPQA01 > CAYPQA01. Next base: position 6,200 of record CAYPQA010000002.1, read on the forward strand.
TTGAAAACTGTTGCACTTTTACCGTTACTTGGTTTCCTATTGGCTTGGTTTTTTTTCAACGGTGCTTATATGTGGACTTGGATGTTAAATAATTACAATGGTGACCTTTCAATGATTGGTCCGTCAGCGGCTTTAAATCTACAAGTTATCTATTGTTTTAATCTTGCAGGCCTGCTCTTTATCTTGCAAAATGCTTACAACAAAGGCATAAGCAAGAAGTTCTCTTTTTCATTTATTTTTACAGGCTTTATGCAAAGTACTTGGTGCACTTTCTATGTTCTTCAAACAATAAGTGTTCCGGAAACCATTTTTATTAGATTATTATTATCCACAATACCTTTAGCTGTTGGTATTATTATATGTATTGTGTCTTCTTTGTTCTTTAAAGCCAGCCCGAAAGAGGTGAAATCTGTTGGATGCACAGCTTAAAAAGGGTGTTTTGCAGATGTGCGTACTCAAATACATTTCCAATCAAGAATCATATGGATATGAAATTATGAAAGACATCACGAGGCTTTTTCCGGATGTTGCGGAGGCTTCTGTTTATGCTATTTTGAGACGGCTTCATGCTGCAGGTTATTTGGATGTTTATAACCAGGAAATGCCCAATGTGCCCACTAGAAAATACTACAGAATCTCAAACGAAGGAACACTTCACTTGGATAAATCTATTGAACAATGGAAAACAATTCTTGGCGCAATTAAAGAAGTTGGTATAATATAATTCAAATATATAGTAAATTGCAAAAAAGAGATGTAGCAGGGCATTCGCTACATCTCTTTTTTTAAATTTCAAAATCAATATTATATTTGTCGCTAATAAGAATATAATTACAGCTATGCTCAATGCATTTCAACAAAGCATAGGCATTATCTTCAATCATTAGTTCTTTAGGATATTCATCATTTTCCCTTTTTTCAATCACGCTTGCATAGTTCATTATGTCCGAATAATTATTTTGGATATAATCCTCACTGAATATCAAACACACGTATTTAATATGCGCCAAGTATTCGTCACTAAAACTCTTATTATAATCAAACGGAACATAGCATCCTTCAACAATCAAATTTTGATTATTTTCTATCGCAGTTTTTATCATTTCAGCGACAATAGGCCAAAGGTATTTAGTTAATTCGCCGTTTTCGTAAGGTGTAAGCTTAGTTTGACCACTCCGGATCAAGCCCATTTTCAAGTGGTCAATGGACACATATGGATAGTAATATTTTTCAAGCAGTTTTTGCGCCAAAAAGGTTTTGCCCGTGTGTGAGCTTCCTGTAATTATAACAACCAATCAGTACACCCCCTATGTCAACAATCTACTTTGTGGTAATCGAATACAATATTTCTATAAAGTTCTTCAACCTTACCTTCATCAATAAAACCATTTGCGGCACCATTGGCACCAATTTTGTATGAAGCAAAAACCTGCGCCCTTTTTAAAGCTTCTAACGGCTCGTAACCTTTACTATGGTAATGAATAAAACAACTGAAAAGCGCATCTCCAGCCCCCACAGTGTTTACAACCTCTCTTGTAAAAACAGACTTCATGTAGTAAATTGCATTTTCTTTGCGAATGTATATCAGCGCACCATGGCTACCCATTCCCAATACAATAATGCTATTGTTGTACTCATTCTTTAGATCTTTCAAAAAATAACAAGCTTCGTAGGGTATATTTTCATGGCTTAAAAATAATATGTCTGCATAGTCCATAAAATCCTTGTTGTAGCTGTCGTGGATATCACTCAACACATGCACATCTGTTGCAATTGTAACGCCCTTATCCTTTGACAACCTTAAAAGAGGGCGGGAAAAATTTGAATTGCAAACAATAGCAATCTTACAGTCCGACAACGCTTCCTCTAACTTAGCTTGTTCAAACACAGCATCTTGGTAGTCCTTTAAATCACAGTAAATCTTTCTCCTGCCTGTCTTGTCGTTTATAACAATGGATTGGGGGGTGTTTTTGAGTGATCTTTTCAAAAATTCTATACCGAAACCTTCTTCTTTCAAAACACTTTCTGCATAATCCGCCTCTTGGTCATTGCCCAGTAACGACACAATCTTCACATTTTCTCCTAATACTTTAAGCGCCTTTGGTATATTTACAGCAACACCTGAGACAGAAGTATTTATACCGTAAAACGGAAATTCAATTGCAGCATATTCAATTGGGAAGTTATCTACCTTTAAGGTTGTTTCAATATTAATTAAACCGGCTACCAAAATCAAACCCATAATATCACCCTCATATTTTATTTTAATGCACAGCAGCCACAGCCTGCCGTCCCATTTGAATCCAAGCTTCTATAAAATCAGCAGCATTTGCCTTGTTCTTACCCGAAAGAGGGTCGTTAAAATATATGTATTTATCATCATAACCTGTGACAAGTACGGCATGCTCTTTGAATGTGATTTTAATGGGGCCGTCGTTTGTAACCCAGGTTGAAAATTCGGATTGCGGAAGTTTTTTATATGTTGTGTTTGTTATAACCCAAATCGGGGTGTTTGAATTCAGAAGATAAAAAAGGTCATAGAAATCACAGCCGGTGAAATCAACGGCTGAAAAAGGGAAATACTCCGAGAGAAGCTGATGGATGGGCTTGTGGTATACACCATATCCCATAAGACTTTTATTACGCATATCGCCCACAAAACCAACATTAGGATTACCATAATGCACAACGCCACGGCTTACACGATAGGGTGTTGTGTCTTTTTTTATTTCATCCGCAAGCTGAAGTTTCCCAACCTTAAGACCTTTATAGTTTATAAGCATTGCGAGGCTTGTAACCTCACAGCCTCTGGGAAGCTCGGGATTTTGTAGAATCACGTCAATGTCCATGCTCACAGACATCTCGATAGGAACGGTGTTCGTCCAAAGAAGGCTGTTGTCCTTCCTGTGGTAGACGAATGAACGCGTGCCTGTCTTAGCCTTGGCTATGGCTGAGGTGAAGTCTGAATATTCCGCATAGCCGTCTGTGTCGTTGAAAACAAGAAACGGCGGGTAGTTATCCCATAGTACAAGGCTCTTATTAACCTGCCTTATCTGCACATGCTCAAGTTTCTTGCCCTGCTCCACAGCCTCCTCAAATGAATTATAAGTGCTGTGTAGGCTGTTATCTACGTAAAGCTTGTAAGCACCGCCTGTTTTTGCTCCATTATTATCTTCTATCGGTGTGGTATTGTAATATTTATTATATTCTTCAATCGTTGTTATACTTTGGTTTTCTCGTTGCACTCTGCGATTTTCAAGTATATTTATGATTTTAAAAACATTGCCCACAAAAAAGCCGCAGAATCCTACGGCTATTATGAGCATTATTATCAGAAATCTTTTCATTCTTCTATATCGCTTTCATTAATTTTGGCCATGCTTACAACCGTGACCCCTTCATTGAGACTTATGAGCTTAACGCCCTGTGCGGTACGACCTTGCACGGATATATCACTAACCCTTATACGTATTATTATACCCTCAGAGTTTATAAGCATAAGCTCGTCATTGTCACTTACTAAGGACACGCCTACAATCTTACCTGTCTTTTCGTTAATCGTGTGAATCTTTACACCGCTTCCACCGCGTTTTTGCGCACGGAACTGGCTTAATTCGGAGACCTTACCAAATCCTTTTTCGGACACAATGAGCACTTTGCCGTCTGACAACATGTCTGCGCCTACAACGCAATCGTCCTCACCTAAGCGTATTGCACGCACACCTGTCGCTTGACGACCCATTGAACGGATGTCATTTTCATTGAAGCAGATACCCTTAGCTTCCTTTGTGACTACGAATATATCTTTTTCACCGTCAGTTTTCATAACGGATATAAGCTCGTCGTCCTCTCTGAGGTTAACTGCAATCAAACCGGCTTTCGGGATGTTCTGGAACTTGGACAATGGTGTCTTCTTTACAATACCGGTTTTTGTGACCATTAAAATATAGTCGTTATCGCCGATTTCCCTGATGTTTATAGCCGTTGTAACCTTCTCGTCCTTAAGGTTCAAAAGGTTTATCAATGCCATACCTCTTGCGGTACGTCCGGCTTCCGGTATCTCATAGGCTTTTGCACGATATGCACGCCCCATGTTTGTGAAGAATATGAGAGTGTCATGCGTGTTGGCTATCAAAATCTGCTTAACTAAGTCTTCATCACGCATTTGCAAGCCTATGATGCCACGACCACCTCTGTTTTGGCTCTTATAAGTATTCAAAGGCAAGCGCTTAATATAATCAAAGCAGGTTTGTGTGATTACGCAAGTTTCTTCATCAATCAAGTCCTCGAGCATAATTTCATCCTCTTGGAACACAATCTTTGTTCGTCTCTCATCGCCGTACTTTGTTCTTATAATTAGGATTTCCTCTTTTATAACGCTATAAAGACGCTTCTCGTCCTCAAGTATAGCTGTAAGCTCCTTGATTTTTTCCTTTATCTCCGCATACTCCTGCATAAGCTTGTCGCGTTCAAGCCCTGTGAGGCTTCTCAAACGCATTTCAACTATAGCTGTAGCCTGCTCCTCGGAGAATTCAAAGCGTTCTCTTAAGCGTTCTTTCGCTGTGCTCGTGTCAGGTGAGCTTCTTATAATGGATATAACCTCGTCTATATGGTCAAGAGCAATCAGAAGCCCTTCCAATATGTGTGCGCGCTTAAGGCACTTGTTGAGGTCGAAACGAGTTCGTCTTGTAACAACGTCCTTTTGATGGTCTATATAATGCTCCAGAAGCTCCTTAAGATTCAAAACCTTAGGTTCATTATTAACCAAAGCCAGCATAATAATGCCGAAACTTTCTTGAAGCTGTGTATATTTATATAATTGATTAAGGATAATATTAGCAGCCGCATCACGCTTTATTTCAATAACAATGCGAATACCGTTACGATTGGATTCATCCCTTAAATCTGAAATGCCCTCAATCTTTTTCTCCTTAACAAGTTCTGCAATCTTCTCAACCAGCTTCGCTTTATTAACCTGAAATGGAAGTTGCGTAACGATTATACGCTCACGCCCGTTTGTTTCCTCTATCTCAGCATCAGAGCGTACAACAACCTTGCCGCGACCTGTCTTGTAGGCAAGCTTTATGCCGTTAACGCCCATAATCGTTGCGCCGGTTGGGAAATCCGGGCCTTTAACTATGTTCAAAAGCTCGTTAATATCTGTCTCCCTATCCTCCTGAACACGGTTATCTATAATCTTCAGAACACCGTCAATAACCTCAGTAAGGTTATGGGGCGGTATGTTAGTGGCCATACCAACGGCTATACCGGACGAACCGTTTACAAGAAGATTTGGGAAACGTGCAGGCAAAACAGTCGGCTCTTTGAATTCCTCGTCATAGTTTGGCACAAAGTCAACTGTATCTTTTTCTATATCCGCAAGCATCTCCGTTGACAATCGGCTCAAACGTGCTTCCGTGTAACGTTGAGCAGCAGGCGAATCTCCATCCATAGAACCGAAATTACCATGACCGTCAACAAGCATATAGCGCATGGAAAACTCCTGCGCCATTCTTACCATTGCATCGTAAATAGACGACTCACCATGTGGGTGATATTTACCCATAGTGTCGCCCACGATACGAGCAGACTTCTTGTGTGCCTTTGAAGGATCCAGATTAAGCTCATTCATAGCATAGAGTATACGTCTATGAACAGGCTTCAATCCATCACGCACATCAGGCAACGCACGCGCAATAATAACGCTCATCGCATATTCGATATACGACTTGCGCATTTCACTTTCTATATTAACCTCAATAATTTTGTCAATCTTGTTGTCAAGACCGTCGTCCATGTAAACCTCCGTCTTATTCCGTTGTCATTAAATGCAACACAGCTTAAATATCTATATTTTTAGCAAACTTACCGTATTCTTGAATAAACTCACGGCGAGGCTCAACCTTGTCGCCCATAAGCTGTGTGAAAATCTCATCGGCCAATATAGCATCATCTAAGTTAACCTTAAGCAATATGCGGCGTTCCGGATCCATTGTTGTTTCCCAGAGCTGAGATGCATCCATCTCACCCAAACCTTTGTAACGCTGAATGGGCTTTATACCTTCACGTCCAATTTCCGAAAGAATCTTTTCAAGCTCCTTATCACTATAGGCATAATAAATGTTCTTACCTTTTTCAACCTTGTAAAGTGGGGGTTGGGCAATATATATATTACCGTATTCTATAAGTGGTGTCATAAAACGGTACATAAAGGTAAGAAGCAGAGTACGGATATGCGAGCCGTCTACGTCAGCATCAGTCATAATAATAATCTTGTGATACCTTAGCTTTGTTATGTCAAAATCATCATGTATGCCGGTTCCAAAAGCTGTTATCATAGCGCGGATTTCCTCGTTGCTTAAAATCTTGTCAATGCGCGCCTTTTCAACGTTCATAATCTTACCGCGTAGGGGAAGAATGGCTTGAGTTTTAGGCGTACGCGCACCCTTTGCAGAGCCGCCCGCGGAATCACCCTCAACCAAATAAATCTCGCACTTTGAAGGGTCGTTCTCCGAGCAATCCGCAAGCTTACCGGGCAAGCGTCCGTTTTCAAGCGCAGACTTTCTGCGCACAAGCTCCCTTGCTTTCTTTGCAGCTTCCTTTGCTCTTGAAGCTATGACAGCCTTCTCAAAAATCATCTTCGCGATAGCCGGATTTTCTTCAAGAAAATATTCTAAATATTCACTTACAATAGATTCAACCGCATTCTTCGCTTCGCTGTTACCAAGCCTTGTCTTCGTTTGTCCTTCAAACTGAGGGTCACGAATCTTTATACTTATAACGGATACGATACCCTCTCTTACGTCCTCGCCGGACAAATTCTTGTCATTTTCCTTCAAAAGATTGAATTTTCGCCCATAATCGTTAATAGACTTTGTAAGTGCGGCGCGGAAACCTGTGAGATGCGTTCCACCATCCATTGTATTTATGTTATTTACGAACGAAAAACTATTCTCTACAAATCCGTCATTATATTGCAGTGCGGCTTCCACGTAAACATCATCACGCTCGCCCTCTGCATAGAAAACCTTTTCAAAAATAGGTGTTTTATTCTTATTGATATGAGAAACAAACTCCATAATGCCGCCCCCATAGCAAAAGGTACGCTTCTTACCTTCAGGACGGTTTTCGAATAATTCTATAGTAAGCCCTTTATTTAAAAAGGCTAATTCCTGTAAACGTTGCTTAAGCGTTTCAAAAGAAAATTCTGTTTCCTGAAAAATCTCCGCATCAGGTTTAAAATGTATAAACGTTCCGGTTTCCTCAGTTTCACCGATTATTGTCAATGGACTGCATACATCGCCTCTTGAATATTTCTGCTCGTGGATGTGCTTCCCATCATAAACATTAACCGTTAAAGTCTCCGACAGTGCGTTAACAACGGATGCACCAACTCCATGCAATCCGCCCGATACCTTATAGCCACTGCCGCCGAACTTACCGCCTGCATGCAAAACCGTGAAAACAACCTCAACAGCCGAAATACCCTTCTGCGGTTGAATACCAGTTGGAATACCACGTCCGTTATCACGTACGGATATGGAATTATCCTCAAGGATGTTAACCGTTATCTTGGTACAAACGCCCGCCAAGGCTTCATCAACGGCATTATCGACAATCTCATAGACAAGGTGATGAAGTCCTTTGGTACAAGTACTGCCAATGTACATACTCGGGCGTTTTCTGACAGCTTCTAAACCTTCAAGAACTTGTATTTGATTTTCGTTATATTCGTGTGACATGCGCATCTCCTTTAATAATATTACCGATAGTACCATTTTTAACCATAAACATACTCCCCGTATCCTTAAACAATTCCGACATACGCAGACCAAAGCCCGTAACCGTGATAATTGTTTGAATATTTTTAGTCTGTTCCATAAGGAAGGATTGACGCTTCTCGTCCAGTTCCGAAAGCACGTCGTCCAAAAGCAAAACCGGCGATTGTTTCTTTTCCAACTCCATAAGCTTTATCTCGGCAAGCTTTGCAGACAGTGAAGCTGTCCTTTGCTGCCCCTGAGAGCCGTATATTCGTGTGTCCAGTCCGTTAATCAGAAACTCAACATCATCCTTGTGTATACCAACGCCGGTTGTACCTAATTTTATATCCCTATCTAAATTTCTTGAAAGCTTCTTTTCAAAATCATCTATTGAAACGTTTGGCTTGTAAATAATCTTTATCTCCTCTTTGCCATCCGTAATCCTTTTATGAATTTCTTCTGCGAATATATTTATTTTATCAATGAAAGCCTGCCTGTAAGCAATAATCTTTCGTCCTGACTTCACAAGCTGGCTGTCCCAAACTGAAAGATAATCCACATTCTTCATATTCTTAAGCATCGAATTTCTTTGCTTTAATATATTATAGTATTGCCCAAGTTCAAAATAATACACTTTGTTAAGCTTACATATTTCTATATCCATGTAACGTCTCCGCTCGGATGGCCCCGACTTAATCAAATCCAAATCCTCGGGACTGAACATAACAACAAGAAAAATCCCAAGCAATTCACCAATTTTCTTAATCGGCATATTATTAACTGCGATACCTTTCTTCGCATCACTACGTATATGGAGGGAAATCTTTTCTGAAACTGTGTCCTTAATAAACGTATGGATATAACAACTCTCCGCACCGAAACGTATAAGTTCCTTGTCGTAATGAGTCCTATGAGAACGTCCGGTTGCGGAAAGGAATAAAGCTTCTAAAACATTAGTCTTACCCTGTGCGTTATCTCCGAAGATAACGTTTATACCTCTATCAAATTCTACAGACAAACCCTCATAATTACGAAAGTCCTTGCACAAAAGCCTTTCTACATGCATTAGGTTCGCCTTCTCAACGGAAGAATAAGAAACTTATAAGAATCATTATCTAATCCAAAAATAGAACAAGCACTATTTGGAGAATTAAAGCGTATAATCACCGTTTCTTCTTCAATAACCCTCAAAACATCAATAATATACCTTGGATTAAAAGAAATCTCCAAGGGCTCCCCACTGAATTCAATGCCGACTTCATCTGTAACCATACCGTTTTGGCTGTTTGACGTAACGGTGCAAACCTCATCATTGATGCTAAGAACAACCGGAATCTTCTTGGTTTCATCGTAAAGAAGAATAGTTCTTTCAAGACAAGTTAATAATCCACTTTTACTAATACGAATCTCGGTCTTAAACGTATCCGGAAACGCTTGTTCGTATTTAATAAACTCCCCAAATAAAAGCGGTGTCACAACGCTAAACTTAGAAAACAAAAACATCGCATGATTTTCATTAACGTAAATTGAACATTCTTCGTCATCATCTGGTAAGATTTTACTAATTTCATTAATAATACGACCAGGAACGATAACACTTCTGTCTTCCTGTGTAATTTCTGTCTTTATTCGTTTTAACGCAATACGAACGCCATCAACACCCACACTTGTTATGCTGCTGTCGTTAATTTCAATCAATAAACCAGTAAACACAGGTTTGCTTGAATCCTTTTGCGCAATAGCAAACGAAGTCTGCTTTATCATCTTCTTGAGATTTTCCGTGTTGATAATCGTAGGTTTTTCCTTCTCCAAAAGCTTAACAAAGGTAAATTCTTCACCTGGATAGCCTAATATTTTGAATTCCGTCTTTCCGCAGCAAATCAAAACTTCCTTATTATCATCAACCGTAATTTCAATATTACCGTCCGGCATCTTTCTTACGATTTCTTGGAACATCTTTGCCTCAAGAGCAATTAAGCCCGGGGTTAATACCTCTGCTTTAAAATAAGATGTTTCAATACCTAATTCCAAATCATTTCCCATAAGCTTGAGCCCGAACTCATTCGCAGCTACAAGAATGCAGGATAAAATTTTAACAGCAGACTTGGAAGATACGGCTCTTGACACAATTAAAATATTCTCTAACAATTCATTTTTTGAACAAATAAACTTCATAAGAGCACCTCAATAAAAAATATAGATTTTCCACACGCATAATCCATATATATGTTGTTGAATAGTAGAAGTAGTAGTAGGTGATGTAGATATGTGGAAAAGCCCAACAAGCCCAGTAAACTCAACAAATATAACTGCATAAATCAATGTGGATAACAAAAAAATCCAACACCCATTGTCCACACTATCCACATTGTGAAAAATTCGACTTGATTTTTCTCAAAGTTATCCACAAACACCCTCACTTATCCACAGAGTTATCCACAATCATGCTTTACTTTTTCAACACCCTATCCACAACGAATCCACAGGTTTTTCCACAAACACTTAATAATTCAAACCTTAATCACTCACCCTTAATTCGTTTCTCCAATTCCCTGATCTCAACCTTGAGGTTTTGATCCGACTCAATGTCCTGACTGATTTTTTCACAGCCATGCATAATTGTTGAATGATCACGTCCTCCGAGGTATTCACCAAGTTTAAGTAAAGAAATATCAAGAAGCTTTCTGGACATGTACATAAAAATCTGGCGAGGATAGGTGAGATTTTGGGTTCTCTTTTTGCCGCACATATCGGCTACGGATATTTTGTAATAATCTGTAATTATCTCAGCTATATGATCAAGTGTTATCTCTTTTATGATGTTGTTGTTAATTAAATCTTTGATTTCTTTTTCTGCGAATGCTACGGTTAATTGTTCCTTTTTGATTTTAGCTGAATAAGTTACTTTATTAAGAGCACCTTCCAAATCTCTTATGTTAGAAACTATGTTTTTTGCAATGAAATGGATAACATCTTTTGGTACAGATAGATTTTCAAGTTCGGCTTTTTTATCCAAAATTGCGGTTCTGGTCTCAAAGTCGGGCAGAGTTATATCAACGATAAGTCCACATCCGAAACGTGAACGCAAACGTTCTTCAAGAGTTTTAATCTCTTTTGGAGGCTGGTCACTGGAAATAACAATCTGCTTGTTTGCATCGTACAGCGTGTTAAAAGTGTGGAAAAATTCTTCTTGGGTTCCCTCTTTTTCCGAAAGAAATTGAATATCATCGACGAGTAGTACATCTATATCTCTATATTTATTTCTGAATTCTTGATTTTTTCTTTCACGTATAGAGTTTATAAGCTCATTCATAAAGGTTTCGGTTGATATGTACAGAACCTTAGATTCTGAATTTTGAGAGAGAATATAATTTCCAATGGAATGCATAAGATGGGTTTTCCCTAGACCAACGCCCCCGTATAAAAAAAGCGGATTGTATGTAGTCTTGCCTGGAGCTTCCGCAACGGCCAGTGCCGCAGCATAAGCAAATTCATTGCTTTTTCCGCGCACAAAGTTCTCAAACACATATTTGGGTTTAAGGTTTGAGTTTTTGATGTTCGCATCATTGCGCTTGCCTCCTGATTTTTTAACCGTCTCAAAATCCTCAGGAGAAACAAGTTTGATAGGAATCTGGTAGCCTGCGGCTTCTTTAAGACAATCCGTTATCGTGTTAAGATAGCGCTCTTCAATAGTGGGCTTGAAAAAATTTTCTTCGGTTTTAAGGAACAATAAACCATCTTTCACGCGAATAGGTTTAAGTGGTCTAATCCAGGTGTCAAAGACTACAGATGTAAAAGCTTTTTGCATAAGACCTAGTGCCTTATCCCAATTTTCCATATACATTGGCTCAAGCGAACCATTTTCAGATTCACCGTTCATCAAATTGTTGTTCATAATTCTCTCCGTAATATCAATGAAATTTTTATTATTGATTTTCTATTTTAACAAAAAAAAATATGCATAGCAACAAAAAATTGAAAAATTAAACTTTATTTTTCCCAAAAAACTTGACTTGAAAATTTTTTTCAAATATAATATGCGGGCAATTATTTTTTACAAAGAATATATAAAAGGAGATGCCAAGAAAATGAAAATGACCTTTCAACCCAAAAAGAAGCAAAGAAGCGCGGAGCACGGCTTCAGAAAGAGGATGAGTTCAAAGAACGGACGCAAGGTTCTTTTGAGACGACGCCGCAAGGGTAGGGCGAAATTATCTGCTTAATGCGCAGAACAAAATCACTCTGTAAAAATACCGATTTTAAACATGTCTATGAGCGTGGCAAAAACATCTCAAACCGTATCATGGCACTCGTTACCCTGCCTAATGGTCTTGAAGTTAATAGATTGGGCATTACAGTCAGTAAGAAAATAGGTAATTCCGTTGTAAGAAGCCGAGTAAAGCGTTTAATTAAAGAGGCTTACCGTTTAAATGAGCTCAAAATGAAGACAAGTTTTGACTATGTATTTGTTGCAAGATTACCTATTAACGGTTGTAACTTTTGGCAGATTCAAGAAAGTCTTTTAGGATTGGTTCAAAGACAGAAGCTTTTTTTGTGTGATTGTGAGAATGAATAATTTAACTTTTAGAAAAATTTTTGTTTTACCTATTAAGTTTTATAAAAAGTGTATATCGCCCTTTTTGCCCAATGCTTGCAGATTTTATCCGACTTGTTCGGAGTATTTTTTGGAGGCTGTTCTTAAACATGGAGTCGTAAAGGGCTCTTTTTTGGGTGTTAAAAGAATACTTCGTTGCAATCCGTTTTGTGAAGGCGGGATTGATTATGTGCCGGAGAATTTTTAAGGAGGAAGTTTTTTGTCGGTAATTTACGGAGGTTTATCCCTCTTAAGCAAATTTATTCAAAAGGAACCCGGTATAATCGTTGGGCCTATTACCCAAGTGCTTGGTTTTATAATTAATTTCATCTTTGAGATTGTAAACAAGATTACTCTTGAAAATTCGCTGGGAATCTCAATAATACTGTTGACTATTGTTGCAAGGGTTATAATGTTGCCGTTGGCATTTAAACAACAAAAGTCCATGATGATGATGCAAAAAATCCAGCCTCAGGTTGAAGCTATAAAGAAAAAATACGGTGATTCAAAAGACCCAGAGATTCAACAAAAAATGAACGCGGAGATACAGTCACTTTGGGCGAAAAACAAGGTTAATCCACTCAGTGGATGTTTGCCTCTTTTTATCCAAATGCCCATATTTTTTGCTCTTAACTACCTGTTTCAACAAACTTTTTTATTTGTGTCAAGTATAGGCAATTTGTATACTAAAATATCTGAAACCATTATAAGTTATCCTGATTTTGCAAGCTTTATGGTTGACCTTGCACGTCCTTTAGTTCCTAAAGGCATGGAAATTGACATTGCGCTTGTTGAACACATGAACAAAGTTATTAACAAACTTTCATTTGCAAGCTGGGAGAAAGTAACTTCTGCTATGAATTCTCCTTACCTTAACGAATTGTTAATTGAAAAAAATCAAATTGAACATTTTTTTGGCATAAATCTGGTTGACGTGGCTGGTTGGGCATGGCCGGGTATACTTATACCTATATTTGCAGCACTTACACAATTCTTATCTGCATATTTTATGAATAAGCAAAATACCAATCAAGACGCGAATATGAAAAATCAACAAACTATTATGATGATAGTTATGCCTTTGGTTATGGGTTGGTTTACAATTTCTTTCCCGGCAGGTGTTGGTTTGTATTGGGTAACCACAAACTTGTTCCAATTATTTCAGCAGTTAGTCATGAACAAACAGATGAATGTTGATAAAAAAGAAGGTGATGCCAAATGAGAACCATTGAAAAGACAGGAAAAACATTTGAAGAAGCGAAGAGGGCTGCTTTGGATGAGCTTGGACTTTCCGAAGAAAAGGTTGAGATAACGGTTCTGGATCATGGTTCTAAAGGGTTTTTGGGTTTAGGCCAAAAACCCTGTAAAATTAGCGTGAAGATTATCTTTAATCCTGAAGACGTTGCTGTAACATTTTTAAAGGATATTGCGCTTGCACTTAAAACAACGGTTATTATCAAAACCGAAAAAGACGAGAAACACCTTAACATAAACATAACGGGGGAAGACGTGGGTGTTTTTATAGGAAAGCACGGTCAAACCCTTGACGCCTTACAGTATTTGACAAGCCTTGTTGTGAACAAGGGCAATGCCCCATATCTCGCTGTTAATATTGATGTTGAGAATTACAGACAGAAACGTAAGGAAACTCTGGAAAGCCTTGCACACAATCTGGCGAAAAAAGTCAAAATAACTAAAAAAAGCGTGTACTTAGAACCTATGAGTTCCCATGAGCGCCGCATTATCCATGCCGCGCTTCAAAATGAGCGCGGTATTTCAACTTATAGCGAGGGTGACGAGCCATCTCGTTATGTGGTAATTGCACTTAAAGAATGGAAAAGAGAAAAACATGCTTAATGATACTATAGCCGCCGTCGCCACGCCTGTTGCTGGCGGCGGCATTGCCATAATTAGGCTTAGTGGCGACAGAGCCTTGGATGTTGTAAAGAAAATTTTCAAATGCAAGGGAAAATTTGAACCTAAATCTCACACAATTACCTATGGATATATTTATGATTCTCATGGACATATGATTGATGAGGTTTTGGTAATGGTTATGCTTGCACCGCGCTCGTATACTGCTGAAAATGTTGTTGAGATTAATTGCCATGGTGGGAGTGCGGTTGTTTCCGCGGTATTTGAAGCTATTCTTTCGGCGGGCGCGCGGAGGGCGGAACCCGGTGAATTCACAAAAAGGGCTTTTTTGAATGGACGTATAGACTTATCTCAAGCAGAAGCGGTTGCAGACTTAATAAATGCCAAGACTAAGCTTGCATCTAAGCTTGCACTTAACCAACTTAATGGCTCTGTTTCCCGGGAAATAGATGAAATTAGAGAACGTATTCTTAACTTAACCGCACAGGTAGATGTATCTTTAGATTATCCTGAATATGAAGATGATTTTGGAAATTTATCTTTTGTAAAAGAAGAAGCCAGTGTTTTATTGGCTACAATTCAAAAAATGCTTAAGAATTATGAGGATGGTAAAATTATAAGAGAAGGTTTGACTGCTGCAATTTTAGGTAGTCCTAATGTTGGGAAATCCTCATTGCTTAATGCGCTTTTATCTGAGGAAAGAGCGATTGTAACAGACATTCCTGGTACAACAAGGGATGTTTTATACGAATATATTAATATAAATGGCATTTCTGTTAAGCTTGCAGATACGGCCGGTATACGCCAGACGGATGAACCTATTGAAAAAATCGGTGTAGAACGTTCTATGTCTCAAATTTCTGTGAGCGATTTAATTATACTTGTTTTGGATAATTCGCGAGCTGTTAATGAGCAAGAACTTGAACTTATATCTACTATCCGAGAAAACCAAGAAAGCAAGCGAGTTATTGTTGTTGTGAATAAATGTGATTTACCACCTAAAATCGAACTTGACATGATAAGGCAACATCTGCCCGAATCTGTTTTTATAAATTCGTCATTGAAGGGAAATAAGGTTGCGGCTGTTGAGGAAATTAGGGAAGCATTCGGCCGTTTGTTTTTTAATAGTGAATATTTGGAACAAGCCAATAATCAAGCTTTGATTAATAAAGCAAGGCATAAAGATGCATTGGAGCGTGCCGGGGCGGCTCTTTCTGAATTATTGGGAAGCTGTTTTTTGACCGAGGACATAGTCTCTCTGCTCTTAAGAGAAGCATACGCGGCCTTGGGTGAGATTAATGGCGATTCGGTTTCTATTGATATTGTTGATAAAATTTTTGAGGAGTTTTGTGTTGGAAAATGAATAATAATTGGGATGTTTGCGTCGTAGGCGGGGGTCATGCAGGTTGTGAAGCTGCATTGGCCGCAAGCCGTATGGGGCTTAAGACGCTTATGTTCGTGCTTAATGCCGACAGCATTGCTATGATGCCTTGTAACCCTAATATTGGCGGAAGCTCAAAGGGTCACTTGGTTAAAGAAATTGATGCGCTTGGCGGCGAAATGGGCAAAAATATAGATAAGACTTTTATCCAAAGTCGTATGCTTAATTTAGGTAAAGGGCCTGCTGTTCATTCTTTGAGGGCTCAGGCTGACAAATGGGCTTATTCAAGGGAAATGAAACGTACACTTGAAAACTCTGAAAATCTTGATATTCGTCAAGGCGAGGTTTGTGAGCTGGTTTTTGAAGATATGGACAAGCGTAGGATAAAGGGCGTTGTTTCAGAAACAGGCGCTATTTATTATTGTAGCTCTGTTATTCTGGCTCTTGGAACATATTTGCGTGCAAAATGCTTGTACGGTGAGGTTATCGTGGAATCTGGGCCAAACGGATTAAAGACTTCACGTGGGCTTTATGGCTTTTTGGAAGCACAAGGCATATCGCTTTTGCGTTTTAAAACAGGTACTCCTGCTAGAATAGATTCAAGAAGTCTGGATTTTTCAGCAATGGAGCGTCAAGACGGTGATAAGAAACTCGTACCGTTTTCTTTTGAAAATAATCCAGATTTAATAGCAAGAACCCAAACACCTTGCTATCTCACATATACAAACGAAAATACTCACGAAATCATACGCTCTAACCTTCATCGTTCACCTATGTATTCGGGCGTTATTGAAGGCACGGGTACACGTTATTGTCCTTCTATTGAGGACAAGGTTGTACGTTTTGCAGATAAAGAAAGGCATCAGATTTTTATAGAACCCGAGGGTGAATGTACAAATGAGATGTATGTTTCAGGTATGTCTACCTCTATGCCCGAGGATGTTCAGATAAGTATGTACAGAACGGTTAAAGGCTTGGAGAATTGTCGGTTTATACGTTCAGGTTATGCGATTGAATATGACTGCTTGGATGCTACGCAGCTTAAGTTAAGTCTGGAGTTTAAGGACATTGACGGCTTATTTTCTGCGGGGCAATTTAATGGATCGTCCGGTTATGAGGAAGCCGCGGCACAGGGCATTGTTGCGGGAATTAATGCAGCATTTTATGTAAAAAAACAGGAGCCTTTAATTATAGACCGTTCAGAAGCCTATATAGGTGTTTTAATTGATGATTTGGTTGTGAAGGGCACGAAGGAACCGTACAGGATGCTTACTTCACGTTCGGAATATCGTTTGTTTTTGAGGCAGGATAATGCAGACATGCGCCTAACGGAGCATGGGTATAGCGTGGGGCTTATCAGCGAAGAACGTTACTCAAAATTTTTACGCAAGAAAGAATTAATTAAAAATGAAATCCAAAGGGTTCAGAATGTTATAATACCACCCTCTGATGCTATAAACAGCTTTCTAGAAAGCTACTCCAGCTCACCAATAACTACAGGAATACGGCTTTCTGAATTGATAAAACGCCCTGAGTTAAGTTACCACACCCTAAGTGAATTTGATAGCAATAGACCAGAATTTGAATTTTATGATGTACCGGAAGCTGTAAATATCGAAATTAAATATAAGGGCTATATTGACAGAGCACTTTTGCAGATAGAGCAATTCAAAAAAGCAGAGAGCATAAAGCTTTCTCCGGATATTGATTATAATGCCATTGATGGCTTGCGGTTGGAAGCAAGGCAGAAGCTTTCTCGAATGAAACCTGAGAATTTGGGTGTTGCGTCAAGAATTACGGGGGTTTCGCCCGCGGATATAAGCGTTTTAATGATAAGCTTGAAAAAGATGAGGAAACTATGACATTTGACAACTTTAAGGAATTTTTTAAAAACAACGATAATGTTACATCAGGTTTAGAAATTGATGTTTTAGAGAAACTTTATAAATATATGTGCTTTTGCCTTGAATATAACCAAAAAACAAACCTTACATCAATTACTGATGAAAAGGAATTTATCGTTAAACACTTTTTAGACAGCCTTACCTTGTTACCATTTTTAACTACGGACAAGCCTTCGTCGTTTATTGATGTGGGCACCGGTGCCGGATTTCCGGGTGTACCTTTATTGATTTGTAACTCTAAGCTTAACGGCGTATTATTAGACTCTAATGGTAAGAAAATCAGATTTTTAGAGGAATTAATTGGTGTTTTGAATATTAATCCTATAATTTTGAACTCGCGCTCTGAATCCGCAGCACAAAGTAGAAATCATAGGGAAGTCTATGATGTTTGTGTTTCAAGGGCGGTTGCGCATTTACGCATACTTTCTGAGTTGTGCCTTGGGTTTGTTAAACCAGACGGAATATTCCTCGCACAAAAATCTAAACAAGCATCAGACGAACTTAAAGAAGCCCGTCCTGCGATTAAGGCTATGGGCGGTGTTGTTGAGGACGTTATTGAGAAAGAGCTAACATTCGGGTTATCCAGAAGCATAATTGTTATTCGCAAGTCTTTGAAAACTCCGGACGCTTATCCCAGAGCCTTTTCAAAAATTTCAAATAACCCTATTTTTTAAATGAAGCGGGAGGTCTTTATGCAAGAGATTTTAAATTTGCCAATTGATAAAATCGTTCCAAACCCTTACCAACCGCGTAAGGTTTTTGATGTGCAAGCGCTTAGAGAACTTTCTGATTCCATTAAGCAATATGGGGTTATGCAACCGATTAATGTTCGGTTTATTAATAATTCCAGCTATGAGCTTGTGGCCGGCGAACGCCGTTTGAGAGCCGCAAAGCTTGCAGGACTTACTGTGATACCCAGCATTGTTGTGAACATAAGCGACCAGGACAGCGCTGTTATAGCCATCATAGAGAATCTCCAAAGGCAGGATTTAAACTTCTTAGAGGAAGCGGAAGGTTTCTTCAACCTCTTGCATGACCATTCTTTTACACAAGAACAGCTTGCTGAAAAGCTTGGTAAGAGCCAATCTGCAGTTGCAAACAAGTTGCGTATCCTTCGGTTGCCCAGAGAGATTAAGAAAAGGCTTATTGAGAACAAACTCACGGAACGCCATGCAAGGGCACTGCTTCGTATCAATAACGAGGAGCTTTTAACAAAGGTTTTTGATACGATTGTTGAACGTGAATTGAACGTTAAGGGTAGCGAGGAACTCATTGATAAGGTTTTGGAATATGGGGTTGATGCGCTTAATCCTCCTGTTGTTGAGGAAACGCCTGAGAAAGAGAAGAAACCCAAGACTAAGAAAAATAATCCTAAGATAAAGCACTTTGTTAAAGACATTCGCCTTTTTACCAACACGGTTAAATCGGCGGTTGACATTATGAAAAATTCCGGTATTGAGACAGATTATATTTGCGACGAGGTTGAGGACGGGCTTTTGATCAAGATACATATTAAGCAATAGCTTTGCAAATAGGTTGTATACAAAGCTTTTTGTTATAAGATTATCTATATTCGGTATACCATTGTTTATATTACTATTTGAAGGTAAAGTAGATATTTTATAAATTATTTGCTTATTTTTTGTGTTTTATCATCATACTCTATCTCCAAACTTAGCATTATTTCGAGTAAATTGTTTAAAAAACCGGTGAATTATTCACGTTAAATTTGTAAAATTTTATTGACATACCTGAAAAATTGTGGTAATATAATGTTGCAACGACAAAGTAACCTATCGGGTTATTGTAGTATGCTTTATTATTTAGGAGGATTTAAAATGAAAAAAGGTACTGTTAAGTGGTTCAATGCAGAAAAGGGTTATGGATTTATTTCGGTTCAAGGCGAGGATGATGTATTCGTACATTTCTCTGCAATTAATTCCGATGGTTTCAAGACTCTCGAAGAAGGTCAGCAGGTTGAGTTTAACGTAGTTCAAGGCGCTAAAGGTCCTCAAGCCGCTGATGTTGTTCGTTTATAATTGTCGTTTGCTAAATATTTTTTTGCTTGATTTTTTGCTTGAATTTGAGAAATAGCAATATAGACTGTAAACAACCACAACTTAAAAAAGATGTAGAAAATGATTTCATTTTCTACATCTTTTTTTGTTACTTAATCTTGTTAAAAAACCTTTCACTACTTTCTCCGTACCCCCTGTTGTAACGGTTGAGCTGGATAAAATCCTGCCCCTTTGTTATTTTATTTGGTCTTTCGCGGCAACGCAGAACAACCTTGAAACCGAATGATTTAAGGATTTCATCTGCCGAATCCGTGTATTCTCCAAAGGGATAAGCAAAGGTTGTTGGTGTGTATCCTAGGTTTTGGTAGATTAAGTCTTGGAGCTTAAGCACATCGTTTGCAAGTACTCTTTCGTATTCGGAAAGTGACTCGTTTTTATTTTTCTTTGCACCAACCCTTGCGCTTGTTCTTGTGTGCATATTGTATGTATGGTTTTGTATTTCGACAAGACCTGAGTCAACCATCTCTCTCATTTGGTCCCATGATACGTGTGAATATCGGGGGTTTTGCTTTTCAGAGGCTGGCATCTCGTTTGAATATTTGCCAAGAATTGATATTACTGCCTTCATATTGTACTTCTTTAAGAGTGGAAATGCATAGAAATAGTTGCTGTAATAGCCGTCATCAAAGGTTATTAGAATAGGTTTTTCGGGAAGTATAGCGAAAAAATCTTCTGTGTATTTTATGAGGTCGTCCATTAAGATAGGTGTGTAGCCATTTTCTTTGAGATACTTCAAGTCGCTTTCAAACAATTCCGGCGTTATAACGTATTTACCAACACGGGATTTATCCTCCATAATCGCATGATACATAATTACAGGAAGGTCAATACCGTCGTCTGATGAATTAGAGTTAAAAACCGGAAAGGTTCTGTTGATAAATAAGCGACAAATAAGCACGGTAAGTATAACCAACAGTGAGGATATGACTAGGTTCCGTCGCAAAAGCTTTACAAATTTTAAAACAAACATAAAAAACCTCCGAAAGTATGTCTAATTAAAGATATGCTTTCGGAGGTTTTTTATTCATGGTCGCCTCTAAAAACCCCTCACTCCATTTCCGCAAAAAACGCAAAACCACCGCTTTATTGCGAAAATTGTTTTCGCTCAACTTGCTTTCGCAAGTTTCGTTCGGGTTTTTAGAAGTGCCCTCGTATTTATTTATCCATGCTGTCAAACAATTCGTCTTCAGCACCTTCAGGTATATCAGAATTAACGTAGCCTTTGATTCTTGCACCAAACTCAACACGCAAATTTGAAGCATTTATAGTACCCATTGCAACAGAGTTTTGCAGGAATTCACAATGCCCCGCAACGTTTATATTGCCCTTAATTTTGCCGTCTATAACGCTCTTTTGCGCTTTAACGTCACCTATCACATAGCTGTCCTTGTCGGCGGAAAGAGTACTCTCCGACGCAATATTGCCTTTTATTCTTGCATTGTTCATAGACACAGATTCAGCGGTTACATCACCTGTTATATCACCCAAAACCTTTATGGATTTCGTAGTGCTCACATTGCCGGACACCTTGCCGAAACAATCTATTTCTTCAAAAGATTTTATCTCACCGTTAATAACTGTATTCTTGGATATAATAGTTTTTTCAGAGGATAAAGTAGAACGGTAGGTTGGATAATCGTCCCTGGGCAAAGAAATCGGTTCTTCCTCAGGCTTGATATCTACCTTCACAGGTTCTTCCAGAACAACAGCCGGCGGAGGAGTTTCTTCAACCTTTTCCTTGACAGGCATGTCGGAAGATTTCGGTTTTTCAGGCTTAGTATCGTCTGTGGCCAATTCCTTGAGTGCCTGGACAAAGTTATTGAAAAGCCCCATGCTTATCCTCCTTAGTTGATAAAACTAACCGGCAAGGTTGTGTTGGTTATCTTTTTAAAAGAATGTCCTTTGTTACGGTAAAATTTTATTATGTTGGGAAGTGCCTCGATAACTATGTTTGAGTTGCTGTCGTGCAAGAGGAGAATGTTCCTGTTATTTTTACCGTTGTATCTTGCTATGTTTACGGAGTTTTCGTATACGGATTCAGCTGTCGACCCCTTGACCGTATCTGCACCGGACATGTTCCAATCATAGAATACAAAGCCGCGCCTACTCATTTCGTTCGCGATATCCATATATACCTTTTTGTTGTACGAATTTATACTGCCGCCCGGGAATCTGTAAGTGTCGGGCTTGACACCTGTTGCCTTATATATTGCTGTGAAGCATTCATAAAAATCTGTGAGAAAAGCATCAACTGATGCGTAAATCTTTGTGTATATATGAGTTGAGCTGTGCATGGCCACCGTGTGACCTCTATTATACATCTCCCTTATAATTTCAGGGGAGGTGTTTTGATTGGCTACGATAAAGAAAGTAGCCTCTACATTATGTTCATCAAAAATATCTAACATCTTGTACGTGTTTTTGGAAGGGCCGTCATCAATAGTAAGAAACATCGTATCTTTGTCAACCACAAAATCCCCGGGAGGACTAACGTACATATCTGGAAAAAGCTTAGTGTAAGAAGGCTCGGTTGAAGGCTTTGGGGTTGGATTTTCAGTTGGCGCTACTGTAGGGGTTGGGGTTGTCACAACGATGGGATTAAATGTAATTTCATCGTCAGGTATAGCCGTCCAATCATCAAGCTCAGGTTCAACCTCCGGCTCTTCAAAAGGTAACTCAAATGGCAATTGCTCTGGATTAGGTTCCTCATCAAGCGCATCTGATTTTGCATCTGAAAGCAAATTTGTTTCGGAAAAATTACTGCCGGAAAGGAATGATATATTACCTGAAACCGGAACAACCTTACGTCCTATAGCCTCAAGGGCTTTCACAATTTCTTTAGTATCCTTTAGCTCGTCCGTTAGTTCATAAACTCTCATAAAAAGAAAAACATTGCCTACGATAAGGGATAAGGTCACGAGAAGGAACAGAGCGATTATAACATGTTTAAAAAACTTTACACTACCCCAATACATAAAGTGAACTCGCTTTCGGTTTATAAAAAAACGCAAATATACCAACAAAACCACGTTGGCAAAGAAAAAAGGATATAAAAAAAGATGCCGGTGGTCGGGTTCGAACCGACACGGTGTCGCCACCACTGGATTTTGAGTCCAGCACGTCTGCCAATTCCATCACACCGGCAATTTTTAGGAAGTTTACCACAACCTTCAATTAAAGTCAAGAATTATTGTAAAATTCTATGGAAAAATTTCAAAAAAATATTCCCAAATTCTGAATATGTGATATAATGGTTTGCAATACTTAGTTTGGGAGATGATTTTTGTGCAACATAGGCTTGGAATTATCGGCTATGGCGGCATGGCGAATTGGCATAGAGTTAATTGCCAAAAAATTGACGGATTGTCTGCAAAGGCTGTCTATGATATAGACCCGGTTCAAAAGGAAAAAGCCAAGGCCGACGGGCTTATAGTTTACGACAGCGTTGACACTCTTTTAGCCGATAAGGACATTGACATTATTCTCGTTGCGACACCTAACAATTTCCATAAGGAATATACCATAAAGGCTCTTAAAGCCGGTAAGCATGTTGTTTGCGAAAAACCTGTTGCTATGAGCACGGCGGAGCTTACCGAGATGATTCAGGTTTCCCAAGAGACAGGGAAATTATTCACGGTTCATCAAAACAGACGATGGGATAAGGATTATAATATCGTTAGGAAGGCTATTGAAGCGGGTCTTGTGGGCAAGCCTTATACGATTGAATCCCGCGTGCATGGTCAAAACGGCGTTATGCATGGCTGGAGGGCTTATAAGGTGGCCGGAGGTGGTATGCTTTTAGACTGGGGTGTACATCTTATTGACCAGATCTTAGATATGGTAAAAGAGCCTCTTAAAGAGGTATATTGTCATATGCATAGGGTTAAGACACCTGAATGTGACGATTATTTTAAATTGCTTATGCGCTTTGAAAGCGGCTTGTCCGTTCAGCTTGAGGTTGGAACATATTGCTTGCAGCCTATGCCGCGCTGGTACGTTTATGGTGACGGCGGCTCTATGATTGTTGAGGGTTTTAACGGCGGCGGTAAGATTGTGCATGCCAAGAATGTTGAATTGGCTTGGGAGCCTGAGATTGTTCAAACGTCTGCAGGCCCGACAAGAACCATGGCGCCACGTCCGCAGGAAACGCTTGAGGACATACCCCTTCCGGAATGTGAGCCTGAATGGGTTGAATTTTATGAGAACGTTGTGGGTGTTATTGAAGGCAGAGCCGAGCTTATTGTGAAGCAATCGGAGATTATGCGAGTTTTTAAGGTTATAGAAGCGGCATTTTTGTCAGACGAAAAAGGTGAGACTGTGAGGGTTAATTTATGAGGTTTGTGCTTAAATTGAGCGGTGAGGCCATCGGCGGCGAGAAGTCTGCGTTTGACGATGTGACTATTGAACGTATTTGCGGTGAAATTGCGTGTGTTGTTTCTAAGGGTGTGCAGGTCTCACTTGTTGTGGGCGGCGGTAACCTCTGGCGCAACAAATCCAACAACAACGGTTCTTTTACACTCGACCGTTCAAAATCAGACCAAATCGGTATGATGGGCACAATTATGAACGCTCTGTATTTGTCGGAGGCTTTAAGGTACAAGGGCGTTACCGCTAAGGTTATGACGCCTTTTGTTGTGGGTACGTTTACTGAGCAATTTTCCGTTGACAAAGCTAACGAATATCTTGATGCGGGTGTTGTGGTTATAAACGCAGGCGGCACAGGCCACCCGTTTTTTACAACAGACAGCATAACTGCATTACGTGCGGCTGAGCTTAAAGCCGTTGCACTCTATGCAAAAAATATTGACGGTGTTTACGACAGCGACCCCAGAACCAACACAAATGCTGTACGTTATAAAAGCATTTCGTATGACAATGTTATCAAGTACGGGCTTGATGCTCTGGATATCGCTGCTATGAATATATCTAAAGACGCAGGAACCAAGAGTCTTATTTTCGCACTGAGCGAACCGGGCAGTATTATAGAAGCCTGCGGTTCGGGGTTCAGTGGCGGAACAATTATAACTATTGATGCCGAGGAGGAGAAAGTATGTCAGATTTAGTAAAGCCTTATGAAGAAAAAATGAAGAAAACCATCCATTCACTTGAAGAAGAATTTAACACAATCCGCGCAGGACGTGCAAACCCCCATGTTTTGGACAAGATTACCGTTGATTACTATGGTGCGCAAACACCTATTAACCAAGTAGGAAATATTACTGTTCCCGAAGCTAGAGTTATTGTTATCCAACCTTGGGACAGCAGCGTGCTTAAAGCTCTTGAGAAAGCTATTATGGCCTCGGAACTTGGAATTAACCCAACGAACGACGGCAAGGTTATTAGGCTTGTCTTCCCAGAGCTTACCGAGGAACGCAGAAAGACGCTTACAAAGGATGTAAAGAAAAAGGGCGAGGATTCTAAGGTTGCTTTGAGAAATGTTCGTCGCGATGGTATTGACCACTTTAAGAAGATTGAAAAGAAGGCTGAAATTTCCGAGGATAAGCTTAAAGAACTTGAAGACGAATTGCAAAAGATTACAGACAAGTATGTTGCCGAGGTTGATAAGCTGGTTGACGCAAAGAATAAGGATATTATGTCTATATGAGTGATTTGTTAATTCCGCAGCATGTTGCAATTATAATGGACGGTAACGGACGGTTTGCAAAGAAATTCTTTCTTACAAAGGCGGCCGGACACCGTGCAGGTGCCCAAACGCTCAAGCAGATTGTGCGTGATGCGGAGGCTTTATCTGTAAAATTTCTTACTGTATATGCATTTTCTACTGAAAATTGGAAACGCTCTCCTAAAGAGGTTGAGGATTTATTATCACTTCTGCGTGAATATATTAAGAACTATATAAATGATGTGGATAAGAATGATATACGGATTAAGTGTATTGGAGATATAAACGGGCTTCCCTCAGACTTAGCCGAAAGCATAAGAAACCTTGAACGCATTTCTGCTCACAAGGAGGGTCTACAACTCAATCTAGCTATTAATTATGGTTCCAAAGACGAAATCATCCGTGCTGTTAAATCTGTTTGTTCCGATATTTTGTCCGATAAATTATCTCTTGACCGAATAAATGAGGACGTTTTTGAGCAATACTTAGACACATGCGGTATCCCGCCCGTTGACCTTTGCATTCGTACAAGCGGTGAGATGCGTTTAAGCAATTTTCTGCTCTGGCAGCTTGCTTATGCCGAGCTTTTCTTCATAGAAAAGCACTGGCCTGAATTTAAAAAAGCCGATTTGTTACTCGCCTTTGAAGCTTACTCCAAAAGAGAAAGGCGGTTTGGCGGCAGATAGGAGAGTTGTATGTTTTTACGCATTGTGTCAAGCCTTGTTGGCTTGCCCATTCTTATTTTTCTTATTGTTTTGGGGGGCTTGCCGCTTCGCGTTGCAATTCTTGCTGTTTCGCTTATCGGCCTTGCGGAGTTTTATTCCGCATTCAAGGGTAAGGTTATTATGCTTAAGATTATCGGTATTTTGGTTTCTTTGCTCTATTACCTGCCTATGTACATGACGTTTAACTCGTTCATGTTTCTTAATTCTTTTTTTATCTTTGCTCTGCTTATTTCAATGGTTGTTCGTCATCGTGACATTGCGATTTCTGACTGTGCGCTGATTTTTTTCGGTTTTTACTATACCGTTGTACCTCTTAGTTTCATCTATATGGTTCGTATGTCACAGTTTGGCGAATATCTCGTATGGCTTATATTTATCTGTGCATGGGGTTCGGACACGGGCGCATATTTTACAGGGCGTTCTCTGGGCAAGCACAAGCTTACGCCAAGCCTTAGTCCTAACAAAACCGTTGAGGGTGCTATCGGCGGCGTCGTTGTTGCTACCATTTTAGCCTTTATTTACGGTTTGATTATTACACGTATGCGTTCGAATGTGGACATTGCCGTAAACTGTGCCATTATCGGTGCTGTGGGAGCTGTTCTTTCTCAATTTGGTGACCTTGCTGCTTCCGCTATAAAGAGACAATCCGGTGTCAAGGACTTCGGCAACCTCATTCCCGGCCATGGCGGCGTGCTTGACCGTTTTGACTCCATAATCTTCACCGCCCCCTGTGTCTATATTGTTATGACTGCTTTGATGAGATGATTTTTTCGGTAAAGGGGTGTATCCGACGATACACTCCTGTTTTTTATATTGAGATTGTGTTAAGGAGTATAACAGACTTAAAAAATTTTACAGAATTTGCATGAAATGGGGACTTAGATCATGAGGGAAAAGCTGATTGTATTTGCGCTGCTGATTATTGGCGCATTGGTGGGGTTGGCGGGATTTATAACTCCGAAGATTGACACCTTGAGGGGTAATTATTCCATAGAGCAGGCTTGGGAATATCTTAGTGTGATTGCGGCCGAGCCTCGTCCGAACGGTTCAGAAAATAACCAGAAGGTTAGGAAGTTTATTATTGAAACCTTGGAGAAGGAAGACATAACGGCGGTTGAGTGTTCTCGAATAGTAGATAATCCGCGTGGAGAAAAGGTTAATCTCCATAATATTTATGCGGACTTGGGTTTCGGAGGGGATGCGTCTGTTTTGTTTATGGCGCATTATGATTCATTTCTGGACAGTCCGGGTGCAGGCGATAACGGTATGTCTGTGGCGTCTCTGCTTGAGGGCGCGACAAAGATTGTTAAAGACAGCGGTTATAAGACGAATATAAAGCTTTTGTTTACGGACGCTGAGGAGCTCGGGGCTATTGGTGCGAAGTCATTTACTGAGGAAATTGAAGGGTACCTTGATGATGTTGTGGCTGTTATAAATGTTGAAGGGTTTGGTAATGGGCCTGTGACTATTGTTGAGGGCGCAAACTTGTCCTCCGTTTATTTTGAAACCGCAAACAAACCGGTAGGCTATTCATCTGTTTCAGCACTGCCAAAGAAGTCTTTGAGGTTTGACACCGGTGCGTTTATGCCAAAATATCCAAGCATGACAATAGCTACAATTACCGGCTCAATGAACTATCATTCGCCTAGGGACAATATTATTAATGCAAGCTATAAAAGCCAAGCACATAGCATAGATACGGTTTATTCTATGATGAAAAATATTGCAAGCATGGATAAGGCGCAGGTTTTGGAATTGATTAGCCGTAAGGATAAGGTGTTTTTTAATATTACATACGGTTTAAATGTTAGCTATCCTGAGGTTGCGGGTATTGTGATGGCTGGGTTGGCTGTTGTGCTGTTTTTTATCTGCGCTTTCAGAAATAGAAGCTATGATTTCTCTTTGCAGAAGGCTTTGGTCACTGTTTTGGGAACGGCTGTTGTTCCGGCTTTGTTCTACGCCCTTACTTGGGTTATGTTGCGTGTGTTCACTTTTTTGACATGGAACAAATTTATTCATCTTGCCTTTTATAAAAGAGGTGCGACATGGGTAAGCTTTGTTATTATACTTATTGCATTGCCTGTTGTTTGCGTATACTTCAAAAAGCTACTTAAGTATGCGGGTTCGTCTGCAACGATTGCAATTGATTTCTTACTTGTTGGTTTAGGACTTGGGTTGTCTATTATTATGCCTGGTGGTGCTTATTTGCTATATGTGCCAATGATTTTTATTTCGGGGCTTAAGTTAATTGAAATAAAATTGCTTAATTCTGTCTCTGTGCTTGTTGTGGCTATAATTACTGCGCCGTTAATTTATCTTGGGATAACGGTTTTGGGCGCACAGGTTGTGACCTTGGCTTTGATTTCTATTGTTATGATGTTTACAGTGTCGGTTTATACTGACGCTAAGAGGTGCTTATGAAAAAAATAGATGTTTTCGGTTCGACAGGGTCTATAGGTACACAGGCCCTGTCGGTTATTCGGGAGTTGGGCTTTGAGGTTTCGTCGCTAGCCGCGCACTCTAATGTAAAGCTTTTGGAGGAACAAATAAGGTGTTTTAAACCTAAGAATGCTGTGGTCTTTGATGAGGTTGCGGCTAGGGATTTGAAGGTTAGGGTTTCAGACATGCCTGTGCGCGTTAGTATGGGTATGGACGGGCTTTGTGAGGTTGCGGATAGCTCGGGCGCAGATGTATTTTTGAATGCGCTTTCAGGCTATGTTGGGTTGTTGCCCACGCTTTCGGCAATTGGTGCGCACAAGGACATTGCGCTTGCAAACAAGGAAACTTTGGTTGCGGCAGGTGAATTGGTTACCTCAAGTGCGCGTGAGGCGGGTGTTAGGCTTTTGCCTGTGGACAGTGAGCATTCGGCTATATTTCAATGCTTGCAGGGCTATGAAAACCCTGTGTCTTGCATTTATCTTACCGCATCTGGCGGCCCATTCCGTGGTATGACCAAGCAGGATATGGAGAACGTTACTTTAGAACAAGCCTTGAATCATCCTAATTGGAGCATGGGCAAGAAAATCACCATTGACTCTGCAAGCATGATGAACAAAGGGCTTGAAGTTATTGAAGCGCGTTGGCTTTTTGATTTGCCGGCGGACAAGATTAAGGTTGTTGTACATCCGCAGTCTGTTATTCATTCAATGGTGGAATACACGGACGGTGCGGTTATTGCTCAATTGGGAACGCCCGATATGCGCTTGCCTATCAGCTATGCACTTACATACCCCAAGAGGGTTTATGATGGGCAGAAGATAAACTTTTTTGAACTCTCCAGCCTTACGTTTGAGGAGCCGGACGTTGAAAGCTTTCCTTGCCTCGCGTTGGCTTACAGGGCGCTTGAACTCGGCGGCTATTACCCTGCCGTTATGAATGCGGCGAACGAGCTTGCTGTGTCTTTGTTTTTAAATGGAAAAATCGGGTTTTTGGATATACCCT
Source organism: uncultured Eubacteriales bacterium (assembly GCA_964412725.1). GTDB lineage: Bacteria > Bacillota > Clostridia > Lachnospirales > CAYPQA01 > CAYPQA01. The sequence goes on from CAYPQA010000002.1 coordinate 35,581, forward strand.
TGCTTATAGAAAAAAGTATGCGTGCATACAATGTTAAAGACGTTAAAAAAATTGTCCTTGATGAGATTATTGATACCGAGCGTTTTGTGCGTGAGGCGTTTCTGTCTTTTGGACTTGAATTGGAGTGAAAGTTTTGTCTATTTTAATTTCTGTTATTATCTTTGGCGCTATTGTTGTTATCCACGAGTTGGGTCACTTTTTTATGGCTAAACGGGGCGGTATAACTGTGCTTGAATTTGCTGTTGGTATGGGGCCTAAGCTTTTTTCTATCAAAAGAGGGGAGACGGTTTATTCTATAAGGCTTTTCCCGATTGGCGGATTTTGCTCTATGCTTGGCGATGACGTCGCTTCCAATGACCCTAACGCTTATAATAACAAGCCTGTTTTTGTGCGTTTCAAGGCTATAGCCGCGGGCGTGGTTATGAATTTCTTGCTTTCATTCGTTATTTTCACGGCTATTGCAAGTGTTATGGGCTTTGCATTGCCTGTTATCGGTGAGGTTATACCCGGATTTCCCGCAGAAACCGCCGGACTTATGCCGGGTGACAGGATTCTGTACATCAACGACACGAAGGTTAACATATACGATGATATCGGCATTGTTATGGCTATGGGGCGTGATAAGGAAATTGACATTACGGTTAAGCGTGGAAAGGAAAGTTTCGTAAGACGTATTAAGCCTATGCTTGGCGATGAGGGCGCGTATCTTATTGGATTTGCACCGCAAAAACGTTCACCGTTGATATCGGGTGTTTATGATGGGTTGAAGGGAAACCCAAGGGCCAGCATAATTGAGACGCTTAAGGTTGGCACGTTTGAGATAGCTTTCTGGATTAAGTATATTGCACAAAGCCTTGTGAAGCTATTTACATTTAATGTTTCTCTTAGCGACATTTCAGGGCCTGTGGGTATTATTTCATCTATCGGTGAGACTTATGAGGCTACGGCTTCAAAGGGTATCGCCACAATTATTATAAATATGGCTAACTTCCTTGCTATACTCAGCGCAAATCTCGGTGTGTTTAACCTTTTGCCGCTTCCTGCACTTGACGGCGGGCGCTTGGTGTTCTTGATTATCGAAGCCATACGCAGAAAGCCCATACCCGCAGACAAGGAAGGTCTTATCCATATGGTTGGGTTTGTTGCGCTTATAGGTTTTGCAATTTTCGTTGCGTTTAATGATATTTTAAGACTTTTATGAAGCGGTTTTGTATTTCTGTAAGAGAGCTTGTTGAATTCACGGAGCGAAGCGGAAGTATTATGCCCGGTTCGGGTCCGGTTGGACTTAAGCGTGCGCAAGAGGGTGTTGTGGTTCATGGACGCGTTCAGAGGGAGCGCAAAGATTTATATAAATCCGTTGGGCTTGTTTATGAGAGCGAGGTTTCACTTAAGGTTCGCCACGTTTATGATGAGTTTGAATATGTCATAGACGGCCGCGCGGACGGCTTGATAAACGATGACACAGGAGATGTCTTGAAGATTATTCTTGAGGAGATAAAGACAACCAACATCCCTCTAACCGATATAAACCCGCCCGCAGAGCATATTGCGCAGGCCAAGTGTTACGCTTATATGGCTTGCGTTTTGAGGAATGCGAACGAGGCTGTTATAAAGCTTTTATATATAAACGAAGATGAAGAACGTGTTTTTGAAGAAAACGCAAGCAAAGATGACTTGCTTGCGTTTTTTGAGGGAATAATTAGGAAGTACCATGCTTTTGCAGCTCTACAGGCTAGGAATGAAGGTCAAAGGCTTGAAAGTGCAAAGAGGCTTGAATTCCCGTTTGGAAGTTACCGTGCAAGCCAGCGAGAGTTGGCTGTGTCTGTTTATGGGGCTATCAAGCGGCGTAAGAAGCTGTTTGTGCAGGCACCAACAGGTACGGGTAAGACTATCTCAACGTTGTTTCCGGCTGTAAAGGCTATGGGTGAAGGGCTCGTTAATAAGGTCTTTGTGCTTACAGCGAAGGGCATTACAAGAGAGGTCACCGAGAATGCGTTCTTGATGATGCATGAACGCGGGCTTCAGGTTCGGTTTTTGACCATGATTGCAAAGGACAAGATTTGTTTCACAGGTACATTGGACTGCGATGCGGAATATTGCGAATATGCACGAGGGCATTACGACCGCATTAACGAGGCTGTTTTGGACATCGTGGAGAATGAAAACTGCATAAACCGTGCCAAAATAGAACGCTATGCAAGAAAGTACATGGTTTGCCCACATGAGTATTCATTGGATGTGTCATTATTCTGCGAGATTATTGTCTGCGACTTCAATCACGTCTACAATCCTACCGCGCGAATCAAGCGATTCTTCGGCGAAATAGGCTCAAAAACAAGCTTGTCCGCTGTGCTTTTGCATGACGAAGCGCATAATTTATTTGAGCGTGCAAGGGATATGTTTTCATCCCAGCTTTGCGTTCAGGACTTTTCAGAGCTTTTAAAGATTTTTCCGCGGCAGTACAAGCGGCGGCGCATTTATAACTATACATCAGATTTGGTTGTGTACTTGGACAAGATTTCAGGTACATCACATACCGAAACCGTTCCAACGGATTTTTGCGAATTGCTTTCGGACTTCAAGCTTCAAATTGAAGATTGGTTCAACGAGAATGCGAAGCTTAAACAGAAACGCAAGAGTTTGTTTGGGGAGATTCTGACCGAGGTTTATTTCAAGGTTTCGGACTTTTTACGCACAAGGGTGTTTTTTGACGAGCGGTATGTGGTTTATTATGAGGACAAGCTTTGCAAACTGCTCTGCCTTGATCCTTCCTATCTGCTTGCGCAAGCACAGGCGCAGGTTACGTCCTCTGTGTTCTTTTCCGCAACGCTTTCCCCTTTGGCATATTACCGCGAAACCTTGGGCGGTTCTGTGGAGGATTTGTGTCTTGCGCTACCATCTCCATTTTCACCGAGCCAGACAGAGCTTTTTATAAATCCCTATATATCCACGAAGTACAAGGAACGCGCGGCAAGCTACAAGCCTATTGCGGATTGTATCCGCGACTTTGTGGCGCAGAGGATTGGAAATTATCTTGTATTTTTCTCATCTTACGAATATATGAACAACTGCTTGGACGTTTATGAGGGTGACGAGCGTATAATCGTTCAGGAGCAGAGCATGAATGAGGAAGAACGCGTGGAGTTCTTGCAGGACTTCGACTTAGCGTCGACACAGGAACGCTCACTCGTGGGCTTTGCGGTTCTGGGCGGCTCATTCTCAGAGGGCATTGACTTGACCGGCGAGCGCTTAATTGGCGTTGTAATCGTTGGTGTTGGTCTGCCCGCGGTTACTTACGAAAGAAATCTCTTATGCAGTTATTACGACAATGCAAAAAAGCCCGGATTTGACTTTGCTTATGTATATCCGGGATTTAACAAAGTTATGCAAGCAATCGGACGGCTTATCCGTACCGAAAACGACACAGGTCGCGTTCTTTTAATAGACAAACGCTATGCTGAAAACCAATACAGTACACTTTTACGGAGGTCAATATGTGCGGATTTTGTGGGTTTACATCCGACAAACGCTTTAACTCGGACGTTATAAAGGAAATGATGGACAGGATTATTCACAGAGGGCCGGATTCGGACGGGGTTTTTGAATCGGAACGGGTATCTTTAGGCTTTCGTCGGTTGTCCTTCATAGACTTGGAGAAAGGCGGCCAGCCTATATTCAACGAGGATGAAAGCCTTGTCATTGTCTTTAACGGCGAGATTTATAATTACAGGAGCCTTCGCGAAGAACTTGTACTTAAGGGACATGTGTTTAGAACCCACGCAGATACAGAGGTTGTTCTTCATCTTTATGAGGAAATTGGCGTAAGGATTTTTGAGCGACTGCGCGGGATGTTTGCGTTTGTTATCTATGACAGGAATAAGGACGAGGTTTTTGCGGCTCGTGACTTTTTTGGCATAAAGCCGTTTTATTATACAGAAATTGACGGAGCATTGGTTTTTGGCTCTGAAATAAAAAGTATTTTGGCTTATGGGGACAAGCTTGGAAAAAATATGCGCCGTGTGAACAGACAAGCCTTGGAGCATTACCTAAGCTTTCAATATTCTGTACTGCCTGAGACTTTTTTTGAAGGTATCTACAAGCTTATGCCAGGCAATTATATGATGTTTAAGGACGGTAAGCTTAAAATCCGTCGCTATTTCAGCGTGGACTTCGAGGAAAAGGCTATGACCGAGGACGAGGCCGTAGAGCGCATTGAGGCCGTTGTAAAGGACTCTGTGGAGATGCATAAGATAAGCGACGTTGAGGTTGGCTCGTTTCTGTCAAGCGGCGTTGATTCAAGCTTCATAGCATCATTGTTTGGAGGCAACAAGACGTTTACAGTCGGCTTTGATTACGACAACTACAACGAAATAAGCTATGCCAAAACCCTGTCCGACAGCATTGGTATGGAAAACATCTCAAAGACGATAACAACCGACGAATACTGGGGTGCGCTTAAGGACGTTATCTATCATATGGACGAGCCTTTGGCCGACCCGTCTGCGGTTGCACTGTATTTTGTGAGCCAAACAGCCTCAAAGCATGTTAAGGCTGCGCTTTCAGGAGAGGGAGCGGACGAATTTTTCGGCGGTTACAACATCTACAGGGAACCTATCTCTCTGCGTGCGCTTACAAGGTTGCCAAAGCCTATAAGGAAATTGCTTGGCACGCTTGCATCGTTGATACCGTTTGACATTAGAGGCAAGAACTTTTTCATACGCGGCAGTAAGGACGTTTCAGAACGTTTCATAGGTAATGCGCATATCTTTACAAAAAAAGAAAGAGATAAGATTTTGAAGCAATCAACCTGTGTGTCTGCACATGAGCTTTTGCAACCACTGTATGAACAGGCACAAGCGTATGACGACATAACCAAGATGCAGTATGTGGACATACACACTTGGCTTTTGGGTGACATCTTGCTTAAGGCCGACAAGATGAGCATGGCAAATTCATTGGAGGTTCGCGTCCCGTTGATTGATAGAGAAGTCTTTGCGCTTGCAAGAACCTTGCCTCTTAATCTGCGTGTTGGGGAACAAACAAAGCTTGCTTTCAGAAAAGCCGCAAACAAACACTTACCCAAGGCTGTTGCGGAGAAGAAAAAACTTGGATTCCCCGTGCCCATACGCGTCTGGCTTAGAGAGGACAAGTACGCATCTATCGTAAGGATGGCATTTCAAAGTAAGGCAGCAGAGGAGTTTTTTGACACAAGCAAGCTTATAAAGCTTTTAGACCAACACAAATCCGGCAAAAAGGACAACAGTCGTAAGATTTGGACAGTTTATATCTTCCTTTTGTGGCATAGTATTTTTATAGGAGGTACCTATGAAAAAAGAAAATAATCCCCTCGTTTTGGAGGCCGTTTGCATCTTTGTCATTGCATTATCATTGTTCTTGGGCTTTTGCGTCTATACACAGGATTTGGCGGGCATTTTGGGCATTATATTTGGAAGCTTCCTACGCGGGCTTTTTGGCATAGGCGCTTATATTCTGCCCTTTGTTGCGTCCGTATTGTCTGTCTATATCCTTATGAAAACCTCAAAAAAGATACCAACCTTTAAGATTGTATTTTCTATTCTATTGTTCTTTTCCATTGTAAACCTTGCTGGCGTTGTGGGTCACGGCAAGGATGTTAACTATGCACGTTTTACGGATTATATAGCTTCAACCTACGGCGGCGGCTCGTTTAAAAATGGCGGGCTTGTTGGCGGTATTGTTGCAGATTTTTTAATTAATCTTGTGGGCAAGCCCGGTGCTTACATACTTCTTACCGCATTGCTGATTGCATCTATTGTGCTTGTTTCGGGACATTCATTCTTTGCGTTGGTTTCAAAGGTTTCACGTTACATAAAGAGTGTTTCGCGGGGTATAGAACCCGAAGAAGAAAAGGTTTCTGAAAGAAAGCGCAAAGCTCCTGAGCTTAAAGCTTCAACTGCTCAAGTAAAATCTGCTGCACAAGCTGTGACGGATAAACCATCGGCAACTAAAGCAGCTGCAACTAAAATAGTTGCAATTAAAACAGTTGCAGCCAAGTCTGCTGTGGTTAAACCTGATGAGGATAAGGTCATAGAGGAGGAATTACCAGACGAGGAGATTGGGGAAGAGTCAACAGAGAGGTTTTTTCTTAAGCCTAAGTCAAAGAAATCCAAGCATTTTAAGAATTCTAAACAGGTTGCGGCAGAACGGCTTGCTGCGGCAAAAGAGCTTGCAGAAAAGCTTGAAATCAAAGAACGTCCGAAGGATTACGAACCCAAACGCGTTTTGCTTATAAACGAGGAGATTTTGGGAATTGAAGAGCCACCTGAAGAACCCAAGGAAGAAGAATTAAATGAAGTGCAAGACATCGATACATCTGAGTGCGAAGACTGCGTATTGGCTGATGAAACCGAACCGGAAGACGGTTATGAGCAGGGAGAATTTAAAGACGGCATAGATGACGAAGATGACAGCGATGAAATTTCAGAGGAATATAAAGAATATGAAGAAAACGAAGATTATGATGAGGAAGGGGAATTTGAGGAATTCGAGGACTATGAGGGTTATGAGGGTTATGAATTCCCACCAATTGACTTCTTGACAGAAAACCCAAACCAACCGTCGATGGACACAAAGGCACAGCTTTTGGAGAACTCTGCAAAGCTTGAGGAAACCTTGGCAAGCTTCGGGGTTTCCGCAAAGGTTGTTGAGGTTAGTAGCGGCCCTACGGTTACGCGCTACGAGCTTTCGCCGGGAGCGGGCGTTAAGGTGAGCCGTATATCAGGGCTTGCGGACGACTTGGCGTTGAGCCTTGCGGCTACAGGCATAAGAATTGAGGCACCAATACCGGGAAAATCTGCTGTAGGCATAGAGATTCCGAACAAGGAAATTATGCCGGTTTATTTGCGTGACTGTATTGACGACGATACCTTCATTGCATTTCCGTCCAAACTGGCTTTTGCGCTCGGAAAGGACATATCCGGTAATACAGTTGTTGCAGACATTGCACGTATGCCTCACTTGCTTATTGCAGGTGCAACAGGCTCCGGCAAGAGCGTTTGTATAAACACGCTCATAATGAGCATTATTTATAAATCACGTCCGGACGAGGTCAAGCTTTTGATGATTGACCCAAAGGTTGTGGAATTAAGCGTTTACAACGGAATACCGCACCTGCTTATTCCGGTTGTCACAGATCCGAAAAAGGCCGCAGGCGCATTAAGCTGGGCGGTTAATGAGATGGTTGAGCGTTATAATTGTTTTGCAGAGACCTCATGCAGAGATTTGAACAGCTACAACGCTCACAGAATTGAAAACGGCGAAAATCCTCTGCCTCAGATTGTTATTATCATAGATGAATTGGCTGACTTGATGATGGCCGCACCGGGTGACGTTGAAGGCGCAATATGCCGCCTTGCGCAGATGGCAAGAGCCGCTGGCTTGCATCTTATCATAGCCACTCAACGCCCGTCTGTTGACGTTATAACGGGCTTGATTAAGGCCAATGTGCCGTCACGTCTTGCTTTCGCTGTATCGTCTGGTACGGATTCAAGGACTATTTTAGATATGGTTGGTGCAGAAAGGCTTATGGGCAAAGGCGATATGCTTTTCTCACCCGTGGGAATAAGCAAGCCTCAACGTATACAAGGTGCGTTCATCTCCGACAAAGAGGTTGAAAGCATAGTTCAATTCCTGAAACAGGGACACAAGCCCGTCTATGACCAGAGTATAATTGACAACATCTCAGCATCGTCAGGTGCTCCTATCATCGAGGGCGAGGTTGACCCATTGTTTGATGAATGCGTAAGGTTTGTTATCTCAAAAGAACGCGCGTCTGCTTCAATGATACAACGCCAATTCAGGCTCGGATACAACAGGGCTTCAAGAATCATAGACGATATGGAGCTTAGGCGCATTGTAGGCCCTGAGGATGGCAGCAAGCCAAGGAAGGTTCTTGTGAAACATTGGGATGGAATCAAGTGATTTCATTAATACCAAGAGGTTGCCAATTTTAAGTGGGGTAAATTATGTTATTTGCAAATATGATTGATTTCAAAAGAGGATTTAAAAATCACTTTCAGGCATACAAGTATTTAGAAAATAAAGTCAGTGATGCAAGTAAGGATTTAATTTTATGCTATTGCGTGGAGTGCGGATTGAAATATTTATATCTACAAAAACTTAAAATTCATGAATTTGAAAAACTGAGTGATGATCAGAAAGGTAAAATAAAAACGCACAATATAGAAAGTTTGATTAAGCTTGCGCAAGTTTCCGGTAGTTACGAATTTGGCCATTTTAAGACTACACATGGTCAAACTGTGACTTCGGGTGATTATCACGAGCTATGCAGATATTGTATACCCGTTAAGTATGAAGCAGAAAATCCAAAAGTTAAGAAATTCAAGACAAGCTTGATAAAGTTGGCTTTGTGGCTGAGCGAAAGGGTGGTATGATGAAATTTTATTCTTGGAAAGATGTTGATAGATTTATTCAATTAAAAAAACCGGTTTGGATAGACAAAATAAATGCAATTGAGGTTTACCCGTCAACTTTGATTTTGTATTCCCGCGGATCAAAAAAAGAAATATTCGATTTCTTTCATGATTTATTAGGTTCGTGTTTCAAATATGAGGATGAAACGCTGGTTTTAGATACAGGAAAGACCCTTGACGTTTTAATTGAGTCTTCCGATGAAATTGAAAAAGTTGAAACTCCTATAATACCTTTGTTTAAAAATATTATTTATAGGAATTCATCATATCCGGAACTTTCTTCATTGAAAAAATTTGATAACGACTGTCCTATAATTGCTTTCCATTCATATAAGGGTGGCGTTGGCAGAACGCTTACCTTAATAGCCTTTGCAAAAGCTTGGGGAACGGTTTTTGAAAATCAATTAAACAATAAGCTTTTGATAATCGACTCAGATATAGAAGCACCAGGACTTACTAATCTTCAAGCCCACAATTCAATTGAAGTTTTTAGTTACTTGGACTTATTAGCACTGATTCAAGATAGCGATGATATAGATGAAATTGTTGAATTTGCTTGTAAAAATATTGTCCAGTCAACAATGGCATTAGAAAATGATATTAAAGTAATAGAACATTACTTCATTCCCACATATCGCTATGAGCAACAGCTGTTGGACATCTACGCAAACCCTGAGTCTATAACGAACGGCAAAAATAAAGAGTATATTTTAAGCGAGGTTCTATATAAGATAGGACTTAAGCTGGGAGTTTCCGCCGTGCTTGTTGACTTACGCACAGGGATAAGCGAATTTTCTTCAACTTTATTATTTGACCCAAGGGTGAAAAAATATCTTGTCACTTCAACATCAATGCAGTCAATTAAAGGCACTAAGATGGTTTTAAGCCATATTTTAAAAGGCCTAAAAATACAAGAAGACTCTATATTACCACAAATAATACTTAGTATGGTGCCATCAGATTTGGATACATCTGAAATTATTAATAGTTTATCCAGCTGTTATGATGTAGAAGATGAAGAATATGGGTTAACCGACAATGTTGTCGTAAGTTTAGAATTTGCAAGTGAATTGATTCACTTAACAACAGTGGAGCAAATACAGAGTAAACTTAATGACCGTGAAATGTATAATAATATAGTAAAATTTGTAAGAAACAATTTTTTACCTAAGAGCCAAAATGAAGTTTCTGATAATTTTGACAGGAAATCATTTATAGAAAGCGTTAATAATTTTGCTGAAAAGCAGATCACAGCAGATAGTGCTTCAAGCTTTGAAATTCTCGTAACAAGTCCTATAAGAGCTTTAAAAAGAAAGTATGCAACCAGAATCCCATCTTCTGTGATAATGGGCGCTAAAGGTTCTGGTAAGACATTCTTGTTTCGAAAGTTAATTAATAATAAAGATTGGTTTTCATTTTGTGCAAGTTTGGATAAAGTGGCAAACTTTAAAAAAGGTGGTTATATACTACCAATTATTTGTCCCAAGAATGACATTGAAATGATAGATGACTTGTCAACCTGTATTGAAAACATTAATAAAGATATTACAGGTGTAAGTGTATCCAAATTTGTTTGGAAAGAGAATTATGACAAATTAACTAAATTTAATGAAGCTGATCACACTGAGTCAGAGTGGAACTCTTTTTGGGAAAATTTAATAGTAAATTCAATTAATAAGGATTCTGTTAGTCCTTCTAATCTTGGATTTGTAAACGAAGGATTAGTATCAGCAAATGAGCAGATAGTCATTGTTGTTGATGGACTTGAAGAAATTTTTAAAGAAACATCAAAGCGCCACTCGGAGAAGATTGCTGTGAGTACCTTGTGTCAAAACATAATTAACAATCTTTCATCAAGATATAGTCAAATTGGAGCTATTGTATTCTTAAGAAAAGACTTAGCACGTGAATCTATAGAGGTTAATTTTGCTCAATTTGAGCAAAGTCACAAGGATTATGAATTAAAGTGGTCTTTTATTGAAGCTTTAAGGTTAGCCCTTTGGATTGTGTCTCAAGCCCAACCGAAATTTCTTGACAGAAATGTCGACGTTGAAAATGCCATATATAGCGTAATAGAGAGTAATTTAGAAAGATTTTGGGGGTTAAAGTTAGGAAAACCAACATCTAATGAGGCTTTTACTTCAAGATGGATTTTTGCCGCGCTTTCTGACTTTAATGGTATGCTACAAGCTCGCGACATAATAAGATTTCTGAAATACGCTACAGAAAATAGTGAAAGCAAGGTTTCTTATAACGATAGAATTATAATGCCGGGCGAAATAAGAAGCGCAGTTGCATCATGTAATCAGGAAAAGGTTTCAGAAATAGAACAAGAGATTCACTCCATTAAACCGATATTTGAAAAGTTGTCGAGAATAAGTAGTGAACTAAAAATATTACCTTTTACCAAGAATAGTATAGAATTGACTGTTCAGGAGGAAAAAACAATGCAACAAGAAGGCTATCTTAGAGTTGAAGGCGACAACTACTATATTCCTGAAATAATTCGGCATGCGCTGGGATTTAGATATGCAAAGGGTGCAAGACCTAAAGTGCTTTCTCTAACATTAGGAAATTCAAAAAAATAAGCTGACCAATTGTTTATAAGTTTTAGGTCAGTATGGTAATAATGTTCATTTCAAAAAAGGGGTTGTATTATTGTGAAATGCCCGTATTGCGGAGAAGAGATGAAACCCGGAACACTTACCGGTGACGGCAGGGCTAAGGTAAGGTGGAAGGTGCAAGGAGAAAAGATTGGTATATCAGATAAGTTATTTACTGAAAAAGGCTGTGTTAGGGCTAATTATACTTTTACTGAATTTCAAATCCCCAGTGACTATTGTAATAAGTGTGACAAAATTATTATAGATGCACATCTTTCTAAATAAGTAGCATGAAACCAAACGAAAAACTTACCATAAAGTTTATTCATATCTATTAGTAAACCGTGTTACAAGCGTCAGGAACTTAGACGATTGAATATAAATTAAAAAGGGGACTATTATGAAAACAGACATTGAAATTACGAGAGAACGCCCTATGCTGCATATAGCGGAGGTTGCAGAGAGGTTTGGTATTGAGGGCTTGGAGCAGTACGGTAATTATAAGGCTAAGCTGTCGGTTAGCGATGAAGTTATGCAAAGACCCAACGGTAAGCTTGTGCTTGTTACAGCGATAAATCCAACTCCTGCGGGTGAGGGCAAGACTACAACGACAGTCGGGCTTTCGCAGGCATTGAATATCTTGGGTAAAAAGACCGTTGTTGCATTGAGGGAACCCTCGTTGGGGCCTTGTATGGGCGTTAAGGGCGGAGCAGCCGGAGGAGGTTATTCTCAGGTTGTGCCGATGGAGGATATAAACCTGCACTTTACAGGCGACTTCCATGCCATAACAAGTGCGCACAACCTGCTGTCGGCTATGATAGACAATTCAATTCACCAAGGCAACCCGCTAAACATTGATATAAACAGCATAACGTGGCCGCGTGCGTTGGATATGAATGATAGAGCGTTGCGTAATGTTGTTGTAGGTATGGGACGCGGTAACGGACAGGTTAGAGAGGATAGGTTCATAATAACCGTTGCGTCGGAGATTATGGCTATATTGTGCCTGTCTGTTTCGCTTGACGACTTAAAGACCAGACTGGGAAATATAATCGTTGCGCAGAGCAAGGATAAAAAACCTGTGCGAGCAAGGGACTTGCAAGCTGAGGATGCTATGGCTATATTGCTCAGGGATGCTATAAAGCCGAACCTTGTGCAGACGCTTGAGGGCACACCGGCTATAATTCATGGCGGCCCATTCGCAAACATAGCACATGGCTGTAACTCTATTCTTGCAACACGTCTTGCGCTCAAGTATGGTGACATATGCGTTACAGAAGCGGGTTTTGGTGCAGATTTGGGTGCGGAGAAATTTTTGAACATAAAATGTCGCCTTGGTAACCTCAAACCCGATGCGGTCGTCATTGTAGCAACAATACGCGCGTTGAAATATAACGGCGGCGTTGACAAGGCATCATTGGGTACTGAGAATTTGGCGGCACTTGAAAAAGGCTTTTGCAACCTTCAAAAGCATATGGAAAACATAAAAAAGTTTGGACTGCCTTTTGTTGTTGCGCTTAATGTGTTTCCGACAGATACGGAAAATGAGATTGAGTTTATGCGCACTAGGTGCATGGAAACCACGGGCGGTAATTTTGCAGTTTCGAGGGTTTTTGAAAAGGGCGGTCAAGGCGGCATAGAGCTTGCAGAGGCTGTGCTTGCGGCAATGGAGAAACAGAACGACTTTAATCAGTTATATGAACTTGAACAATCCATCGAGGAAAAAGCTACAATAATTGCAAAAGAGGTTTACGGTGCGTCGGGCATCAGATTCTCAGAGGCGGCTAAGAAAAGCCTTAAGTCCATTGCAAAGCTTGGTTATTCAAACCTGCCCGTTTGCATGGCAAAGACGCAATACAGCCTCTCTGACAATCCAGCGCTTCTCGGAAGACCCACAGACTTTATAATAAACGTATCCGAGGCACGTTTACTGGCCGGTGCGGGATTTGTTGTGCTGCAAACTGGTGATATTATGACAATGCCCGGCCTCCCCAAAGTGCCTGCAGCTTGCAATATGAATGTTGACTCAGATGGGGTTATATCCGGATTGAGCTAAGAGCCCGTTTAATATCTCCAATTTACGTACTTTCGGTTGATTTTTTGCTCTGCTAAGTCAATGTCTGCTATATATGAGGAAATATAATTTCCAAATATATAGCAGACTTTTCTTCGAGTATG
>CAYPQA010000003.1:0-37347 GCA_964412725.1 uncultured Eubacteriales bacterium
GATGCAGAAAATCTTATTGAGATTATACCGTTTGCATTAAACTAAATTGACGGATTTCGCAGGGTACCGGAAACGAAAAAAACGGGTTAGTAGACATCTACTAGCCCGCTTTTTTACACGTTCCATTACCGTTTAATCAAATTGTCTCCCCATTTGCAATCTTCATAAAAATCTTGGCAACATAAGCGTTATCTTTATTTTGGTTGGAAACTTTACTGTAGATATTATAAAAGCTTAACTGAAACATTCTTGAAACATGTGGATCGTCATTAAACATGAATTTTGTTTTTCCGGAAACGTCATCGGTATTTATGAGTATTACCCAGCTTTCGTTTTTACACCATATATACTTTGGATGTGATATAGGTACAGGTGTAGACGCAACGGTATAGTGCAAAAGAACACGATACCGATTATCCTTAAGCAAAATTTCAGCCGTATCCTTAAAATGGCGCAAATATTGTTCCCTGCTCATCTCTACAAGTTTTCCTGTTATTGCAGACAAAACATAGTTTGTTATGGTTGGATAATCCAAAAGTGCGATTATTTCATCAAGCACATAGTAAAATCCGCTCATTTCGTGATCCCCGCTATTTTCTATATTGCTTCGGAACACATTATAATACTCATTGCAAATCTTTTTTTGCTCATTAGTAAAATTATTGCTATCGACTACTTCATCAAACAGTTCTTTGCTCATCGTCGCAAGACTTAATGCCTTCCCAGAATAATAATAGGCCTCATTTCTTTTGTTTGAAGCATTGATACACCTGAACATTTTTCCAAGCTCAGGTAACTTTATTGAAGCCGGAATAGGAGTCGATGTGGCCTTATATTTTTCAAAAATCTTTTCTTGAATTTCTGCATATTGCTTATTATTGAATAAGCAACTGGTCATTTCTTCTAAATCATCGTCAAACCAGTATCCCACGATGGCCTTTTGCTCTGACAACACATATATGCTACTTATAGAAGGTCTGTTTGGTTTCGTGGAATAGATAAATATAGACAAATTATCGTGAAATGATAATTCTGTAAACATTTGATGTAAAATCTGTTTTATCGAGTAATTTTCTACAAACTGAAATACAAACTCGACCTTATGTCCTAGGTTCAGAACATTTTTAAGCTTTTGATAAAGTGTCACACAATATTGCATATTACACGAAACCCACTCAAGCTGGTCGGTTTCAAATACTTTTATTGTGCAGGGGGTTGGTGACTTTTCAGCCGTCTCCAAGAAACTAGTAAACATACTCATCCTACCATCAGCACCGTTAAGTTTTGTTACATTAAAGTAAATATCATTTTTAGGGAATGGCATCTTGCTATCCGGAATGTTTAAAATATAGTTTCTTATGCACCTTTTTAAATAATCCTTATGAAGTCGTTTCTTAACAGGGTATATGCCTTCAAAAAAATCCTCAAGCAACTCATTTCCAAGGCTTTCGTTTTTTTGTACAAAATAATTGACTATTTCTTCAAAATAAGGCATATCAACCATAATTCTGTTAGTACCGTGCCGCCATTTGCTTATAGATGTTCGCTCCATGTTTATAGCCTTGGACAAGTCAACCGTAGAAATGTTTAACAAGTCCATCAAAACTGCAAGGTTTGACAGGCATTTTTCAGACATATAAATCCCCTTTCTTTCAAACAAGATAATCACAGGTACAACTCTTATTCTATAAAAATATATGTAACATAATTTTTGTATTATGTAAATAAAAAACCGCTATATAGCGGGAATTTAGCGAAAATTTCTTATCAGCATAATCACATATAAGCACAGTTCGCACTAGTGAAACTTGGTCACCATGTATTTAATTACTTTAAACGCCATGATATAATGCGCAAAATAATTAAGGGTCATTGTCGCAATGCAAAAAATAATTCTAAAAAATGGGGAGAAAATTTATGAAAAATTTAAAGATTAAGACAAAATTAAGCATTGGTTTTGGAATTACTCTACTGGTGGTTATAGTACTATCACTTATGTCTTATCTGAATGCGACAAGTTTGAACACAGTTATTACCCAGTTTTCAACAAAAACCGTCCCTAATAACGCATATCTTTGGCAGACGCGAAGGCAAATGCAGGCTGTCCAAAAAGAATTATTACTTGCTATAAGCAGTAACAATTCTAAAGTCACGGTAGACGCTATTGAACGTTGCAATCAGGAAAGAGCTGCACTTTCTGAAGCAATCAAAAATTTTAAGAATAATTCCAGGGTTGATCCATCATATATGGATAGATTTGAAAAGGTACTTACAAGCGTTGCAAAGTATAGAGAGCAGATTTACGAGCTTGCCAAACATAACACTGATGAAGGGCGAGAAAAAGCTCTTGATGTATTCATATCATTTTATAAACCCGAATTTGACAAAGCGGTTGAGATCTTAGATGAAGTTACGATCGCACAGCAAAAGCTAACTGACAATCAAAACGCAATTGCAAAGGCTGCTTACCAAAATACTATTTTAACAATAGTTATTTCTCTCGTAATCGCTTTAATTGTTATTGCCACTTTAACTACTGTTATAACAAAGGCCATTACCAACCCTATAAAACAAATCGAAATGGCTGCAGAAAATATGTCAAAGGGCAATCTCAGGGTCAATATAAGCTATCAAAGCAAAGATGAAATAGGTATGCTTGCACGTTCATTTATTACCCTTAGAGACATTATCTTCCTTCTTATAGAAAAAATAAACACGATGTCCGATGAAATTGAGAAAGGCGATATTGAAGCCATAATACCAGAGAACGAGTTTAACGGAGAATATAAAAACGTAGCTAAAGCAATAAATAATGCAGTGGGCGGAATTGTTAAAGATATGTTAACAATAATGAGCGGTTTCAGCAAATTTGGAGAAGGCGAATTTAGTGCTGAACTTCCCAAGTTTCCGGGCAAAAAGGTTATTGCAAACCAATACTTTAATGAGTTAAAGAGCAATCTTTCGTCTGTTAACAAAGATGTTAACAGTCTGATAACCGCTGCTATCGACGGAAGGCTTGACACAAGAGCAGATGCAAGCAAGTATAACGGCGATTGGAAAGTGCTTATCCAAGGGTTAAACAACCTTCTTCAGGCCGTAAATACTCCTATTAACGAAGCCAATCAGGTTTTGTCACAGCTTTCAAAGGGTGATTTTAATGTAACGATTAATAAAAACCATAAAGGTAGCTTTGCCGAGATGACCAATTCCTTTGATGGGATGGTAACCTCAATAGGTTCATACATAAGCGAAATAACTCAGGTGCTTAGCACACTTGCAAATGGCGATTTAAGGATAAGTATAAATCGTGAATATTTAGGTCAGTTTGATTTAATTAAAAACTCAATAAACCACATATCCGAAACCCTTAGAAACACTATGAGCGACATCAAAACTTCGGCGGATAACGTATTAAGCGGTGCAAAACAAATTTCAGAATCCGCTATGGACATAGCCAATGGAGCAAGTGTTCAGGCAAGCTCCGTAGAAGAACTTAATGCTACAATACAAACTGTAAATGACAAAACGCAAAAAACAGCACAAGATGCACAGTCTGCTAACAATTTTTCACAAAAATCTATGGTCAGTGCAAAAAGCGGTAATGACGAGATGACCAATATGCTTTCGTCCATGCAGGAAATAAAGGAAGCCTCAAATAATATTTCCAAAATTATCAAGGTTATTGACGATATTGCTTTCCAAACAAACCTTCTCGCGCTTAATGCCGCTGTAGAGGCTGCGCGTGCAGGTGAGCATGGAAAAGGCTTTGCTGTGGTTGCGCAGGAGGTTCGTGCACTTGCGGGAAGAAGTTTGCAAGCCGCCAAAGAGACAGCAGTCATGATAGAAGACACAATTTCCAAGATAAATTACGGCACGAACACGGCTCAATTAACCGCCCAGTCCCTTCAACAGATTGTTTCAGACATAAACCTCGTTTCTGAAATTATAAATAACATTTTTACAGCAACCAAAGAACAATCCGAAGGCATTTCACAAATAACAATCGGCATAAACCAAATTTCTGAGGTTGTACAGCGCAACGCCGCAACTTCCGAAGAATCCGCCGCCGCCGCAGAAGAACTCAACAGCCAGTCTGAGGTACTTGCGCAGATGGTTTCAGGATTTGCTGTGTAAACTATATATTTGGAAATTATATTGCCTCATATATATTTAAAAAGAGCCTGTCAGTAAATATTTACTAACAGGCTCTTTTTTGATTTACGTGTAAATACTGGCGAGAGTACTTTCGTCAAATCACGAAAAATTATAAAAAATCTTCTCTCATAGGTGAAAACATATCCAGTAAGCGACCTTTGTCAGAAAGGACACGTGCACCATGCTCTATGTTTGAGTTAATAACGATAGAATCGCCTTGATTGACCACACTGACCTCATCTTCAACAGTAAATTCAAAACTACCCTCCAAAACATAGGTCACTTGGTCGTGAACGTGCTTATGAACGGTGCCTATGCCGCCGTTTTCAAAAAACACCTCAACTGCCATAAGCTGATTATTATATCCGCGAATTTTTCTTGTAACCTTACCCTCATCAACAACTTCTGTTTTAATATCCTTGTCATGAAAAAATGTCATAATGCCCTCCAAAAAGTCATAAATTTAAAGTTTTTAGCCTTTGTGCGTATAATAAATGTATCGCGTCGCTTAGATGATGGATTGTCTATTGTCTTTGCTAAAATAAGACTTGTGCCTTCTGGTAAAGCTATGCGGCTTTTAATCTTGCGCCCGTTAAGCGTCCAAGTCAACCCTGCTTCGCTTGCGTTGTTTGGCTTAATATACTCACGGCAATCTAATAAATGCTGATAACCCTCTTCGTTTGTCTCAAATGTGTAAGCACGGCTATCGAAATCTGCTTGGAGAATTGCATCGCAATGGAAGAAATAATCCATCTGTGTTTCCGAATCCGCATTAACCTCAAATTCATCATTGAAGCCGTCTTCTGTCAGTGCAAGCGTTCTGATATACTCTATGCCGTTATATGCTTGAGTCTTAACGCTAACGTTCTTTTTTGTTTCGTTAAAAGCTAAAACTTCGCCCCCCTCCATGGATGTCTGGTTCTTTAATCCACATACAACCGTATTGTGGGAGGTTGTCATTCTGTTCCAAGTGTTGCAAATATCTGTGCCATATCCGGGATTGGATAAATCTCTTGTAAGTATGTCGTTCCCAAACAAAACCTCTATATTCATCTTGTCGGGATGTGCATGGCTTGGGCCGTTAAGTCCGAATTTGCAAAAGACATTAACCTTTTCATTTCTAAGCATAGTATAAAAGGAATTGGGATAAACAACACAGGCTCTCTTCGCCGGTTCAAACGCGTTAACGTTAAAGTCTTTTGTATAGATAAGCCTTTGAAGGCTTATACCCTCAAAGAAATATGGCTTTGACAATGGTAAATGAACAACCTCACGTTTTGCATTATATATGTTTTTAATTAAATTGCCAATAATTGAATTTTCTCCGTAATATGCGGCCGCAACATCATAGATGTAGCTGTAGGTTTTCAAATTAACATTAGGCCAGCCGTCATTGGGATTTGGTAAAACAATATTGTCAAAAGCATAGTAATAGGCGGCGCTTAGCATGTTCTCGACGTAGTGTTCCAATTTCCCGATATTATCGTAACCCTTGGCATGATATAGTAAAGCTGTCAAGCCTTCCAGAATAAAAAAGTTGTAGTGAATTGAGCCTTCATACCAGAAATAATCCTTTGTAACACCGTCTTTAAGTTGATTGTACAAGCCGAATTCGGAATTAAACGCAAAGTCAATTAATTCCTCATCCTTGAAAAAAAATCCAACAATGCCCAAAGCGCAGCATTTCCACATAGGTATGTTGTGGATTTTTATGATTTGGGATTTTAACAGCTCAACAATATTGTCTATATAATTCTCTTTAACTGTTTTTAAAAATTCAAGGTCTTTTTCCAAGCTTTCACGTACAAGCGATAAGGCTTCAATAAAACGCGTAAGTATAATAGCTTCATTCAAACCTTGGGGCATAATACGCCCGGCTCCTCCAATGTCAAGGTTAATATCATCACAGGGTTTATCCTTAACGTGTAATGTAAATTTATTGAACCCTTCAGCATAAAACAATGAAATTTTCTTCAAAATCTCTAAAAACTCATCCTTGCCTCTCTCTTTGAAAATAACCGCAGATTTAAGAATGGTAAGGAAGGCTTCATTTCTGTAAAAGTATGTAAAGATATTATCATACTTTTCACCCTCGTAATTTTTGCCGCAAATCTCGCAAATATGCTCCTTGGGCTTATCCAGATAAAAGCTTAAGCGACCGCCGTCCAGATGGCAGAAATACCCATGACCCCAACCGCTTAACAAATCATAGCTGTCGTTAAACGTTTCAGAAAAGTGCAAGCTTTCTTTTTCCATTTGGTCAAGCATTCTATTATAATCCATATAACCTCCCGAAAAAAATTTTTTAGAAAGGGGATGTAGAAATCTACATCCCCTTTTATATCGTATATTACTTCTTGTACCTTTCGTAAGCACTGTTGTAAGCTGCAACGAGGTCTTCTACGCCAAGCTTTTTGCATTCTGCAACATAAGCATCCCAAGTCTTGTCAATGTCAACCTGACCTGTGATCATCTTTTGAGCCTGCTCATCCATATAAGCGTGGAGGTTTGGAACAACTTTGTCATAAACAGCCTTTTCATCCTTATTCCAGTTTAAGATCGGAGTTGGGTTCTTGATAATAACCTTGGCCTTATCATAGAGTTCAACGCCTGCTAAGCCAACGGAATTTGTCCATTGTTTCTCATATTCGTAATTCTGTTGGTAACCGATAGGCAATTGAGCACCTTGGAATTCGTAGAGGTAGTTATTAACGCCGCCGCCAAGCTTAACAATTTCATCCTTAAACTTAGGTTTTCCGTCTACCATATCCCAAGTTTGACCCTCAACACCGAAGTTGACAAGGTTTCTGCCCTCCGGAGTGTAGATATAGTTCATTAAAGCAATAGCAGCTTCAGGGTTCTTACTATTTACAGAAATACCCCAGCCGTCCGGCTTAACTGTAATTCTCTGATGTTCTTCAAAGCCTGGGCCGTTATCGGAGCTCGGCGGAAGGATGGATTCAAATTTGAAGTCAGGCACCTTTTTAAGTAAGTCAGGAACCTCGTTATATGATGATGTTGAAGCAATCCAGTCATGGGTCATACCGCCCCTATTTTCCCCTGTAAGAAGGGTTTGTCTGGCTGTGTTAGCCTTTCTTGTAATAAACTCAGGGTCTATAAGACCGTCCTTGTACCATCTTGCCATGTTCTTTAAAGCTTCTTTAAATTCGAGAGCGGTCCATGCGTGGTACATCTTATTGTCCTTATCAAGTACGACTCTTGCAGAATAAGTGTCGTTACCATATACTCTTGCGCCCCAAAGGTTTGCAAGCCTGATTGTTTCCTCCCACTTATCGTTGAAGTAAGGGACTTCGTCCTTCTTGCCGTTGCCGTTTGGATCCTTATCTCTGAAAGCGATGAGCACTTTTTCAAGTTCATCCACAGTCTTTGGAACCTCAAGGTTTAGCTTTTTAAGCCAGTCTGTTCTTAAAAAGTAAGTTCTTGCAACGCCGCCATCCGGTTGATAAGCCATAAAATATATATGGCCGTCGGGAGCTGTAATAGAACGCTTAACCTCGGGGTTTGCATCCAAATACTTCTTCATGTCCGGAGCATACTGATCCATCAACATATCAAGTCTTACAAACGCACCTTCCATACCGTATTTCATAATCTCGGGAGTAATACTGTTTGCGCCGTAGATGTCGGCTGGAAATTGTTGTGCTGCTTGAAGTTGGAACTCGTTAGATGATTTTGTAGCTGTTGTGTTTGCGGCATTGGTTAATTTATAACCGGTTACCCTTTGGAGCTCCTCAAATACAGGCAAAAGCTTTCCACTTTTGTCAACGATTGTCCATTTGTCTCCAGAATGCCAGTGAATTTTAAGCTCTGTTCCGGGCTTTGGAAACTTCTCGTTTGAAGCACTTGCTGTTGTACCTGAAGTTGTGCCCCCTGTGGCGCCTTGTTCTGATGTACCTTCACAGCCTGTGAAAACGGTAAAAATCAGGACAGATGCAAGTAATGCTGAAATAATTTGTTTTCTTTTCATATAAACCTCTCCTTTTTGATTTTATTTAATTTTAAGGGATTGCCCTAATTATTCTTTAACGCCGCCTACCATAATGCCCTTGGTAAAATAGCGTTGGATAAACGGATAGATTGCAACTATGGGGATAACAGAGCATATAACAACCGCATATACGAGGGTTGCATATGAATATCTAAGGTTTGAAATAGTGTTCGCGGTCTCTGTGTTAATTCCCATGTCAATAACCATCTGTTTCAAATAAATCTGCAATGGAACAAGTGACTTCTTGGTCAAAAGTACAGAAGACCAGAAATAACCGTTCCAACGTCCTATTGCATAGTAAAGCCAAACTGTTGCAAGAGCGGGCTTTGAAAGCGGAAGGTATATCTTTAAGAAAGTCATGAAGTCGTTACAGCCGTCAATCTTTGAGGCCTCTTCAAGCGATTCAGATACGGCTTCAAAATAGTTACGTAAAAGTATAACGTTAAAAGCCTGCACGCCGAATGATACAACAATACCCCAACGGCTGTCCTGCACGCCTAAAGACCTGAAGTTGAGGTATTGAGGAATAAATCCTACATTAAACCACATTGTAAAAACCAATAATAGGTTAAGTGTTTTTCTGAATGCAAAACGCTTTTTAGACAATGAATAAGCGGCAGGAGCTGTCACAATCATACTGAATATTGTACCGAAGATTGTGTAAAAAAATGTGTTTGCATAAGATGTCCAAAAGTAACTCTCTCCAAGAACTTTTCTGTATGCATCTAAATTTATACCCTTAGGCCAGAAAACAACCTGACCTGTGTCAACGTAACCGCCGTAGCTTATAGAAGCAAACAAAACGTATAGGAATGGGTATATGGCACAGATTGACGCAATTGTGAGGATTATATAGTTGGTGATTTGAAAGACCCTTTCGGCCGGTGAAATAATTTCCTTCTGCATACGCGCCCCCTCCTTACCACAAAGACGCTTGAGTCAAGCGCTTTGATATTTTATTTGCTGCAATAACAAATGCGAAACCAATAAGCGAATTTATTAAGCTTGCAGCCGTTGACAAGCCATAGTCAACATTTTCGGAACCAAGCCTGTAAACGTATGTGCTTAAGATGTCGGCGGTTTCATAAATAACGGGCTTATAAAGCAAGATTACCTTTTCGTATCCGACGTTAAGGATGTTTCCTATCCTTATAATAAGCATAACAACTATCGTTGGAGTTATGCCCGGAATGCTTATATTGATAATCTGCTGGAACTTATTTGCGCCGTCAATTTTAGCAGCCTCATAAAGCTCGGGAGAAATTCCTACAAGCGAGGCGAAGAACACGATTGAATTAAAACCTGCATCCTTCCAAATACCTGAGGTTATATATATTGTTCTGAAATATTTTGGAACAAGCATAAAACCGATATGGGAATAATCAATTCCGAAAAGCCCAAGAAATTTCTGAAGCAATACGTTGATAATACCTGTATTAATTGCCAAAAATGACAGGACAAGGCTTGCAACAATAACTTCGGATATAAAGTGAGGAATGTAGGTGACCGTTTGAGAGAATTTCCTGAAGCCTGCACTCTTTGCTTCATTAAACATCAATGCAAGAATAATCGGAACAGGGAAACCGAAGATTATACCATATCCGCTTAGAAGTATTGTGTTTTTAAAAGCCCTCCAGAACGGTGCAGATGCACGCCCGAACATAAGGGTTTTAAAGTTTTCAAGTCCAATCCAGTCCTCGGTTATAAATCTCATTTGACGGAAAGGGCTGTATTTCATAAAACCAATCAATAAACCCCACATAGGCTTATACGCATAGAGTGCAAGCCATATAACTATGGGAGCGGCAAGCACATAAAGCTGCCAATTATATTTCATTTCTTTTTTTAAGCTTGTAAACTTAGATTCTTTTTTCATTAAAGTCCCCCCGGATTAATAAATCACACTTTTATCAATTTCAAGGGTAAAACTCTTGCCGTCACGGCTAAAGTATACAAAAATATTATGTCCCTGGTCATCGATAACGTCCGAAACGGTTGTTTCTTCATCTGTTCTAAGTGGAACAAGGCAAGTTACAATTGTATGGTTTAAGGCTTTTTTGGTTTTCATCTTGAAGTGCCATTGCATATCTAAGCCCTCAAGCTCAGCCTCATCAACTCCGTCAAAGGAATCGGTCTGTGAAACATCGCCAATGCCACTTGAAACATAAACGAACTTTCCCCTAAGCTTTGCTTTTTCTCTTTCAACAATAAACTTGTTGGATTTAATCTCGAATTGTGTAAGCGAATGCAAAAGCCAATCAACTTCACCTGGCTCGTTTAATGAAACCTTGTCTACTATAACAAAGTATGCATTGTCAACAAAGTAGATCTCGCGAGTGAAGTCTTTAAGTTCCGAAACACCGTTGGTTAAATAAGCTTGCGTTGGATTCTCTTTGATATAGACCAAGTTCTCTCGACCCTTATAGTTTTCGCAAGCATCAATAACAGTTCCGGTAGCCGACAATTGTAAGGTTTTGTCCATCCCTGCATACTGGCCTTTGCCGTTTATCAAAAGCGTATTATGAGAAATGGTTTGTCTACGCCAATGCAAGTGCATTGAGGAATTGAACCCGATATAATATCCGCTTAAAATAACCAATGGTTCTCCGTATGCGAAGAGAAGAAACGAGCTATGGTCTCCATGGCTGTGGCTCACGCATCCATAAGGACTGGCTTTTGTGAGAAAAAATATGTGGTTGTTTTCATCTGACATGTCCTTATTTATACTCACCCATCCAATATCCTTAAACCACTTAACTTGCGTTCCAACAGGTGCAACAGGGTTATTGGCGTTGTATTGCGCATGATACATCATATTGTCAAAATAAAAATCCCACCATCCGGTGTTGAAAAAGCTTGTGTCGTCAAAGCTTTCTCTCGCGTTTACCTTTTCAAAAAACCAAGCATAATTTTCGTTCCGAGTAATGCCTGCAAGAAGTCTTATGTTAAACGCGGTTTTTAATCCGGGTTTTTGACCTATGTTAGACTGGTCTCCAAAACATACTCTATATGTGTCGTGTGGATTCGCGTGCAGTATATAGTCGCCTGTTTTTTGGAAGAATGGACGCTTGAATAAATCTATCTTAAGATAGTTCTTTATCAAGCTAATGGCATCAAATACAAACGCCATTGCCGTTGTCCAATAAAGCGGGCCTTCGGCCCAACCACCTTCTTCTCCGCCCCAAGGCGTATAAATTACAGATAGGTAGTCAACGGTATAGTTAAGCCAATGAGCAGCTTCATCATTATCACCAAGCATGGCTATGCAGCATGGTGTTAAAACAGATGATAACGAACGAATTGCATGAGAATCATAAAGCGAGAAGTGGATACGTGAGTTAATCATTACATGATCTGCAACTTGTTTTGTTCTTATGAATAAACTATCAAGAACGAGCTTTCGTTCATCGTCTGTCATATAATTATAGAGCCAGTCATATCCAAAGCCCAACGCACCAACTACGCGAAATGCACATTCATCGTTATAATTGCGGTTGGTTGCGCCGTTAACATCCCACTTTGCAATTTCAAGCAACCATTCTTTAGCTTTGTTTATAAGCTTATCATCTTTTTTTACTACCCCTGCAAAACTCATGTTACGAATCATATTATATGCCTTTTGACAGTCCATATAATTCTGACGCCATATAGCTATTACCTTTTTGTTGTTTGGGTATGGTTTTGGTTCATTTGGGAATTCTGCATCTATGTATGGTAATACAGCGTTTTCATAAAAGCGTTTAAAATGTTCATTTGTATCTATGGTTTTTGCATAGTCCTCAATTTCTGATGAATTAAGCCATAATCTTGGGTGGCTTTTATCTGCAAGAGAAATTCTTTCTTTCCAATCGGGAATGGGCGTTTCTACGGCATCGTTTGAAACCTCAAAGGTTCTGGTTTCGCCGTAGCTATATTCCCCTACAGAATCATCAACACTATAGCGCCAAAAATAACGCGCAGGTTTTAATGGCTCAGATAGTGTAAAAAAGTTATACGGTATGCCTGTGTAGGTTTTCGTGCAATCATCCGGAAAATCATTTGATGTTGAGATTTGAAGTTTATAGTTCACATCTTCATCAAACGGAGGAACCCACATAAATCTAGGAGGGTTCTCCGTTATAACCTCGTTGTCTGGTTTATATTTTATAGAAATAATGCTTGCAGGCGGTTCATAAAGTTTTTTCATTTAATACCTCCTTATACCGAGCCTCTGATTATCAGTTTTGCTGACAGGCAAATAACCTCAGGCGGTAACGAATTATCTTTCATTCTTGAAATAAGCCTTGATACACACTTAACACCGATATCGTAAGTTGGTTGGTTTATGGTTGTTACTCCGCTATTTACAAGTGGAGCCCATGAAAAATCATCATACCCACAGACACCTATATCAGAGGGAACTTTCAGATTAAGAGCATTAACGCAAGACAGAAGGTCAATAAGCGTCTGACCGTTTACGGCTATAGCTACGGCTTTTTTACGCTTTGATATCTCCATAAAATTAACAAGCCCTAAAAGTGTCTTTTTTTGGTCAAATCTGTCAATTGTGTATATGCGGTACAAAAGTTCGTTTTCCGTAGCAAAGCAACTGAATGCCTCCGCACGTTCTTCTCTTGACATACCGAATAGTATCTCAGGAGTAAACAGGGCAAATGCTTCATACCCGACTGTTTTAAGATATTCCATAAGCTCATTCATAGTCTGAGTGTTATTCGAGCGCACAGTATCAAATTTTTGAACACGGGTTTTTCTATCCAAAAGTACAGTTGGCTTATTACAGCATAGCTTTATTATGTTCTCATCGTTATTGCCAACGCTACATATTATAATTCCATCTGTTTTCGTAATTAAGGATGAAATGAACTGGTTTTCTTTTAAGACATTATTATCTGTATCCGCAATAAGCACATTCAAATCATGTCTCATACACTCGTCGCTAACGCCCTTGAAAACCTCAGGATAATATAAATCAGAGAGGTCGGGTATGATAAATCCTATCATGCCCGTTGGCTTGTATTTAACGCGACGATAACGTTCATTTGGAGAGAATTGCAGCTTTTCTATTGAAGCTGCAATTCTCTCTTGAGTTTGTGAACTCATCTTATCGAACTTGTTATTTAAGTAAAAGGATACGAGAGATTTTGAAACGCCCGCATCAACCGCTACGTCTGTTATAGTACTTTTCTTGTCATCGCTCATATTAAATAAATGCTTGACCACCGTTGACCTGAATGATTTCACCGGTTATAAATGAAGCCTTTTCCGAAACCAAAAATTCGATAACCGTAGCAACTTCAGTCGGCTCGCCAAAACGTTTCATAAGGATGCCATCCTTCCACTTTTCCATAACATCACGCTTTGTAGCGGAATGGAAAGCTGTGTCTATTGTTCCTGGAGAAACAGCATTTACGCGTATGCCATATTCAACTAAATCCTTAGCTAAGGCTCTTGTAAAACCCTCGATTGCAGCCTTTGAAGCCGCATATATGCCTGCCCCTGGGCCTGCGCCTGAGGTAACTGCTATACTTGAGTAATTTATTACAGAGGCATTTTTTCCCTTCTTAAGTAATGGGATAGCGTTAACCGACGCAAAGAAAGCCGAATCAAAATTAAGAGCCATAACATCTCTCATAAGCTTTGTGGGCATTTCCTCAAATCTTGCACGTCCGAAGATACCTCCGACGTTATTTATCAGAACATCCAGACTGTCATGCTTTTCAGAAATCTGCTTAAAGGCATTAATAACATCTTCTTCCACCATAGAATTAGCATAGTAAAACTCTGAATTAATACCCTTATCAGAAAGATACTTAAGCGCGGTTTCCTTAGCCTCCATATCAATGCCAGTAAGAATTATGTCATATCCAGCTTTGCCCAAAACTTCTGCAACACTTAATCCGATTCCTGATGTACCACCTGTAACAACGGCTCTCATACAAAACCTCCTATAAATTTAGATTTACTAAACCTAATGTTGTGTATTTTTTTTATGTAATTATAGTATCATTCTTATTTATATTTTGCAAGTATATATTTAACCAAATATATTTGGAAACATTGTGCAACATGCATATAATTTAATTCAATACATAAAAATAATTATTATTTATCATAAAAACTTGGTATACTACATTATTTAGTTTACTAAACCTTAATTGGGCTAAAATAAAAAGAGGCAACATGCAAGGTATATAATCGGCAATAATTTTTTCCAATAGCTTGTTTATCCGTAACCCGGATATTTGGAAATTATACTGCCTCATATATAGCAGCAGGTTGCCTATTTTACTTAACGCTTTCACTTAAAACGTTCCCTCATCATGTAACAAACCAAACCAAAATGAAATATAATTTTGAAACAGAAGATACCGCAATATTTTATTGTATGCATTGTACATTACCTCACCGCTCTGTACTTTAAAAATTCTTTAATTACAGTTTTGTTTATATAAGGACTGTAATGCAAAATCTCATCAAATTTTTATTCATAACTCAATCACCATAAATCACCCTATTCTAAATTTAATGACAAGCACAATAACATAGCGGTGTACAAGTCACAAAAATCTAGGGAATAATTCCTTGGAATAGTTCCAAGAACACTTGAAAGGCGTAACTATATTATGATAAAATCCGCAAATATAATTTAAGGCGAACATATGGAGGGATTAGTACGAACTGGGAAAAAGCCAAGCTTCTTACAATAATATTTCTACTGTCGCTTAATGCGGCTTTGTTTATATTGATAAGCGCAAATGGCAACAAATATTACGTTAACCAAGAACAGCAGCGAGCAATTATAAAAGTTTTGTCCAATAACAAGATAAGTATGTACTCCGCTGTGCCGGATAAGTTTCCTCCAATGCGCGAGTTGGGCATGGCTGCGTACAATTATGATCTTGCTTTGTTGGTTAAGGTATTTTTTGAAACAGACAGAGATGTTTCCACGTTTGAAATGACAGAGGCTTTCAACGGTCAGACATTTCATTATGGAGAGAAAAGCCTCGCAATAACAGACGGCAACATTTACTTTACAGATACGTCCGTAAACCACGGCGACAAAGATTTCAAAAAACTTGCAGACGAATATCTTAAGCGTTTGGGCAATCCGTTTTCAAATTTCTCACTGGACAATAGTTATGAATCTGAAAACTTAACCTTGCTTGAATACAGGCAGGTGTTCAAAAATAAGGTTATCCATTCAAACTATGTTACATTTGAACTGTCTGATGTTTTAAAAGTTTCACTGTCTTATAGCTCAACTCAGGGATACGTGGGGAATGTTAGAGATATAGTGGCTGCGGATGAAGCCTTGCTCTATTTTATAACAGACATTCGCGGATTCTATCCGGAAAGGGATATAGTTATAAACCGTATGGACTTGGTTTATTACCAACAAGAAAGGGCTGCGGATGCAAGTTTATTTTTGCGTGCAACCCCCTGCTATCGTATTTTTATAAATAATCAGGCAGAACCGTTTTTAATTAACGCCTATTTGAATGTGGGCGCAAGATGAGGTTATTATGAAGAAAACTCTATTTACAGATGAGCAAATGAAAGCAATATGTACAGAGGGAGATTTGCTCGTTTCAGCCTCTGCGGGTTCAGGCAAAACTGCGGTTTTGGTTGAACGTATTATTCGTATTGTTTTAAATGGCGGCGATGTCGAACGCTTGCTCGTTGTGACATTCACCGAGGCAGCCGCGAGCGAAATGCGTCTTAAGATAAACGACGCATTAAACAAACTTTGTGATGAGAACCCAAATTCTGAACATCTAAGACGTCAGCTCCAAATGCTCCAAAAAGCACAGATTTCTACAATTCATGCCTTTTGTATAAGTGTTATACGAAACGGGTTTCATCTGATTGGACTTGACCCTGGATTTAAAATTGCGGATGAAAATGAGATATGGCTTTTGAAGAATGAGGTCTTGGAAGAGATATTTTTGGAAGAGTATGAGAAGGGTGACAATACTTTTTTTGATTTAGTTGAGGCATATGGTGACCCTACGGGCGACGAAAGCCTTAAGCGCATTATAAAAACCATTTACGACTTTCTTCGCAGTCAGGTTATGCCTGAAAAATGGCTTAAAGACAGCATTGAGCGGTTTTATGAGATAGACGTATGGGAAAAGATTTGTGTTTCGGAAATTCAAAAAGAATTGACGTTTGCACTAAAACTGATTGAACGTGCTTTGTTTATCGTGCGCAATACAGCTCCTTTGGCTAAATATTTGAACGTTTTGGAAAACGAGGCATTTTTTATAGATACCGCAATTAACCAGAACGAGCTTTCAGAATTATACAGGATATTCTCCGATTTTAGTTTTGCACGGCTTTCTCCAATTAAAACAGACGCACCTGAAAAAGAAGAAGTTATGGAATTAAGAAAGCAATATAAGGAGATTATAACGGATATAATAGACGACTATTTTATAAAGCCGTATGAGGATATGAAACGTGAGGTTGAACTTACACGTACACATACGCGCGTAATTACTAGACTTTTATCTACATTTTTCGAAAGGCTTGACAAACTTAAACGCGAAAAAAACATTTGTGACTTTTCAGATCTTGAGCATTTCTGTCTGGATATTCTAACCGGCAAGAACCGAGACTGTGTTACAGACTTTGCCAAATCGCTGCAAAAAAAATATATCCAAGTTATGATTGACGAATATCAGGACACAAACAGCATACAGGAATTAATCCTATCCTCAGTTTCTAACAACAACCGCTTTATGGTTGGAGATGTGAAGCAGAGCATATATAAATTTCGTTTGGCAAAGCCTGAAATATTCCTTGAGAAATATCATGACGAAAATCACCAAAAGGTTATACTGCCTGACAACTTCCGAAGCTCTGGCTGTGTTGTTGATGCGGTTAATTTCTTTTTTGGTCGAATTATGTCATCGGAATTGGGTGGTTTGGATTATAAAGGAGATGTGCTGTTACGTGCAAAGGCTCAATTCCCTTCTTGTGAATTTGCATTAAGCCAAGAAACCGATGTAATAATGTTAAAATCATCAGGTGATAACTATGATGAGGAAGAAACTATAGTTGAGGACCTAAGCAAAGTTGAATCCGAATGCTTGGCTATAGCTGAATCTATAGATAGGTTATTTAAGGAAAACCGGCAGGTTTACGACAAAGGTACATACAGACCCTTAGAATACCGAGATATAGTTATACTGTCACGCAGTACCTCCGAATATGCGGACTTACTCCCGCAAGCTCTAAAACCTTACAACATACCTATACACGTGCAGTCAAGAGACGGTTTTTATGACAAGCCTGAGGTAAAGACGCTTTTAAGCTTTTTACAGGTTATAGACAATCCACTTTGTGATATTGAATTAATAACTGTACTTCACTCTCCAATTTATAAAGTTACACCTGATGAACTTCTTGAAATAAAAGCATATACAAACGGTTTCTTTTATGATGGAGTTGTGGAATACCTGGAAAAAAATCAAAGCAACTCACTTTATGATAAGCTTAAAACGTTTATAGATATGCTTAATGGCTGGCGCAAATCTTCTCTCAACCTGACTGTAAGCGAGGTTATGGGAATGGTTATAGCGGACACAGGGCTTGTTCAAACGCCTAATCTTTGTCTTCTCGATGAATTTGCCCAGAAGTACGAAAGCTCTGCCATGCGTGGGTTGTTCCATTTTCTTAAATATATTGACAGGATTAAGGAAAACGGTCAGGGCGAAGCTCTGTCCGTATCGGATAATGATAATGTTGTTAGACTTATGACCATTCACAAAAGCAAGGGTTTGGAATTTCCTGTTGTATTTGTGTGCGGGCTTAGCAAGCGTTTTAACCGAGCAGACACAATGGGCAAAATCCTTTTGCACCAAGACTTAGGACTTGCGCTGTCATATGTCGATCTTGAGAAACGTGTATTTTCAAAAACTCTGCCGCAGATTGCACTTTCAAAAATCATAAGGAATGAAGCGCTGTCTGAGGAAGTACGGGTGCTTTATGTTGCCTTGACAAGGGCTAAGGAAAAGTTAATCCTTACAGGCTTTTACAGCGACAAGGAACATCCGTCGGCGCTCAGCGCAAATTGCTTTATGGATTGGATAAGAATTGCACTTAAAACCCAAGAACCCAGTGCAAGAGTTAAAACGCATGTCATTGATATTAGGCATTTCAAACGTGAAGATATCGAAACAGACATCAAGACAGCCACGATTTTATTAAGGCTGCGTTCGGACGTTAAAGAGATTCAAAAAACTCCGGCTAAATTATCTATATCTGAGATAAAAACTCAATATGACGATGCGCCTGTTTTCACTGAAGCTTTAAAGATGCCAGAGTTTCTAATAAAGCGCAGCCCACAAACTGCTTTGTTGAAGGGCACCGTAACACACGCACTTTTGGAACGCATAGATTTTTGCAGGCATAGAGACAGCGAGAGTATTAAGACTTTGGCTTCGGAATTGGTTGACAAGAACATTCTTGATAAGGACACAGCACAGCTTATTGACATCAACTCCATAGAGCGCATGGTAAACTCAGCGTTAGGTGAACGTATAAGACGTTCGCCTTCTGTAAAACGTGAAACGCCGTTCACAATTTTGACAGATGCAAACCATTTCCTAACAAAAAAGCCGCTTCAGGATAATATCCTAATAAGCGGCATAATAGATTTATTTTTTGAAGAAGACGGCGAGTTGGTTCTTGTAGACTATAAGACGGACAGGGCTCCATCTCTCGAAGAGCTTGAAAGACGCTATGACATTCAAATGAAGATTTACAAAACCGCACTAGAAAGGGGCGCTAAAAAGACCGTAAAAGAGATAGTTGTTTATCCTTTAAATTCGTAATCATTTAAAACGGATTTTTGATGTGATTGTATAAAGTAAAAGAGGCAATTGCACTCCGATTTATTCGGATCTGCAATTGCCTCTTATTTATTTTATAAAAGTTGGTCTACATAGGCTTTCATTTCATTTCTTGAACGAACGCTGTGAGTGCCGTTTATCACGTCTTGTTTAGCTTTATCAGGCAGTTTTGCGAAATGCTCCATTGCTTCGGAGTTTTGAGCCAAGGCCATGCCAAAGCCTATTGGGATGTCCTGACCATCTGTAAAATTTCCGTCCATATTACCTCCGTGTTTATTTATCGTTGCCGGGTTTGTGTCTGTTTCCCGACTGTTTTTTATTATTTCGGCCTTCTCCGTCATTTTCGCTTTGTGCGAGCGTGGGGCCGCCGTTTGCTTTCCTTGCCCTTACTTCCTTTGGGTCGATTTGACTGTCTTTAGCCATTGGTATCACCTCTTAGTTTTAGTGTTCTAAAATAGTATTTTAAGCTTTCGATATTTTATTCATAAATGGGATTGCTTTAGGAAACTTAAATGCTTTTTGCGATTCGACAATGAACAACGGCGATATGCTTAAAGCCGCAACTGTAAACCATTGTAGTGGATTGAGCGGAACAACTTTAAAATATGCACCCAAAACCGGAAACGCGATCACAGAAACCTGTAACAAAAGACCAACACAAAAAGCACCAATGAGGTATGGGTTGGAGAGTAGGTCTAAGTCAAATATGCTGTCCTCCGAACGCATATTGAATGCATGCACAAGCTGTGAAATGCTTAGGGTTGCGAATGCCATTGTTCGGCCTATTAATGGCACATCACCTGTATCGTAAATGCCCCCCACAAAAAATGCAACAAGACTTAAACCGCCTATCATGAGGCCTTCTAAAACTATACGTGTCCATAAACCGCCCGAAAACAGGCTATTTTGCCTGTCAAACGGGCGTTTTTTCATAATGTCCTTGTCGGAGGGGTCAAGCCCTAGGGCTATGGCAGGAAGGGAGTCTGTGACTAGATTTACCCAAAGCAAGTGGATTGCCAAAAGGGGGGTGGTAAAGCCAAGTACAATCGCTGCCATAATCGTTATTATTTCACCTATGTTGCTTGAGAGCAAAAAATGCGTGGCTTTCCTTATATTTGAATATATGCCGCGCCCTTCTCGTACTGCGGATACTATCGTTGAAAAATTGTCATCAGCCAAAACCATGTCCGCGGCACCCTTTGCAACGTCTGTGCCTGAGCCCATCGCACAGCCTATGTCTGCGGCTTTGAGAGCCGGCGCGTCATTCACACCGTCGCCCGTCATAGCCACAATAGCATTACGCTTTTGAAACGCCTTAACGATTCGCACCTTATCCGCAGGTGTTACGCGTGCAAATACAGAATACTCATAAACCTGGCGTTCAAGCTCCTCGTCCGTCATACGTTTAAGTCCGTCACCGTCTATTCCTCTGCCCAGAATGCCTATCTTTCCGGCTATGGCCATGGCTGTCTTGAGGTGGTCGCCGGTTATCATAACCGCCTTTATCCCAGCTTCACGGCATTGCTTCACGCTTAAGCTTACCTCCGGTCTAGGCGGGTCTACAAGCCCCATAAGCCCAACAAGTATTTGTCCGCTTTCGAGGGAATTTTCGTCTATATGTTTTGTTATCTTATATGATACGGCTATAACACGTAAGGCCTTTTCAGCCATTTCATTGTTTTTGTTGGTGGCTATGGATAGTGTGCTTACGGGGTCTGTGCAAATCTTCATTATTCTTTCAGGCGCGCCCTTCGTTATCACAAGATAGCCTTCCGGAACTTGATGAACGGTTGTCATCATTTTGCGCTCCGAGTCAAACGGTATTTCTCTAACGCGTGGATATTGCTTGTCCACCTCTTCTTTCAAGATACCCTTTAATTTTGCTGCATCTATAAGCGCTTTTTCAGTTGCAAGACCATTTCCAAGGCTGTTGTTGCAGAGAGCGGCATAGATCAGAAGTCTTTCGTCCTCTCCCCAAGTGTCCACAACGGTCATTTTATTTTGAGTGAGTGTTCCTGTTTTGTCGGAACATATAACTGTGGTTGCACCAAGCGTTTCAACCGCGGGTAATTTTCTTATTATAGCATTTTGACGAGACATACGCACAACGCCGAGCGCAAGCATAACGGTTACAATAGCAGGCAAGCCCTCCGGAATCGCAGCAACCGCAAGCGACACGCTTGTCATAAACATATCCCAGCCCGAATTGCCGCCCAGAATACCGATAAGGAATATGAATGCACAAATGCCCAATGCACCAAGCCCCAAAACCTTGCCTGTTTGGTCAAGCTGTTTTTGAAGAAGGGTTTC
This sequence comes from uncultured Eubacteriales bacterium, assembly GCA_964412725.1. Taxonomy (GTDB): domain Bacteria; phylum Bacillota; class Clostridia; order Lachnospirales; family CAYPQA01; genus CAYPQA01. The sequence goes on from CAYPQA010000003.1 coordinate 21,331, forward strand.
ACCTGTGCCCTCATTCATAAGCATATGCGCTATATGTCCGACCTCTGTTTCCATACCTGTTGCAGTTACAACAGCCTTCCCGCGTCCAAAGCTTACGAATGTGCCTGAAAAAACCATGTTATTTCGCTCGGAAACGTTAATTTCTGACGGAAGTGTGAGAAGGGACTTGTCCACCGGCAGGGATTCACCGGTTAAGGATGATTCGTCCGCTTTAAGATTTATTGCTTCAATTAGCCGTGCGTCTGCGGGCACGTAGTCTCCGGCTGAAAGTATAACGATATCTCCGGGCACAAGCTTTGCCGCATCAATGCGCTCTTGAGTTCCTTCACGAATAACAAGTGCTGTGGGTGCAGACATCTTTTTGAGCGCGTCCAAAGCTTTCTTAGCTCTGCTTTCCTGAAAAAGCCCCAAGCACGCGTTAAGCACAACAATTGTAATAATAATTATAGGCTCAGCTATATCCGCCTCGCCACGTAAAAAGCCGCTTACAAACGATATGACTGCGGCCGCAATCAAAACCATAACCATGAAGTCGTTAAGCTGTGCCAAAAATCTCAAAAACAGATTTGGCTGTTTCTTTTCGGTAAGTGCATTCTCGCCGAACTGTGCAATACGTTCTTCAGCAACCGCAAGGCTTAATCCCTCCTCAGAGCTGCCTAGCTTGTCCAAACATTCACTTACGTTCATTGCATGAAAATTCATTTGTACTCATCTCCGTTTAGTTTATTTTATTAAAATATATATTTTCTCAGTGATGAATTTATTCTTGTATTTTTTTGCACCAATGTGTATAATGATACAAACTTTATTAATTAGTAAAAAGGATGGGATATGTGTGAAAATGAAAAAAATCTCTGTTGTCCTTGCGGCGCTTACTTTGACCTTTGGACTTATAGGCTGTTCCGCAGATAAACCAGAAAAACTTACGGTTGCGACAAATGCCGAGTTTGAACCTTGGGAATATCTGGACGACAAGCAGAATGTCGTTGGTTTTGATGCGGATCTTATAACAAAAATCGCAGAAGAACTTAAAATGAAGGTTGAATTTAAAAACATGGAATTTGAAAGTGTTGTTGCAGCCGTTGCTATGGGCAATACAAACGTTGGGATTTCCGGTCTTACAATTAACGATACAAGAAGAAAATCCGTGGATTTTTCTGAACCATATTACGAAGGTGCCGCACAGATTTTGATTGTGCGTGAAGACGATGACATTTTTAAGGGCAAAACGAAATCTGAATTGGACAAAGAGCTTGTGGGGCAGACTATCGGCGTATGCACAGGTTTCACAGGCCAAGCCTATGCAACCGGTGATGAGGAATGGGGCTTTCCGAAGATTGAAAAGGCTACTGTAAAGATTTATGAGAATGTAAGCCTTGCAGTTATGGATTTGAAATCCAAAACCATTAACACAATTATTATGGACGATTCCGTTGCAAGAGAAGTTGTTGCAACTCCTGAGAACGTAGGAAAAGTCAAAATTATTGACATACCTTTAACCATAGAATCTTATGGTATTGCAGTTAAAAAGGGCGATACAGAGATGCTGAACAAGGTTAACACAGCCCTTAAAAAGCTTATTGAAAACGGTTACGTAGACCAGCTTTACAAGAAATGGAATATCCATTAAGGGGTTAGCCATGTTTGATAATTTTTATGAACGTTTTGCAAACGCTTTTATAGCAGGTGACGGCTATATGATGATGCTCTCAGGTCTTGGGAGCACATTGATTCTTGCCGTTGCCTCGCTGGTTATCGGTATCGTACTCGGAACGCTTGTTGCAATTGTGAAGGTTGCGCCGCTTAAAGGCAAACCTGGAAAGGTGCTTAATGCAATTGCAAATGCATATATCACCGTTATCAGGGGTACGCCGGTTATGGTGCAGTTGCTTTTGGCCTATTTTGCAATATTCTCAAATGTAGGTATGCCTGCAATTATTGTTGCAATTATTGTTTTTGGCGTAAACAGCAGTGCGTATGTTGCGGAAATTATCCGAAGTGGAATTTTGGCCGTTGACATAGGACAGACCGAAGCCGGGCGTTCGCTTGGTCTGTCTTATGGACAGACCATGAAAAAAATCATACTGCCTCAAGGTATAAAAAACATCCTACCTGCTCTCGGAAACGAGCTTATCGTGCTCATTAAGGAAACCTCAGTTGCTGGATTTATAACTGTCTTTGACCTCACGCGTGCGGCGCGTGCGATTGTTGCAAGGACATATGATGCGTTTGTACCTTACCTTGTTTTGGCGGGTGTATACCTTGTTATTGTTTCTATTGCAACGTATTTTGTTCATATGGTTGAAAGGAGGTTGAGACAGAGTGATAAGCGTTAAAAATCTCTGCAAGTCATTCGGTTCCGTGAACGTTTTGAAGAATATTACATATACGGTTAATCAGGGCGAAAAGATTGTTGTAATCGGGCCATCAGGTTCCGGAAAAAGTACTTTTCTGCGCTGTCTTAATCTGCTTGAAACTCCCACATCAGGTGAGGTTTGGTTTGAAGGAAAGCAGATTAACGCTCCCGATTGCGACATTAATCAGCACAGGCAGAAGATGGGCATGGTTTTCCAACATTTTAACCTCTTCCCTCATTTAAGCGTTTTGGATAACCTCACTATGGCTCCTGTACTGCTTAAGCTTCAATCCAAATCTGACGCAGAGGCAAATGCTCTCAAACTTCTTGCACGTGTTGGGCTTGCCGAAAAAGCCGCATCTTATCCCGCACAGCTTTCCGGAGGACAAAAACAGCGCATCGCTATTGTGCGTGCGCTTGCTATGAATCCTGATGTTATGTTGTTTGATGAACCCACTTCCGCGCTCGACCCAGAGATGGTTGGCGAGGTTTTAGAGGTTATGCAGCAGTTGGCGCAAGAGGGCATGACAATGGTTGTTGTTACTCACGAAATGAATTTTGCAAAAGAGGTTGCAACAAAGATTGTGTTTATGGATAACGGCTGTATCGTTGAAGAAAATGAACCGCATGCCTTCTTCGATAATCCGAACCATCCCCGTGCGAAGGAGTTTCTTTCAAAGGTTTTGTAGTCATAAAATGTCAATGCATCTTTACTGCCACAAAAGAAAATAATTTGACAAGCAACTACGCTTGTGTTATAATCGCGGAAAATTTCTAAGGAGAAATTCAAATGATTAACTTAAACCTCGTCCTCAGCATAGTCGTCATTATTAGCATTATCATAATTGATAGTGCTGTTTGGCGTTGCGCTGAAAACGGAGGTTGAAAGTTTTTAAAACTTTTGGGGAACCCGTAGGCAAACGCCGACGGGTTCCTTTTTAATTAAAAGGAGGAATTATGATGAAACTAAGCGGAGCGCAAATTGTGATTGAACAGTTATGTGCACACGGAGCAACAACAGTTTTCGGCTATCCGGGCGGACAGATATTGCCGCTTTATGATGAATTGTATAAAAATTCAGACAGGATAACACACATTATAACAGCTCATGAGCAAGGAGCCGCACATGCCGCAGACGGCTATGCGCGCGTGTCCGGAAGAACCGGAGTTGTTATTTCAACAAGCGGCCCCGGTGCAACAAACCTTGTAACAGGCATAGCAAACGCATACCTTGACAGCGTGCCGCTTGTTGCAATAACAGGTAATGTGGCCGTTTCGTTGCTTGGAAAGGATAGCTTTCAGGAGGTTGACATCGCCGGCATTACACAACCCATTGTTAAGCATAACTTTGTAGTGCGGGATGTTAAGCAGCTTGAACATATATTGAATGAGGCCTTCCGTATTGCAAACACAGGGCGTAAAGGTCCTGTGCTGGTTGATATACCGAAAAATGTTCAGACGGAAGAATGTGAATATATAGGTAATCGCAGACAAGAAATCATAAAGACTGAAACAAAGCATAATTTGGAAATGGTTATAGACGCTATAAAATCCTCCAAGAAACCATATATCTATGCAGGTGGAGGAGTTATTGCAAGCGAGGCCTGTGCCGAACTCCATGCGCTATCAGAAAGGATATCCGCGCCTGTAGGACTTAGTATGATGGGGTTAACAGCATTGCCGGGAGATTATAAACTTAATCTGGGGATGTGCGGTATGCATGGGCAGTATGCGGCATCAATTGCACAATCTGAATGTGATTTATTAATTGCGCTTGGTGTGCGCTTTTCTGACAGGGCAACGGGCAACGTAAATGAATACAGGCAAGGACGCACCATTATACATGTGGATATTGATTTAGCTGAGATCGGAAAGAATATACCCTCAAATATAGATATCTGCGGAGATATCAAGCAAGTTTTAGCCTCATTGCTTCAAGAGCTGCCCGCTGTTAGGAATGAAGATTGGCTTGAGCGTATTGAGGAATTAAAGAAGGTGGATGTATTGCATCAAAATCAAGACTTCACACCTCAAAATATAATCGAAACAGTAAACCGTTATTGTGATTCTGATACAGTTGTTGCAACTGATGTCGGACAACATCAGATGTGGACAATGCTTTATTATAAATTTATGAAGCCTCGAACCCTGCTTACCTCAGGCGGCCTTGGCACTATGGGTTATGGTTTTGGAGCCGCAATCGGCGGCAGTATTGCAAGATATAATAAGAGAACTATATTGTTTACAAGTGATGGCAGTTTTGGAATGAACTTAAACGAAATGGCGACAGCGGTTTCGCAGGGTCTTCCGATTGTTATAGTCCTTCTTAATAACGGTGTCCTTGGCATGGTTCGTCAATGGCAAACCATGTTCTACCAAGAGAGATACTCACAAACTACCCTAAACCGCAAAACAGACTTTGTAGCACTTGCAAAGGCATTCGGAGCCGAGGCCTTCTCTTGCAATGATCTGTCCCAGCTTGAAGATGCACTCAAACACTTACCAACAGACGGCCCTGTACTTATAGACTGTCATATCGATATGGACGAAAAAGTACTTCCCATGATACCGCCGGGCGGTTCAGTTAAAAATATAGTGATAAGAAAGAATTTTAACGGCAAGAGTTAACCGGTAATCCCGTTAACATATAAAATTTAAAAATTAAAAGGAGAAATGAAAATGAGTAAAATGTATTATGACAAGGATTGTAACCTCGAATTATTGAAGGGAAAGACTGTGGCCGTTGTTGGCTATGGCTCACAAGGACATGCACACGCACAAAACTTAAGAGACAGTGGTGTTAACGTAATCATAGGCCTTTATGAAGGCTCTAAGAGTGCGGAGGTGGCAAAGAAAGATGGATTCACAGTTCTTAACACAGACGAGGCTACTAAAAAGGCAGACATCGTTATGCTGCTGGTTAATGATGAGAAGATGAAGTCCATATATGAAACAGGCATAGCACCAAATCTTCGTGAGGGTATGACACTTTGCTTTGCTCATGGCTTTAATATCCACTTCAAGCAGATTGTACCTCCAAAGAACGTTAATGTAATTATGATAGCTCCCAAAGGCCCCGGCCATACCGTAAGAAGCCAGTACCTTGAAAACAAGGGCGTTCCCTGTCTTATTGCTATTGAAAACGACTTTTCAGGCAATTCAAAGGATGTTGCATTAGCTTATGCATCAGGCATAGGTGGTGGACGCGGAGGTATCTTGGAAACAACCTTTAAGGAAGAAACCGAAACAGACCTGTTCGGTGAGCAAGCTGTATTATGCGGCGGCGTATCAGCTCTTATGAAGGCGGGCTTTGAAACACTTGTTGAAGCTGGTTATCAACCTGAAAGCGCATACTTCGAGTGTATTCATGAAATGAAGCTTATTATAGACCTTGTTGTTAAAGGCGGATTATCATTCATGCGCTATTCAATAAGCGACACAGCCGAATATGGTGACTATTGCATAGGGGACAGAATTATCACACAAGAAACAAAGAAAGAAATGAAAAAGGTACTTAGCGAAATCCAAGATGGCACCTTTGCAAAAAATTGGCTCAAAGAAAACGCAGACGGCAGGCCTACATTCACAGACAGACGCAAAGCTGAAAGTGAGCTTCAAGTCGAAAAGGTGGGTAGGGAGCTTAGAGAAAAAATGAGTTGGAGTGATAAGAAATGAATAGCGATACCATGAAAGCCGGTCTAGAGAATGCACCAAAGCGTTCACTTTTAAAGGCTATGGGTTATACGGATGCGCAGATTTCAAGACCTCTTGTGGGAATTGTAAACTCTTTTAATGAGGTTGTACCCGGACATATCCATCTGCAAAACATAGCGCGTAGCGTTAAAGATGGCGTTTTGATGAGCGGCGGAACGCCTATGGAGTTTAACACTATCGGTGTGTGCGACGGGCTGGCCATGGGGCACGAGGGAATGAAATATTCCCTCTGCTCTCGTGAATTAATCGCAGACAGTATCGAATGTATGGTTAAAGCCCACTGTTTCGACGCTCTTGTCTTTATTCCGAACTGTGACAAAATCGTGCCTGCTATGCTTATGGCCGCCGCACGTCTGAACCTACCATCTATGTTCATATCAGGGGGGCCTATGCTTTCTCTGGACGGCATGGACTTGAACACAGTGTTTGAAGCGGTGGGAAGTGTTAAGGCTAATCGGATGAGCGAGGATGAAATGTGTCGTATCGAGAATTCGGCTTGTCCGGGTTGCGGTTCTTGTTCGGGAATGTTCACAGCTAACTCCATGAATTGCCTCTGTGAAGCTTTAGGCATGGCTCTTCCCGGAAACGGAACCCTTCCCGCGGTTTATGCAGAGAGGCTTAGGCTTGCAAAAGACGCAGGATGCCGCGTTATGGAGCTTTTGAAAGACAACATAAGACCTTCGGATATTATGACCGAGAAGTCTTTTCGCAACGCTCTGACCGTTGATATGGCGTTGGGTTGTTCAAGCAATTCTGTGCTTCATCTCCTAGCCATTGCAAACGAATGCAATTTATCACTTGATTTAAACTTAGTTAATGAAATCAGCGATAAAACTCCAAACCTCTGCCGACTTGCACCGGCCGGTAAGCACCATATGCAGGACTTGCATTTTGCGGGAGGGGTTATAGCAGTTATGAAAGAACTGGACCAACTGCTTAATAAAGACGTAATAACCGTAACTGGTAAAACTGTAGGTGAAAACATAAAAACCGCAGAGGTTAAAAACACCGATGTGATACAAAAATACGCTCCCACAGGAGGGCTTGCGGTTTTGTTTGGCAACCTAGCGTCGAACGGTGCGATTGTAAAACGCAGTGCTGTTAAGAAGGAAATGCTTGACTTTGTGGGTACGGCTAAGGTTTTTGACAGCGAAGAAGATGCTATCTCTGCAATATATGGCGGAAAAATCCAAAAGGGCAATGTAGTTGTGATTCGCTATGAAGGCCCCGCCGGTGGACCAGGAATGCGTGAAATGCTTAGCCCAACCTCAGCCATTGCAGGCATGGGTTTGGATACGGATGTTGCTTTAATTACGGACGGACGTTTTTCAGGCGCAACGCGCGGTGCATCTATTGGTCACATTTCACCCGAAGCGGCCGCGGGCGGGCTTATAGCCTATGTAATGGACGGCGACAAAATCCATATAGATATTGAAAATCACGCAATAAATCTTCTTGTTTCCGATGATGAAATCCAAAACCGCAAGCAGATGATGAAGGATGAGATTCTTCAAAAGAAGGATAAACGCAACTTAAGCGGGTATCTTAAAAGATATGCAAAGATGGTGTCCTCGGCGGACAAGGGGGCAATTGTATGCTAACGCTTGACAGGATTTATCAAGCCGCTCACACATTAAAAGGTGTTGTGAGAAAAACGGACTTAATCCTATCCTCAAACATTGCTCAAGACACTGAGCTTTACCTTAAAGCAGAAAACCTTCAAATCACGGGCTCTTTCAAGGTGCGCGGTGCGTATTTCAAGATGTCTATGCTAACTTCTGAGGAGAAGGCCAAAGGCGTTATTGCGTGTTCTGCGGGTAACCATGCACAGGGCGTGGCTTTGTCCGCACACAGAGCGGGTACAAACGCAACGATTTTTATTCCAAGCGTTGCCCCTCTCTCCAAAATCGAAGCAACAAAGCGTTTGGGTGCGGAAATAAGGCTCATTGACGGCGTTTATGATGACGCGTATGAAGCCGCAGTCTCTTATCAAAAAGAAAGTGGTGGCATATTTATCCATCCTTTTGATGATGTAGACGTGATTGCAGGGCAAGGCACAATCGGACTTGAACTTTTGGAGAAAATTCCGGATCTTGATGCGATTGTTGTTCCGATTGGAGGCGGCGGACTTATTTCCGGCGTTTCATTCGCTGTTAAGATGCTCAATCCGTCCTGCAAGGTTTACGGTGTTCAAGCTGTTGGGGCAGGCAGTATGCATAAATCATTCAATGACAAAAAACGCTCGAACCTCAAAAGCGTATCCACCTTCGCGGATGGCATCGCGGTTAAAGCTCCGGGAGTTTTAACTTATGAGCTTTGTGAAAAATATGTTGACGAAATCGTAACAGTTACAGACGACGAGATAGCCACAGCTATCCTAACACTTATGGAACAACAAAAGCTTGTTGCGGAAGGTGCCGGAGCAGTCTCCGTTGCGGCTGTTATGTTTAATAAGCTCCCGTTTCAGGCGAAGAAAGTTTGTGCGATTGTTTCGGGCGGCAATATAGACGTGAATATACTCTCACGCGTGATCAACAGAGGGCTTCTCACAACAAGCAGACTTTCCGAATTAAAGATAGAAATGCTTGATAAGCCGGGGCAACTTAAAGAAGTATCAGGTATTATTGCAGACATGGGTGCCAACGTAACAAAGGTTATGCACAATCCGGGTGGCGAAAACACCGACATTATCGGCTGTTATCTGCATATATCAATGGAAACCAAAAACAAGCAGCATTTTTTAGACGTTAAACAAGCTATACAAAAAGCAGGATACAATATTGCGGAGGAATGAAAAGTTATGAACAACACAAAAAATATAATTTTCACAGAAGGCGCACCAGCCCCAATCGGCCCATACTCACAGGCCATTTTGGTAAACAACACTCTCTACTGCTCTGGGCAGATAGCTATGGATTGTTTGGATTCAGACGTTGCAGTACAGACCGAAAAGGTTTGTGTGAATATAAACGCTGTTTTAAAAGAGGCAGGTATGACTATGCAGGACGTTGTTAAAACAACCTGTTTCCTTGCTGACATGGCCGACTTCGCTTCGTTCAACTCTGTATACGAAAAACACTTTGCGCACAAACCAGCAAGGTCTTGTGTTGCTGTAAAAACCTTACCCAAGAATGCACTCGTTGAAATAGAAGTTATCGCTATAAAGGCTTAAAGTAATCAATATTCAATTGCATAAAGTTTGCCTTGACACTTACGCCAACGAATGATAGAATATGTTCATGCGGGTGTGGCGGAATTGGCAGACGTGCAAGATTTAGGTTCTTGTGTCCTAGGACGTGCAGGTTCAAGTCCTGTCACCCGCATAAGGTATTATTTAAAAAAGCTGTCGGACTTTTGTCCGACAGCTTTTTTCGATTGCAAAGGTGGCAACGTTGCCGAGTGCATTTTATGCACAACATTCTCTGCATGTATCCCATAAACAGCAAGAAGGTATGATACACACTATTTTTGCACAAGAAAACAAAGAGGGGGCTAAAAAACAGTTCAGAATAGTGGTTTCACAACTTGAGGAGACTTCCCTAGAGCCATGGAAATATTGGAAGATGATGGGATACGTTTTGCAATCTGAATCTTGCTGTCTAATCACGTAATTTTAGATGTCACATTTTACAAAGGCAAACTGTTTATACCGAATAAACTGATAGCGTTTTTATACATTAAATTTTCATACTCTGATGCTGTCAGTAGTTTAGGCAACTCGAGAAAATAAGGATTATAAAATTCATCATTGTTATAAGTATCAATGCCATCTATAGGATTATCTGTTCCAAAAAGTATTTTTTGACTGCCACATTTTTTTATTGCATGTATAACTTTTTCAACTTTAACCCATGCTGTATCACCATATAAATTTGGCAATGTTGAGATTAGGTCAATAGCTTCATAATTGTCCGTGCCCAGACCCATATGGTACATAACAAAATTAACATCAGAATATTTCTTTGCCATTTCATATACAAGCTTTGGAGAAGATTCATAATCATTAGCGGTATGGGTTACTACTGTAATTCCGTACTTTGAAGCCAGCTTGAAGTATTCTTGAGTTTTTAAACTGTTAAAAGCCTCTTTTGAATGATAAGGATGTACTTTTATACCATAGATAACATCTCTGTTTTCTTTAATAAGGTTTTCAAAATTTTTGTCACAGCACTCTGTAAAAGGCTTTATCCAAAGCATAGCGCCTATCTTACTTTTGTTCTCTTTAGCAAATCTTATCATTTGAGTGTTAACATCTAACTGAGACACTTGCTTTTCTTTATCAATTAAAATTTGATTGTGGTCTGATTCTGTACCTAAAATATTGGAACAAATAGAAAAATCAATCCCATATTTATCCATTGATTTTAGTAGCATATTTTCAGGCATAGAAAAATTTAAAATCTCTCCAATATGCGTATGAGAATCTATTATCATACTATCCTTCCTCCCTCAACAAAAATAACGTGAGTTCATTATGTTTATGTAACTCACGCTATTTTTTTAATTATTTGCAAATGAAAATCCTATAATCATAGGGCATCAACTTAATATTTTTTGCAACGATTAGTTCCTCGTTGGAATTAAAATCATATGCTCTTGTTCCACATAATTCCTTCGGAGTATCAATAGTTTCGTCATTATCGGAATTATTCCATATGATATAAGTTTTTTCATGGTTAGATGTTTTCTTGTAACAAATAACGCTCTCCTTATCCTTTACATCTATCCATTCCAAATCAGCGCTTGTAAAGCTATCATGTTCTTTTCGTAAGTAAACTATAGATTTTATAAATTCAAATAAATCCATATTCCACTTCTCAGTATCCCAAACCATACATTGACGATTACTATGTTCGCCGCCTATCATTCCAATCTCACTTCCGTAGTAAATGCTTGGTGAGCCAGGAAATGACATTAGAAATAAGTAGGCAAGTTTAGCCAGTCTATGGTTTCCTTCTATCATATTTAAGAATCTTTCTGTATCATGGCTGTCCAAAAGATTAAACATAAATCCCGTCAAAGGCTTTGGATACTGAGTCAAAAGACGACCGATAGCAAATTGAAACTCTTTTTTAGAGCTTCCGTACTTATCTTTCTTAAAGTAATTCCATACTGAATTTGAAAACTCATAATTCATAACGGCGTCCATTTGGTCACCATGCAGCCAAGCATAAGAATCATCCCAATTTTCGCCTAGAATATATACATCCTCTTTTAATGATTTAACACGTTTTCTAAATTCCCTCCAAAAATCATGAGACACTTCATTAGAAACATCCAGTCTCCAGCCATCAATATTATATTCTTTTATCCAATAACAAGCAACGTCTAAAAGATATTCTCTTACTAAAGGATTTCCAGTGTTCCATTTCGGCATATTTTGAGCGAATGCAAATGTCCTGAATTTAGGCTTGGCCTTGCAGCGTTCATTTTGTGAACTATCCTTTTCTTCTCTGGAATCTATCAGAAAAGAAGGGTCTTCTATAAAAAAGCAATTATAATATTTAGAACTTTTTCCATTTATAAGCACGTCCTGCCAAAAAGGATGATTATGCCCACAATGATTAAACACTGCATCAAGCATAATTCTAATACCTCTTTTATGTGCTTCTTCTACCAGAATCTTAAATGTTTCATTATCCCCAAACTCAGGGTCAATTTGAAAATAATCCGTTGTATCATACTTATGGGAACTTGGAGAATTAAAAATAGGCGTCATATATATTCCGCTAAATCCGCTTTCCTTTATGTAGTCAAGCTTTTCTATAATCCCCTCTAAATTTCCTCCAAATTTTTTATTTGCCCCATCCATCATATCACTTCCCCAAGGCAACACATTTCTTCCGTCATCTGGTGTTCCGTTGCAAAAACGCTCAGGGAAAATTTGATACCAAATAGTTTTTTCAACCCACTTAGGTGCAGTATATAAATCCTCAAAATTAATGTATGGATAATTAAAATAATTACTTAAATCATATATAACTTTGGCGTCGTCAACATATGGTATATGCTGACGACTACCTATTATATACTTTTCGGCATTATTTTCTATTATAAAACAGTACTTTAATCTACCCCATTCAATATTACTGACTGAAACAAACCAGCAATCATGATATTGCGTTTCAAATTCTCTTTCCATTAGCATTTTTTGAACAGAGCTAACATCAAAGTCATAGATTGTGGTTCCATCGTTTCTAGGAATCCAATTAAAAGGGTCTACCGCCAAAACATAAACATTGGTCACTTCGTTTTTAGCTGTCTTTATTCTTAAGTGAACTGTATCTTTATTAACTGCATAAGCATATCTGCTTTTTGTTTCATGTAATATTGCCGCAAAATTCATAACTTTTGCCTCCTACTCGCTGGCAACTAAGGAATCAAAGTCTTTTTGAGCCTTAATAGCTCCTTCTTCTGGTGTAATCTTTCCGTCAAATACAGCAGGTAAAACGCTTTGCATTATAGTCCAATAGTAAGACATCCTTTTTACACTAGGCATTGGTTCGGCGTTTTCAAACTGTTGAGCATACACGCTCAGAACTTGGTCATCTTTCAGTCCCTCTACGCTAGAAATATCTTTTCTTGAGGTGATTTTGTATGCGGATTTATAAAGTATCGCTGCTCCTTCTTCGGAGATTAAAAACTCTGCAAATAATTGAGACGCCTTTGGATACTTGCTATAAGGCGATACGTGTGCATTTTGAACTGATCCAAAGGATTTCATTTGTTTACCATTGTACGTTGGTAAATTCGTTACGCCATAATTAACATTACTTTCGTTTAATGATTTTATTACCCATGGACCCATTGGATAATACGCGGTTTTTCCGTTTTTAAAGTTTTCTTCAAGCAAAGATAAAGTAGACATTTTTAAATCATCGGCTTGGATTGGTATGATCTCCTTTAATTTTGCAATTTCTTCTAGCCCTTTCTTAAATTCTTCTGTATTAAAACCGGGCTTATTGTTATCTAATCCATCTTTTCCAAACAGTCTAAACTCATCAATACTTAAAAATGAATAAGCGGGAAATCCATCCGTTGGAAGTGTTAAGTACCAGAATTTATTATCGCTTGGATTATTATAGCTCTTTGCCTCCTTCCATATTTGTTCCATTGTAGACGCAGGTTCGCCTTTTACTAAATCTTTGTTATATAAAAGTGCATAACTTTCCACAGACACGGGTACTCCAAACAAATCTCCATTGTTCGTTACTGTATCTAATGCAGACGTCTTCACGTTTTCTTTTACGTTTTGGCCGATTCGCTCATCTAGCTTCATGATAATTCCTGCATCTTTTGCTGTGCTAAAATTATCATGTGCCGCCATAAATACATCAGCCCCACTTCCGGCAGGACCATCAAGCATCATCTTATTTACTGTATCTAATCCATTTTCCTGTACAGTAACCTGTATGCCATATTTTCCTTCAAAAGCCTTAGCAACAGCTTTTCCATAATCCAAATCTCCGGCAGAAGTCCAATATAATAACTTTGCACCATCTTCCGGTTTAAACTCCTCATTATCTGCCTGTTCTACTGTTGGAGAATCCCCCTCAATAACAACATCGCGTTTACAACCGCTGAGTAAACTCAAAGACATTACTGAAACCATTAACAAACTAACTAATCTCTTCATAAACTTATCCTCCTATTAACCTTTATCAGCGCCGGCTGAAACGCCTTGCACTAAATACTTTTGAAATAAAATAAATATTATAGTTATTGGTACAGCTACCAAAATTGCACCTGCAGCAAATATTGTAAAATTTAGGCTTTCTTTCCCACTAATCAAAGCAAACAAACCCACCGCCAGAGTTTTCTTGCTATCGCCTGACAATAAAATATTCGGCAAAATATAGTCCATCCAAGGCATCATAAATTGAGAAACCCCACAATACGTTATGATTGGTTTTGCCATTGGCAATACTATTTTTCTGAATGTTTGAAATTTTGTACAGCCATCAATATATGCGGCTTCGTCAATTGCCATCGGTATGCCATCTAAATATCCTTTAACTAGCCAAGTATTGTAAGGTATTGCCCCGATTGCATAGACAATGATAATTGAAACGCTTTTACCTACAAGCCCCAATGCTAAAAATAATGTATAAATGGCTGTCATGGAAAGGAATGTAGGGAACATGGATAAAATCATTATTGACATTAAACTCGCCTTTTTGCCTTTGAATTTAAATCGTGACATAATCCACGCTGTAATTGTAACTAAGCCTACTCCAAGTATCATAGAGGATATAGCTATTTTAAAAGTGTTCCAAAACCATAGGGCATAATTTGTTTCATCAAATAACCTTCTGTAATTATTTAACGTTAAATTAGAAAGAGAAATAGTGCCTACACCTGATGAGTTTTGAAAAGAAGAAAGTACAACCCAAACAAGCGGAACAATAACAATAATCGACATAAAAATCAGCTCTAAATGTATCAAAACAGAAGTCAATGTCTTTTTATTCATGAATACACCCCCTATAACTCCTTAAATGATGCAGTTCTTCTGAAATTCCAAAATGAAACAGAACCTACAACTATGAATAAAATTATACTCATTACCGCAGCGATATCGTACATCTGATGAGTCAAGGTTAATTTATATATCCAAGAAATCAAAATATCAGTTTCTCCTGCAAACTGCATATTGCTACTCACCGGGTCTCCTAACGTTAAAAAATAAATGACTCCAAACCCATTAAAGTTAGCCGCCATACTCATAATTAAATTTGGTGTAGTGGCTCTAAGAAGTAAGGGCATTGTAATCTTTGAAAATGTATGCAATCTATTGGCTCCATCAATAGAGGCTGCCTCATATACACTTTCATCCATGTTTGAAAGTATTCCGGAAATCATAACCATAAACATTGGAAAACCTAACCATAAATTAACAATTATAAGCGTTATTTTTGCAATTAACGGATCAGATAAAAAGGGGATATTGTGAGAAATTAATCCAGAGCTTATAAGAATTCTATTAATTGGACCAAATTGTCCATTAAACATACTTCTAAATACCAGTAAGGTAACCATCTGAGGGATTGCCCAAGGTAATATTAAAATTGTGCGAAACAATTTTTTATACTTCACACTGTTATGATTTAATATTAGAGCTTGAAACAAACCTAAGGAGTATGTACCAAATGTAGCGGTAACTGTCCATATGACAGTCCACTTAAGCACTTTAATAAAGGTGCTCGACCATATAGGTACGGTAAACAACTTTGCTACATTACTAAAACCAACCCACTTTAATAAACTGCCTGGTGGAAGGTTGTTGCGGTTATAATTTAAAAAGGCTGTTAAAAAAGTGAAAATAATAGGCATAACTACAACAAAAATAAATCCGATTGCGATTGGGGCTAACACAACATATGGAAAATTTTTGCTGAAAAAGTTTTCAAAATAAAGTTTAGAGTTCTCGTATTTTTCTGTGTCATCAATTCTTTTTCCGGAATAATAAGCGTCTTTTAGGTTTCCTATGTATACAGCTATAAAAATGGTTAATAAAATGACCGCTATAACACCATTTATAAGCAACATTGTGGAGTGGTCGCCATTTTTACCTCCGGCCTTTTCGCCTAGTGTAACAAGTCCCCATATGCCTTTAGAAAAAACACCGCCATGTAAACGCAAAGAAAATTTTTCTAATGGTATTACGCCAGTAAAATACTCAAACCAATACCCTGCAAAAAATTCCAATGATAAAAAAATCATTTGCATAATTAAAAAAAGTAATCCTTTAAATCGCTGCCTACAAATAAAAATCTGACCGCTTCCCCATAGAAAAACCGACAGCAATAAAGACTTGTTCTTTCTCATAATCATCTCCCCTTTCTAAATAAAATACTAAATAACGCACTACACATAACCGGTTAAGTTGGTTATATTATACTTAAATAATTAAGAAAATTAGTATTTCAAAAAATTTTTGGATCAAT
>CAYPQA010000004.1:0-37082 GCA_964412725.1 uncultured Eubacteriales bacterium
CAAAGTTTTTACGGAGGTATACTATGATTAGATTGAATATTGACGGGCGGGAGGTCATCGGCTACGACGGTGATACTATCCTCGCTGTGGCTCAAAGAAACGGCATTGAAATACCAACGCTTTGCGATGACCCTAGAGTTAAGCCGTACGGCGCTTGCGGCCTGTGTGTCGTTGAAGCAGAGAATAATCCAAAGCTTATGAGAGCTTGCTCAACCGTTGCGGCCGACGGTATGATTTTAAACACACGCTCAGAACGTGTTATTGCGTCAAGAAAGACAGCACTTGAATTGCTTTTTTCAGACCATACAGGCGATTGCCGTCCGCCTTGTGTGCTTGCTTGTCCCGGCAATACGGACTGTCAAGGCTATGTGTCTTTGGTTGCAAACGGTGATTTTGAAGCGGCTTATCGCCTTATAAAGGAGCAGTTGCCGTTACCTGCGTCTATCGGACGCGTTTGCCCGCATCCTTGCGAAAAGAAATGTCGCAGAAAGCTTGTTGAGGAACCTATCTCTATAGCAGCGATAAAAAGCTTTGTTGGTGACAGAGCTTTGAGTTCCGGCGAAGGTCTTGACGATGAGGTTGAACCGGATACCGGCAAATCTGTTGGTATAATCGGTGGTGGCCCCGGTGGTCTTACAGCCGCTTATTTTTTAAGACGTTTAGGGCATGCCGTTACAGTTTACGATGCTATGCCTAAAATGGGCGGTATGCTCCGTTATGGTATTCCTGAATATCGTTTACCAAAAGAGCTTTTGGATAAGGAAATAAGTGTTATAAAGGACTTAGGAATAGAGTTTAAGAACAACGCTAAAATCGGTCGTGATATGACGCTTGAATATATCAGAAACAGCCATAACGCTGTTGTTGTTGCTACAGGTGCATGGAGCAGTATGGCTCTTGGTTGCCCGGGCGAGGAAAAGAGCGGAGTTGTGGGCGGAATAGACTTCCTGCGTGCTGTTGCTCTTGGTGATGTAAATCCGCTTTCTATTAAGGGCGGCCGCGTTGCTATCGTTGGCGGCGGTAACACAGCTATGGACGCATGCCGTACAGCAGTTCGCTTGGGTGCAACAGAGGTTTACAACATCTACAGACGTACAAAAGCAGAAATGCCAGCCGAAGCCATTGAGATACAAGAGGCTGAGGAAGAGGGCGTAATCTTCAAAAATCTTACAAACCCCATTGAAATATGCGGTACAGACAAGGTTGAAAGCATTAGGCTTCAATGCATGGAACTGGGTGAACCCGACCAATCCGGACGCCGCTCACCTGTGCCCGTTCCTGGGAAGGAAGAGGTTCTGGAAGTTGACATTGTTATCATTGCTATCGGTCAGATTGTTAATCTCGCTGGCTTTGAAGAACTTAAATCCACAGGCAAAAAGACGCTTTATGCAGATGAAAACAGCTTTGAAACAGGCACCGAGGGTGTTTTTGCAATTGGTGACGCAATAAACAGAGGCGCTGATATAGCCATTGCAGCCATAGGTCATGGACGTAAGGTTGCGGATGTTGTGCATTCATACCTTAACGGTTCAATCACTCCTTACAAGAAACCTTATCTTTGCGAAAGTGTCGTGACAGAGGAGAAATTCAAGGACAAGGAACATGTAAACCGTGTATCCCCTTGCAGCAAGCACTTAAGCATAGATGAAAGAAAAACCACATTCAAAGAAGTAGGCGTTACATATACCGAACAGGAGGCCATTAACGAGGCAATGCGTTGCCTTGAATGCGGATGCTGGGATTATTATGAATGTAAGCTTATTAAGTATGCGAACCAACAGCCTATCCAACCTCAAAAGTATTCCGGCTGTATGAGCAAAAATCCTGTCACAGTGTCTGAATATATGTACAGAAATCCGAATAAGTGTATTCTTTGCGGCCTCTGTGTACGTATTTGCGACGAGCGCATGGGTAACACTGCGCTTGGTCTTTCCGGACGCGGTTTTGATACGGTTGTTAAGCCCGAATTCGGCCGTCCAATCAACGAAACGGATTGTACAAACTGCGGTCAATGTGTACACGCATGCCCCACAGGTGCAATCGGAGAATTACCCGCTTATAAAAAAGCCCTTCCGACAGTCGAAAAATCCACACGTACAACCTGCCCAAATTGCAGTATAGGTTGTGGGGTTAACGTTCTGTCAAAGGGTAAATTATTGTTGCGTTGCGTGCCCGCAGATAATGGATTTCTCTGTGAAAAGGGACGTTTTGGCTATCGTGCTTATACTAACGCAAGCCATATAGACACGGATGAAATGCTAAAGCTTGCCGAAGCTCATCTTCTGCCCGCTATTGTGCGTTTCGGTTCAGACGCTTGCGCTTTATCCGTCGCCGACACATTTACAAATGAAGATTACGAAAAATTTATCAAGTTTGCAAATGACAAAGGTATTGCATTGTACGGCACTCAAAGAACGGACAGCGGCTTGGAACAGGTTCTGGGAAAAGACTCGTCAACTGTAAGTCTTGAGGAGGCTTTAAACAGCGACGTTTTGGTAATATTCGGTGACGTCAAAAAAAGCCACGAGGTTGCCTATGTGCATTTAAACACAGCAATAGAACGAGGCAAGAAATTATTCTACTTGAGTAAGGGTGATATTAACGCTTTTGTTTCCGGTTCAAATGAAGCAGGTGTCGCATACAAAAGTGCGAAGAAGGCTGTTATTGTATTTGCACAAGCTGAGCTTAGCGTAAGTGAAGCTGCAATACTTGCCAAACATGCGCAAGAAACAGGGCATATATTCAAGCCAAGAAGCGGTATAATTCAGCTTAAATCTCACTGCAATAGTCAGGGTCTGTGCAACGCAGGTATTAAGGGGAGAAGTGAGCTTACAAAGGCCATAGAAAACGGTAGCCTTAAGGCCTTGGTCAGCCTTGGTCAGACAGACGGCCTGGATGTTTCAACCCTGTGCCATCTTAACATCGACGGCCAGAATCCATACTTGACTACTGGAACCTATACTGACACATTTGGAAATGTGAACAAAAAATAATTCTGATTACATTAACGAATAAAATAGAACCAGAACAAAAAGGCTTTTGGGCATTGTTTTAAGGCCCAAAAGCCTTTTTACATTCGGAATGGGTTGGTAGTTTGGTTTTGATGGACTTTATTCCTGTTTTAGGGTACTTGGACGATGTGATTCTTTTGCCGGCTTTAATCGCATTAACCGTAAAAGTGATTCCTGGCGAGGTCATAGCTGAATGCCGCAAGAAATCTGAAAATTTATGGATAGCCGGAAAGCCTAAGAAATGGTATTTTGCAGTTCCAATCATTCTTATATGGATACTGATTTTATTTTTCATCATAAAATCAGTGTTATTTTAAAGTCCCCTAGAGGATTTTTATGCAAGAAATGATAGTAAGAATCTACTATATATTCGCAATTTTGTAAGAATAATGGAAGAGTTAAATTAGGAGGCTTTATGACTAGCAACAATCAGACAATATTAAAATACGCAGAATCTCTTTATAATGTTAAACCGTTAATGCAGGATACCTTGGGGAATTCTGCTAATTTGGTTTTTGAAGTAATCAAGGATGATGTTCCTTATATATTAAGGGTATCCGAATGCACCGAAAAAAAGAAAGCTCATGTTGAGTTTGAACTAAGTTGGATGGATTATCTGTCAAAGAGTTTAGATAACATTGCCGAACCTGTTAAAAGTATTAATAACAAACTTTATGAAACCATAGCAATCGATAATCTGAGCTATATTTTGTGCCTTTTCCAAAAAGCAGAGGGCAAAATCGTAGATTGTCATAACAAAACAGAGTTTAACGAAACCTTATTCCGTGATCTTGGTTGGATTATGGGGAATATGCACAGGCTCACAGCAGACTATTGTGTTAATATACCAAACCCCGAATTCAGTTGGGATAACAATGCGTTTTTCTGGCCTGAATATAATGTGATTTTAGATAAAGATGTTCAACCGTTTGAAAAGAAATATACAAATGAACTTTATGCCTTACCCAAATCAAAGGATTCTTACGGTATAATTCACCAAGACATACACATCTATAACTTCTTTGTAAACAAAGGGCATATCACATTGTTTGATTTTGATGACTGTAATTTCAGTTGGTATGCCTGTGATATAGCTAATGCTCTTTTTCATATGGTACAAATGGCGGTTCCGCATAAAAATACCAAAGAGCGTATTGAATTTGCGGAAGCTTATCTAATATCGTATTTGAAAGGTTACACTCAGGCAAACACAATTGATGAATTCTGGATTAATAAATTTGATGTCTTTATGAAATATCGTAGAACTCAAACATATAAATTTATACAGAACAACTATAAAGACAATCCTGTCAATCCTCACCAACAATATTTGGACTTTCTTAAATACGATATTGTGAACGATTTGCCGTATGTAGACATTGACTATAAGAAAATTATTGGCAGCATCCCCTCCATTCGCACAAAAAAGAAGTTTGGTTATGTCATTTGGGACTGGAACGGAACACTTTTTAATGATATGCAAACATGCATAGAGTCAATGAATGAATTATTAATACAAGCAGCTCTGCCTTGCATCTCAGGAATCAATGAATACCGTGAATTATTTTGTTTCCCTGTTAAAAAGTATTATGAAAGATTGAATTTTGATTTTGGAAAAAATACATTTGAAGATTTGGCGCATAGTTACATAAAGAATTACACGCTTAGGCATGTAAATGCAAATTTGTTTGACGGTACGACAGATATACTTGAGAAACTATCAAGTTCAGGGGTTAAGCAATGCGTAATCTCAGCTTCAGAGAAAAATAGTTTGCTTAAACAAATGCAGCCGTTTAATATAAACCATTATTTTATTGATATTTTGGGCATAGACGATCATTTCGGAACAAGCAAAATTGAGCTTGCTAAAAAATGGTTTGAAGATAATAATATTAACCCGTCAGAAGTGGTTTTTATCGGTGATACCGTTCATGATTTTGAAGTCTCAAAAGCTGTTGGGTCTTCATGCATATTGATAGCAAACGGTCACCAAAGCAAAGATGTGCTGAAGTCTGTACCTGCTAAGATTGTTGACAATATTTCAGATGTAGTTAATTATGTGTTATAAGCAAAGCTTAGGGGATATATTTTAAAAATTATCTTAAGGGAGTGAGTTCATGATCCAGGTAAACGAATTAACTAAAACCTTCAAGAAAACCATCAAAGAGAAAGGAATCAGAGGTAGCCTTAAAGCGCTATTTAACGCGAAGTACGAGACGTTCACAGCTGTTGACAAAGTAAGTTTTGATATTTCACAGGCAGAAATTCTAGGTTTTATCGGCCCAAATGGTGCGGGAAAATCGACGACAATTAAAATGCTTACTGGCATCATAACCCCGACAAGCGGCTCGTGTACAGTTAATGGCAAAACACCACACAAGGAGAGAAATTCCTATGTGAAGGATATCGGGGTTGTGTTTGGCCAGCGTACACAACTTTGGTGGGACTTGCCTTTGCAGGAGACATTCTTCGTGCTTAAAGAGATATATGAGGTTTCTGACTCCGATTTCAAGGAGAGGATGGCAACCTTGACTGAGGTTTTGGGTTTGGATGAATTCATTAAAAGCCCCGTAAGAACGCTTTCATTAGGCCAGCGTATGAGAGCAGACTTTGCAACATCTATGCTTCATAATCCGAAAATTTTATTTCTTGACGAACCTACAATCGGCTTAGATGTTGTTGTAAAAGACAGCATACGAAAAATTATACGCCATTTTAACAAGGAATATGGCACAACTATCATTCTCACAACCCATGACCTTAAAGATATTGAGGAACTGTCCACACGAATACTTATGATAGACAAAGGTAAAATCATTTATAACGGAACAACAGATGACATAAAACGCAGATATAGCACAACAAAGGAGATTTCTTTCGTCGTAGAAAAACAAAATAATGAACTGAATTTCAGCGAGCACTTTAAACTGCCATCAGAAGATTTGAGCCATAGTATAAACGACGGAAAGCACATTGTGAAATATAATTCCCAAAAACTTCCCGAACGTGAAATTTTATCCTATACAATGGGGTGCGCGGATATATCAGACATTGTGATTAAGGACACCGAAATAGAGGAAATTGTACGAAAGATTTATGTGAGTGAAAAGGAGGACATATGAGGAGATTTTGGAAAACATACTTCCCGTTTGCAAAGTGTACATTCCTTAGCAGTCTACAGTATCGTTTTAATTTCATAATGTTTTTCTTGGGAGAGATGATGTACTGTTTTGTGTTGTATTATGTTTGGCGCGCGGTCTTTAATAACACCCCAAACGGCACAATTAACGGCATGGTTTTCTCTGAAATGGTTATGTACGTCTTTGTGTCATTCATCACATTTTTTATGATGAGCGGCAACATAACTTGGACTATAGGTGCGAGCATAAGGGACGGGAGTATTGCTATGCGCTTGATAAAGCCCATTCGTACAGATTTGAGTTTCTTTTTTGAAGAATTGGGCGGTATGTTAAGTTTTATGTTAGTTGCTGTGTTCGTGTTTGTCGGATTAGAGATATTTAATTTCAAGGTTCATGGCTCAATTACTCCGCTTCACTCCGTTTTGTTTTACGCAATCAGTGTTATTCTTGCGGCTCTTGTTAATTTCCTTTTCTATTCGTCCATTGGCTATCTTGCATTTTTTTTCAAGAACCTTTGGGGAATTAATATGGCTGTGGGTTCTATTGTGCGCTTTTTATCAGGAAGTCTTGTGCCCTTTGTTTTGTTTCCGCAGGTTTTTCGCGACGTTTTGAAGCTTCTACCCTTCGCTTCGATGAACTATATCCCAACGATGATTTACTTGGGCAAGATGAACGGCAGAGAAATAGCTTTCGGTTTGACGCTACAGGCTGTTTGGGTTATTCTTTTATACGGTCTTACAAGGCTTATTTGGCATTGCGCAGTGAAGCACCTAACGGTTCAAGGAGGCTAAGATGAAAAGAGTCTTTCGTTTATATAAGATATTTTTCAAACAAAATTTACACCGGCTTATGGAATATCGCTTTGATTTCCTATCCGGTGCATTCAGTTTTTTTCTTACACAAGCGTTTGGAATTGTTTTTATAACGTTGTTGTTCGGCAATATTCCGAATCTTAACGGTTATACCTTTGACCAAATTCTTTTTATATATGGCTTTTCGCAGATACCAAAAGGTTTAGACCATTTTATCTCAGACAATCTGTGGAAACTTGCATATTTTAAAGTGCAAAACGGAGAGGTTGACAAATTCTATATACGTCCAATAAACCCTCTTATTCATGCTTTGGTTGAGGAAATGCAGTTTGATGCACTTGGAGAAATTATTGTGGGAGTTGCGATTGTATCTTACTGCGCTATAAAACTTTCAATAACTTTAACATTCATTGATATTTTGCTTATGGTTGTCGTTATACCATTCTGTGCGCTTATATACTGTGACATTAAGCTAATTTTCGGTTCAATTGCCTTTTGGACAAAACGAAGCGGTCATATACTCCAAACTTTTTATTTTGTTCACGAATTCGGTAAATATCCCGCAGAAATTTACGGTCAGGTAGTTAAGACATTTATCACCTTTATAATTCCCTTCGCATTTGCCTCATTCTATCCTGCCTCTTATTTTTTGAATCACACGAATATTTTATTTAACTTGGGTGGAGTAGTGGTTTCCTCTTTGATTATGTTTGCTGCCGGATATTTTGTTTGGTGTAAGGGGCTTAACGCTTATGAAAGCGTTGGAAATTAATCAATATAGTATTTAATCATGGTAGTGTGTAATATGATTGTACTGAGTAGAATTCCTATGTAAAAAGGCTTCTGAGCATTGTTTCAATGCTCAGAAGCCTTTTTTAATTTGGTGTATAGTTCCGCCTATGAAATAACGGACATCAGGCAGAAAAAATATCTTTGGCACACTTTACGCTATCTTGATAAATAGTATCGGGGCATATATCAATGCAATCATATGGATCCCGCTGTCCGGAAATATCAAACGCAAGAGTTTTGTTCATAATAGTACATAACTCCTTAAATTTAGATATATCCTTAATTTTTACAAAGACTCCGACTTGATCTAGAACAAATGAACAATCATATAGTTTTATTTCACCATTGTCATAATATAAATAGACTTTGAAATCATCTGTGGGTAATACTTGGTAAAGAGTGGGTCTTTCCATAAATTTGTCATCCTTTATGAAAGTGGCTTTATTTTTGCAAATTGCTTTGAATTCCATATATCTATAAGTTCTTCTTTGTGGAGCTCATACTATGCGAGCACCAATCTCGATTGCCTTGAGGGTAATGCACCTTTTGTAAAAGCTCCTTCAAGTAAATCAAATTGTGCCTCTACTCCATTGTATTCTGCATGAAAGCGAGGTGGATTATGTTCGTTAAAATACATTGTGATTACAATTCCGTCAAACCGTGATATTTCGGGCATAAGTAATCTCCTTTATATTATTTTTTGGTTGAAAACTTTAGTTTTTATTGTATAAACAATTAAATGTCTAAGAGTATATATTTTGATCACAATCTATATTTATTTATTGTTTCATCACTCCATACATGAACTTCTATATACCTTTCCGGACCGTTTTTTCCGTCATTGTTCCAATTTTGTGGTAACCCATATTTGTTAATTATTCCAAGAATTTCACTATAGGTATAAAGCTTATGACGATATTCTCTGCCGTCATTTATAGCAGGACTAAATGTCGGCATTGAATCGCCATATGTAAATGAAAGCGTGTTTGTATCAAATTCTTCAATATGTATTTTTATATAATCGCAGTTTTCAAACCATGTACTTAGCCAAGGGCTATGTTCAACTACCATATAGTGTGGTGCAATTCTTGTTATAACCCCTCCCTTTTTAACAAATTCTGAGCGAATTATGTTTTCACAGTTTCGTCTATATTCAATATATTTGTCATGTCTTTGAGCGCTTTGTGAATCAGGTTTTGTTTCTTTAATTGACTTAAGAATGGCTTTTGCTTCATCAAGAGGTAAGTCTGACAAATTATTAAATGAACCTATAGATTTATCAAAATAATGATATAAAAACAATTTACCGTCACCTCATAAAATATAAATATATCCCGTATACAACGACAAGCGAGCATATAAATAAAATAATCCATATCTCGCAACAATTTTATTTCGAATATTCTATAACAAAATCCTTGATTTATCAATAACTAACTCATACACAACTGGGCTTTAGTTGCCTTGACAGAGCCATATTCTGCATATCGACAAGGTGAGGAACCTCGGTAGACGTAACACCATTAAAATTGTTTGTAATAAGAAATCATGTTGTCAAGAGCCGATTTTATCTCCGGCAGACATCCTTCTATATTTGAGAATGACGAGAATTTGATGCCTAACCGGATCTGATAAATGCTTTAAAGGCTTTGGGAAAACTCAATATACTTCACCGCTATTTAGATGTATTTCTAAATAACTTATATTTTTATCAATATAGTTTGACAATCATAATAGTGTTTGATACAATATATTAAACTAATCAATAGGGGTGAATAAATGGAGGTAAAAACATCGGCAGATTTGCTTAGAGGACATACCGACACGGTCGTGTTAAGCATTTTAATAAAAGGTGACAATTACGGCTATGAAATCCATAAGAGCATAATTGACAAGCTTGGTGGTGAGTATGAACTAAAGGAGGCAACGCTGTATTCAAGCTATAAGAGGCTTGAATCCGACGGCTTTATTACATCTTATTGGGGAAATGAAACTATCGGTAGCCGACGCAAGTATTATCGTATAAGCGATAGAGGAAAGGAGCTTTTTCGGCAAAATAAAGCTGATTGGATAAAAACGCAAGCCATACTTAATAAGTTATTGGAGGAATAGAGATGCAAGAAATAAAAGCAAGGGTATATGTTGACCGCTTATTCATGGATTATGAAGACAGTCCTACAATAAGGGATTTTAAAGAGGAAATAACGTCAAACCTTGAAGAACGGGTTAAAGAATTTATGTCAAACGGACTCGACGAAGAAAAATCCTTTGAAAAAGCAACCGAAGAACTTGGTGACATTACAACACTTGCCGACGATGTGGGTAAGAGAAAGCGTAACGAAGCCATAGGACAGATGTACATTAATACAAAGGTGCCAATTAGCAAGAAATCCGCATTCGGATACACCCTAGCCACAGGCATTTTACTGTTCGGGATTATCATTGGCATATTGACATTTTTTTCATCAAGAGATATTTCAGAGGCATTTTTAACGTCGGCTGTATTCGTAGCCATAGCCTGTACATTGTTCACACTCGTCGGCTTGACACAAGAAACATCCTCACATTATCCTATGAAATTCAGACGAGCATTTTTATATGCAATTTCTTGTGGGTGTGCTGTTTTCGGTGCGTTTATTGCAATCTCGCAATTTACAACAGACTATAATGATGTGGATAGCGGCTTGGGAATAATTCTCGCCTTTGTTATCCCTGCAATTTGTATATTGGTATTTTTACTTACAACCGAATCCCGCAGAGAAAAGCCATGGTTGAAAGCAGTTATTGACAGCGAAAACATTCAAGCAGACCCTATGAAGGCCGCTAAATTCGGGGTTGCAAGTGGTGGCCTTTGGATCTTTGCAATTGCTCTTTTTGCCACGCTCGGATTGATTATTGGCTGGCAGTATTCATGGCTTGTTTTTCTGTTTACGATTGCAATACAAATGTTTATGGTCACAATGATATTCGAGAAGAAAAGTAAATAATGGTATGACATATCAATGGGGTCGCTGGCAATTAAATTGCCAACGGCTCTTTTTATTTTAAACAATTGACGCATTGACCTATTTGAATTATAATATATAATGCAAAGGAGGCATATAGATGATCCTAGAAATAGACTTTTCAAGCGAAGTTCCCATCTATTTGCAGATACGCAACCAAATTGTACAAGGTATTGCAAACGGAAAGCTTGCTTTAGGTCAAAAACTCCCAACCATCCGCAACTTAGCCGATGAATTGGGGGTTAATATGATGACAGCAAACAAAGCCTATCAATTATTGAAGCAGGAGGGATATGTTTTAACGGACAGAAGGAACGGTGCTATGGTAAATACGCAGCTGCCAAGCAATAAGGTTTCTTTGGAAAATATTTATAATGAGTTTGCGTTGATTGTTTCAGAGGCTAGGCTAAACGGAATGACTAAAGCAGAAATACTAAAGCTTTGTGAAAGGATATGCGAAGAAATGGGGGATTTGAAATGAATGTTGCATTGAATATAATTTTGTTTGTGTGTTTTTATCCGATTGTGCTTATAACGACTTTTGTTTTAAAGAACGAGGTGGTTTCAAAGAAAAATATTATACTTGGCGTAACCCTGCCTCATACGGCAAGTCAAGACGAGGAAGTTATATCCTTGATAAATGCGTTTAAACAACGCTTGAATATGACAACGCTTGCTATGTCCGCCTCAATTATACCTGTGTTTTTTATCAAATACCAATCGATTATATTTGCATATTACATGTTCTGGATGACATTGGCAATAATTGTCCCGCCAACATTTTTTGTAATCTATCACAAAAAGGTCAAGGCTCTAAAGAATGCAAATAATTGGACCTCTGCTTTCGCAGGTAAGACCATTGTTGATATAGAAGTTGCCGCAGAGCCTAAGAAAATGCTCAGCGTTTGGAGGTTTCTTCCGGCTGTGGCAATAAGCCTTATACCGGTTGTGCACACGTTGGTTGTTAATATGCACAAGCCAGAAACAGCCATGCTTTTGATCACATATTCGACGTTTGCGGTTATTGTCGCTGTTATATATCCAATTTATCGCACTGTTTACCGAGGAAAGTCCGAGGTTATAGACGATAATGCTCAAAACAACTTAGAACTCACACAGATGCGCAGATATTATTGGGGTCAATTTTGGCTGTGGTTTGCCTGGCTCACATCTGCCTTTACAATATTCTTTTGGTTTTTTATAACAAATGTATTGGGCATTCTTGTTGTAACTGCGCTATATTCAACGGCATTACTTTTTGTTATGATGCGTGCAGAGCTTTCGACAAGGAACTTGCAGCACAAGCTGTCTCAAGAAACAAAAACACCATATTCTGATGACGACGAAAATTGGATAAATGGTGTCTTTTATTATAACCCCAACGATAAGCACCTAATGGTTAACCAGCGTGTAGGCTTAGGCACAACTATAAATCTCGCAAAAACTCCAGGAAAGATTTTGATGGGATTTTCACTTTTATGCATACTCTCCGCTCCATTCTTGGGCATTTGGGTTGTTGCAGAAGAATTTACACCTATAAAAATACAAGTTTCAGATACAAAGATAGCAGGTTATCATACAGGCAAAGCTTATGAGCTTGACCTATCTGATATTGAGTCAGTTGAGCTTATAGAAAAATTACCTCCGTTAAGCAGGGTTGCAGGCTCTTCATTCAGTAATATGTTAAAAGGCAAGTATAATGTTTCTAAATTAGGAACCTGTAGCCTTCTTCTTAATCCAAAAAGCCCTCCGTTTATTGTGTTAAAGACAGCCAAAAAAACATATATTTTTGGAACATATAGCAAAGACGAAACAATGGATTTATTTACCTTCTTAAAAAGTTAGGCAATGAAACGTGACTAAATAAAAAAACCCCGCAGAGTTGACAGCAAATGCGTCAATTCCGCGGGGTTTTTATTATTCCAAGCAACCTGTTTCTATAAGATTTTTGTACCAGTATGCGCTGTCTTTAATGATTCTTTGCTGAGTGGTATAATCTATATAGACTATGCCAAAACGTTCTGTGTAACCAAATGCCCATTCAAAATTGTCCATAATAGACCACTGGAAATAGCCTAAAACCTCGGCACCTTCGGCCATGGCTTCATATAACGCAAATAGATACCTTTGAAGGAAGTCTATACGATTAGGATCGTGAACATTTCCGTCAACGGAAACAACATCTGCACATGATAGGCCGTTCTCGGTAATATATATGGGTAACTTATATCTTTCGTATAAAAATTTCACACACCATTTCAGCGCCTTGGGTTCAATAGGCCATCCAATCGCAGTGCGCGGATGGCCGTCGTATCGCGAAACGATTTCAGGTGTGCCATCCGGCGAGGCTTTGACTTCGTATCCTGTGTATAAATTCTGTCCCAAGAAATCCAAGGGCTGATTAATAATCTTTAAATCCTCACGCCAACCTTCAGGAAGAAACTTTTCACAAAATGCTAATCCATCCTTCGGATACTCACCAAAAAACACGGGATCGCTCCACCAGCTAACGTTCCAAGCCCAATTATCCCCATTTTTGACCTCGAAGGTGAGCTTTTTGGCAGCTTCAATGTCAGAAGGGTTGTTTTCATCTGACGGATAAGCATAATCGGCCGTAGGTGCATAGCCGATTTTAAGAGGCTGTTTGCCAAATTCACGCAACGTCTTAACGGCTAAGCCATGCCCCTTTAAGACATGATGTGACATAAGCACAGTATCACGCAACGAAAGCTTTAAACCCGGTGCATGAAGACCTGTTACATAACCTAAACCAATAAAACATTGCGGTTCATTGAACGTTATAAAATATTTTACGCGATCGGAAAAATTGTCCGCGATAACGCGTGCGTACTCCTTAAACCATTCGGGGCTGTCTGGATTAAGCCAACCACCCTTGTCGTAAAGCGCAAGCGGTAAATCCCAATGGTAAAGGGTTACAAACGGCTCTATACCGTTTGAAATAAGTTCATCAATAAGATTATTGTAAAATTCTATCCCCTGCGGATTTACAAAACCAGTACCGTTCGGCATAATGCGAGGCCAAGCTATAGAGAATCTGTATGCTTTTATGCCGAGTTCCTTCATTATGCGTACATCTTCCTTGTACCTATGATAATGGTCGCAAGCCACGTTTCCGTTGTGACCTTTCAAAACCTTACCGTCCTGCTCACAAAATGCATCCCAAATTGAAAGCGCTCTGCCGTCCTCGTTGTATGCACCTTCTATTTGGTAAGATGCCGTAGCCACTCCCCAGACAAAATCCTGTGGAAATTTCTTATTCATAAGACACTTCCTCCATATTTATAGATGAATTTCAATTCCAATTATACCTTCACAGTTGCGTATTTTATGCGCAAATTCACCTCTTATAGTGTCTCCTTGAATTGTATGCGCCCCATTCTCATCTTTTATAATAATTGTATGAGGCTTTAGCCCATTCTCACCATAGGTGTTTTTACGCTCGGGATTAAGATAAACAACAGGTATCTTGCCCAAAAACATGAATGATATAGTACCGTCCTGCTTGAACAATTCACCCTTAAGCTTTGGTTCAAACGTTAAGCAAAGCGTTTCTGCGTCCATCCAAAAGCACTTCTTACCAATAAACATCTCAATCCACATAGACAAAACCTCCGACGTACTGCCGGAAAGCCTTGAAACATACCCGCGCCCATGTACTGTTGGGTCGGGGTTAGAGGATGAAGCAATAAATGAAGAGTTTTCAAGTGTCGAACGACCGTAAACCTCCGGATCCATAAACGGAACAAACCCAGTTTCGGCGGCTTCATAAAACTCGTCATACAAGCCTGCACGGATAAGCCCGTAAATATATTTATAGCTCATATGCAAAAAGACGCTTTCACGTTCAAGCCAGCCCGCAGTAAATGCGCGGATACGTCCGATTTCATAACCCTCACCGTCTAAAGGCTCGGATGTCTTATACATCTTAAGCTTTTCGTCATAACAAGCACTTTGTGTGACAAGCTTGTGAATCTCAGAAGCCGTTTGCTTGTCAACCGTTTTCATCATACGCACAGGCCCTTCAAGAAACAGCGGTAACGCACGGCAACTGAAAGCCTTTGGCATGTTGTCAACTATTTCTGCAGCTTCAAAAACCAAAAATGTAGGAACGATGCCACCGCCTAAATTCAATGCATAAGTTATACCATCATCAATTCGTTTAAGGAAACGTGTCAGAATACGACTAATTTCACTTTCATCCATCTGCGCAAACTCACCAGACAAACTCGCATTTTTGTACAATTGCTCTCTGTAAGCCTCACGTTCATCATTGCGCTTTTGCCAGAATTCAAACCTGTTCTCAATCTCAGAAACCGCATCAAGCCTTTTGATGAGATTATAAAGCTCAATAGGCAGACGTACCTTTCCGTATAACTTTTGTTCAAGCAAAAAGCAAATTATGCGCTTTAATTCAAAAGTTTCACTCATACCGCTACCGAACAGGAACGGTACACCATTCATCGCATCGTTCCAGCCGGGCTTACCGCCGTCCATCTCAACTCCGCAGCCATATGGGTCAAGTGAGGAATATTTCAAAGCGGTCAAAAGCATAAGCTTTCCGAATATAGAAATAGTTGCATCGTTTCCGGAAACATCCGTAAGCCAGTTATGCTCAGGTGTTGCTATCTTTTTTAAGCTGAAACGTTGTCTAAGCTTACCATTCACAAAGCCGTAACGCTCAGAACGCGAGAGTACCTCAACGGGACAGCGGAAATAACGGCACTTTCTATCATTAAACAAAAGTTCGTGCATTTTATCTGGGAAAATCTTTGAATATGTTTCAATAAGGTCAAGATTGTAGGTGAAATGGTCACTCCAATAACCTTCTCTATACTCGGCCTCAAAGCATTCAGATGCCTTGTCAAGCATTTCATCAATGTTTGCATCAGGGTCTAGGCCTTGTTTTTTGAGCGATAAATATAACTCGCCCACAGTGAAAGGCTTGCCTTCGTCATTCTTAAAACGTATGCCCTTAACCTCTAGCGGATTGTAACCGTCTGCTCCGATTAAGCTCATAAACGTACAGACATTAAACTCGCCGGCTTCAGGAACGAAGAATACATCATTTCTACGGTTTTGATTTACGTCTCTGAAATTTCCGTTGCCTTGAGAATATGGTTCGGCTGAAAGCGAAAAGAAATTATAATCGCGCTCAGGGTCTCCATGCTTACGCACATAGAGATGAACGGTCTTTTTATTTTGCTTGCCCATTATAACCGGATAGCCGCCGCGCAGAACATTGTCAAGGAAACTTTGACGGAAGTAGCCGTTCAACGCGTTTGATGACGTTGAGGTTGAAATTGCATTAGTCAATTCCTTCGTGAGTCTGTCAGAGGTTTCCTCAGCTTTGTCTATATATGATGCTTGTAACAAACGCTCATATCCGTTGGTTATAACCTCGGGCGCAGACGCATATCCGAAATATGTTGTAAGGCAGAAACCCTGCCCCACTTCAAGAGTTTTTTCTATAGGTGTAAAGACACATGGATAACGGTTTATTGTGTATTCAGGCGCAGCCTTTAATTCCGCAATTGTCTTCGTTTTAAAATTCCAAGGGAATGCTTGCGTTTCGTCCTCCCCGAACAATACACGAGTATCCGTTATTGGTCGTAACAAAGAACCGTCTCCATCTGTTGAAATCGCAAAATATGACGAGATACTCTCCTCAACCTCTGCCTCATCGCCTGGAATTGAACGTGTATGGAACAAAGGAAGATTTTCATGCCAAGTGATTTCCGCCCAGCTTTTATTAAGGTTTGACATCTCTTTAAATCCGCTATTTTGGATACCATAGGGTATAATCTGTCCAATGCCATCAAGAAGTTCCAAAGTCATCTCTTGCTGGCTTATATTTGTAACGTGAACACGCCTTACCAAAGCTGGAAAATCCTCATTCGGAAGAATAAAGTATTTCACATTAATACAAATGCCTAGTCGCTCATTCTTTTCCTCAAGTTCAAGGCTATTCATATTTATAATCATTACCCGCTCAGGAGCATCGTCTGTTGGCGTAAAAAATTCATGCACAGCACCATTAATTTTAACAAAGGTGCGAAAACCATCCTGCGAGATACGTCTATATCCAAGGTTTGCAGGGTTAAATTCCATCATTGCATTAGCCTTATCATGAACACCAAAGCTACAAATGCCCTGCCCCCTATTGACGTAATATGCCCACATCGGACAACCCTTAATGCCTGCAAGACCCGGTAAAAAGCTAGAAAATGCGGCCTGCTGGTCAAAATTTTCGATTATACATGTTTCATCCTTAAATGTATAGCGCGTTTTCATTATTAACCTCCTATTATGTAATTTTTGATCTATACTGACCCGGAGTTATACCGGCTATAGCCTTAAAAGTTTTAATAAAATGCTTGTCTTCTTTGAAGCCTGTTTCAATGGATATATCCGCTATGCGCATGTCCGTGGTCTCAAGGAGTTTTTTTGCGGCATTAACGCGTACAAGCTTTACGTAATCTGCAAAACCCATGCCCATAATTTCGCTAAATGATTCCGAAAAATATGTATAGTTCATCGAAACCCTGTTTGAGACAAAGGCCATATTTATATCGGCTTTATAATTCTTATTAATGTAATTCACAGCGCTTTCTATCTTATCCTTTTTGTCGGCGTAACTAAATGATTGATCTTTGATTTCAACATTTGACGTTCTTTCGCCGTTAATTTCCTCATCAACCTTGCAGAGTAGCTTGCATAACACTTCTCGTTCAACTGGCTTTAGCAAATAATCACTTGCACCGTTACGCATAGCCTCAACTGCATATTCAAACTCATCATATCCGCTTATAACGACTATATGTAACTTTATATTCAACTCTTTAAGGCATTTTATAAACTGCAAGCCGTCCATTTTTTCCATCTTAATATCGGTTATAACAAGGTCAAAGGAATGCTTTTGAACGGCATCTAAGGCTTCAAGGCCGTCCTTGCATTCGATGATCTCACCTGTACAATAGCCGCTTCGTTGTATAATAACCTTCAAGCCCTGCCTTATGAATCTCTCATCCTCAACTATGAGTATCCTTTCCATTGCGTTCACTCCTTTTAGGTAAGCGGATAACTACCTTAGTATAGCAATCCTTTTGACCAAACACATGAAGTCCGGATTCATCTCCAAAATATAGCTTAAGACGTTCCTCTACATTACGCAGGCCGATACCGCTTGCCTGACCGTTTTCGGCCGGATATCTGCCTTTTATTTTTTCATTTAAGATAAAAAGCGTTTCATCATCTATGCCTATGCCGTTATCGGTTATTTCAAGGCTTATAAAATCGTTTTCCTCAATAGCTTTAATATAAATCGTTGAGTTTTCTATATCGCCCTTAAGTCCATGCTTCACAGCATTTTCAACTATAGGTTGTATGGTCATTTTTGGTATATCAAGCTTCATAATTTCAGGTGGGATTTTGTTTGAAAAATTAATATGGTTGTCGTATCGCATATTGAAAAGAGTTAGATAGTCCCTTACATAATCAATCTCGTTTTCAATTGAAACCATTTGGTTTTGCCAATTCATAGAATATCTCAATAGACGCGCCAAAGCTGTCACAGTGTCTGATATTAGGAAATTTCCGTCAATCTCTGCCATCATACCTATGTTACTCAATACATTATAAAGAAAATGTGAATTAATTTGGTTTTGCAATGCCTTTATTTGAGCATCTTTTTCAAGTATCGAACGTTTTATGTTTTGTTCCATAAGCTCCTCTATTTTAAGGGTCATTCTGTTAAAGTAGCGTTGAAGATTACCTATCTCGTCCTCGGATGTGCTTTCGATTTGTACACCCCAGCCGCCTCTTTCAAGGGTCTTTATCGCATTTATTGTATCATATATCTTGCGAAGTAACAATGTCGCAATACGATTAAACACAACCAGAAGCACAATGATTAATATAAAGATAAGTGTTATAAGCATAAATTGGCTCTGTCTTAAACGCCTCTGGCTGCTGCTTACAGAAACCAAGTTTACAACATATCCATCCAGCTTATCGCTCCGCACAACGCTTGCAAGATAAAGATTACCTTGATATTTAAAAAAATTTACACCTGTAGATTCTTTGCTGTTGGTTTCAATATTTTTTACAGCCTCTTCACATATGTCACGCCATTTGTTTAAGTTAGTATCCGTTGTGCTGAAATATATCTGGTTTCCGCTTACAAAGAAAGAAATATCGTTTTCCGAAACGCTGTTCATATCTCCGAAGAAATCGGACATAAAGAATGAAACCTCAACAATAGCTCTGTTTTCATCTTCAAGACCAGAATTAAGAACACTATAATAAGAAATTAACTTATCGCCTGAAAGGCTTTCTGAATAGCGTGACAGCCTCTCGCTGTAATCAATGCGCATCTGCGTGTTCAATGAGTTTATATTTTTATACCAGTCATAATTTTCAATTCTACTTGTGGACAGCAAAACCGGCCATATTTCAGAAATAATATGGCCGTTGCTATATATACGTACGTTCCTTACATTTGGGTTTGAAATAATAATGCTTTCAAGATTCCTGATGTATGTGTTTTTAAATTCTATAAGTTGTTCGGTGGTTGCGGGGGTGTCTGAAATAATATACTCGGCTATACGTTTATCGTGTTGGATTATCTTTATTATAACCCCCGCAACCTCTGCATTCTTAGCCGAAAAGTATTCTATGCGTTTTGCAGTCTCCGTCGAATTTATTGAAAGGCGTTCCGTTTCAAAATTTGTCATTTGGTTAAAAATAATCATAGACAATGTGAAAATAGGTACACTCAAAATAATGCAAATACATATTATCATCTTCTTATTCAGAGAGTATCTCTGCCATTGCTTTATTATTTTCTCCCAAATACAAATCATATTATTTATTCAACCTCTTTTTGTTGGCATCCATCTGCTTTTGTTGCTCAGCAAGTATTAAGTCAATGCCGTTTTCTTGCCTAAATTTAAGGAAATCGCTATACATCTTATCAAATTCTTCATCCGATTTAGCCAAAATTAATTGAGGTATAACCTTACCTTTTTCGGCATCAATCTTCAAACCAGCCTTAGCTTCAGGTGTTTCAGCTACGAATGGCAGATACTCATATGCGGAATTGTTTTGAGCATAGCTTGTTGTCCACTTCTTAATGGAAAGACCCGGTTCTTCATCTGGGGTCGTATATCCCTTTGCATTTGCAAATGCATTGTCCATAAGCATCCAGTGCGTTGTAGAACCGCCGTATTTTTTATCATATGCGGCACGGTCTTTGTTCACCAAGTCCAATACTTCGGGCTTGAAAACAATCTTATCGTTTACCACATCATAAGTTTGGCCTTCTATTCCGGCCCAGATCAACTTTTGACCTTCTTCGCCCATCATAAATGTCATTAACTCAAGGGCTTTATCAGGATATTTGCTCTTCTTTGAAATTGACGTAAGTGTCCAACCTGCAATACCAGGGCCGTTTATGGTGTGCGGGTCTTGCTTAGAATTTTTCGGACCATCAACAGCTATATAAGTTTGGTTGGGGTCGGCTGTGTACAAAGTCTTTAATTGTGCTTGACAGTCCGTCCATTGGTAAAGCATTGCAAAGTAACGTTTTTGTGCAATCTTTTCTTCCATTTGTGCGCGCTTGTCAACAAAGATATCCTTTGCAATTAAACCCATCTCGTTAGCTTTTCTTAAAGTTTTAAGCCAAGCTATATATTCTGGATCTGTGAACCTGTCGTAAATCTTGCCGTCCTTTTCAAACGGTATTGCAAGGTAATTCATAAGGAAAGTTTCGAGAGAAAAATTGCCTTGGTCTGTAAATTCATGTAGACCGAATGGTATTAAAGCCTGACCATCTACAGTAGGGAACTTTTCTTTTGCCTTAGAAAGTGCATCCAAGAAACCTTCTGGTGTACTCATATTCGGTGAACCTATAGCTTCATAGATATCTTTTCTTACCAAGAAGGTTTGATTACTTTCAATGGTCTTCATATTTTTATAGTCGCTTGGGCTGAAAGATGCATTCGGATATCCATAAACATTCCCGTCATCCCTAGTGTACCAGTTTAATCTTTCAGGCACAGCCACCTTGGTAAAGTCGCTTTTATAAGTTTCGGCAAGCTTATTGAGAGGTTGAAGCATATCACCTGATATCATATCATTAAACAAGCCTTCCCACCAGCCCAAAGTTAATAAATCCGGTAGGGTGTCGGAAGCAATCATTGTTGAGAGCTTTTCTGCCTCGTTTCCGGCGGGTACAATGTACTCTATGTCAACGCCGGTTAATTCAGTTATTTTTTGAGAAACCGGATCCTCGCCCCATTTTGTGGGGAACCAAGAGAAGTTAATGTACCATTGAAGCTTAACCTTGTCCTTTGATGTTGTTGCAGGTGTACCCTCGTTTCCTGTACCCGTATTACCACATGCCACAGAGCTTAACAACGTTGCCGTCAGAGCCACGCCTGACATAATTCTTTTAATCATTTTCATAAAAAATCCTCCTTTTTAAATTTTTAGTTTTGCTGCTTTTCAACAAAACACTACTCCTTAACAGAGCCTATCATAATGCCCTTTACAAAATATTTTTGTAAGAACGGGTAAACACAAATAATGGGAGCTGTTGTAACAACCATAGTGGCAAGACGTATGGATGAAGATGTAATCTGGTTGCCAGAAATTGAAGATGGCATAGCTGAAATCATTTGGTTTGAACCTGCTGCCGCAACAATCCTGTATAGAAAAGTTTGTATGGGTTGCAGACCTGGCTTTGTAACAAAGATAACGCCTGCAAAATAATCGTTCCAATGGTAAACGCCGTTAAACAACGCAATTGTTGCCAAAACAGCTTTTGAAAGCGGAAGTATAATGCGGATGAAAATTGTAAAATCTCCTGCACCATCCAGCTTTGCGGATTCTTCGAGGGCTGGCGGAATCTCTTTAAAGAAATTCATAAAGATTATTGCATTAAAGAAACTGAAAAGAGCGGGTATGATGTAAACCCAAAATGTATCAAGAAGTTTTAAGTCTTTAAGCAAAAGGAAGTAAGGGATAAGGCCGCCGCCGAAAAACATAGTAACCGTACCCATTCCAAGCCAGATTTTTCGACCAACCAAGTCCTTTTTTGAAAGCGAATAGGCTACCATAGCTGTCACGAACACACTTGAAATCGTTGCAACAACCGTACGTAAAACAGTTATTGTAAAAGCGTCGACGATCTCCGCATTTTTGAAAACAGCCTTATAGTTCTCAAGTGTGAATGAACGTGGCCACCAAAACACACCTCCAAGCAAAGAATCCTTACCTTCATTGAACGAATGAACAAGTATATACCAAACAGGATACAGCGTTAAAAAGCATATGACAATCATAATAACTGTGTTTATAGCGTTAAATACCATCTCGCCGTGTGTTTTACGGTTCATTTTAAAATTCATCTACACTGCACCTCCTTAGAATAATGACGAGCCTTGCAAACGCTTAGTGGCCTCATTTGCAATAAGAAGAAGAATTGTTGCAATAACTGATTTAAACAAGCCAATCGCTGTGGCATAGGCATGTCTTGAAGAACGAATACCCATTTGGAAAACATAGGTGTCTATAACCTCTGAACGTGGTTGGTTCAGGGTGTTTTTAAGTACAAATATCTGGTCAAAATTTGAATTCAACATTCCGGCAACGGCTAAAACAAGAAGTATGCAGATTGTACCGGCTATGGAAGGAAGGGTTATGTTCCAAATCTTTTGAATTTTATTTGCGCCGTCCACCGTCGCAGCCTCGTACATATCTTGCGAAATGCCCGCAATAGCGGCTAAGTAAATAATTGCCGACCAACCGAGTTCCTTCCACAAATCCGAGACAACAGTAATACCCCAGAAATATTTTGGTTCGGCAAGGAAGGTTATAGATTCCTTGATAATCCCCATCTTGATAAGAACTTCATTAATCATTCCACCGTCGCCAAGCCAAGTCGTTAGTATACCGCCAAGAACAACCCAAGAAAGAAAGTGCGGCAGGTAGCTTATGGTTTGCACACTCTTTTTGAAGATTGGCATTGTAAGCTCGTTAAGCAAAATAGCAAACAGAATGGGCAAAGGGAAACAGATAAGTAGCTTGAGGATACTGATACCAAGCGTGTTTTGCATAGTTGCCCAAAAATTCTTATCGCCAAAGAATTCAATAAAGTTAGCAAATCCAATCCATTCGGCAGAATTTACAGGCCTTGTAATCTTGTAGTCACGAAAAGCAATCGTAACCCCGTACATAGGTATGTAATTGAAGATAATCATAAACAAAATTCCTGGCAAAAGCATAAGCAATAAGCTTCTTTGTCGGATAATTTTGTCCATCAATGGTTTCATACTGCACCACTCCTTTAGTTATTAGTAACAAACTTTAAATAAATTATATTGTTTTCTTGTTTAAATTCAATATTATGAATTTCGTTTTAGGTGTAAAATTTTCGGTTATCTGAAATCAGGCACAAAAAAGGAGCTATAGTAGGCAAACTATAGCTCTTTTTTTGTGTTAATAATATTTCCTTACAACTTCATTGAATATTATACGGTATTCTGTTGAATCACCATTGCCTAAATTTAGTTCTTGGTTTGTAAATTCATTAATATCTACAAAAGAGCGCGTACTTTTGAATAGATTATTTTGACTATTTAAAATCGGATATCTCCCTTTTTCTACTCCTATTGGAAAATACATATCTTCAAATTTAGGTTTATCGCTAGTATACTTTTTTAGAAAGAATATGTATTCTTGATTTACTGTTGAAGGTGCATAGTTCTGCATACAAAATACATTTCTTACTGTAAGTTTATCAACGTAAAAATATTCCTCAGTTATTTTTATAATATCACCAATATCAGCATCACCAAATATTACAGATGTTATCTCCAAATCGGTATAAGTAATTCCATAATTAATTAAATTTGAAGGCGTTCTGTAAATCTCATTAAAAGAACCATCCAATACTTTTGCTCTAATAACGAGGTCACTATTTAATTCTAGATCCTGTAAATTATCTATCATAATCTCACGATCTGAATGAACGGAAATTATGTTAATATCTTTATTGTTAATTTTGAAACCCACACAAAACATGCCAATAAAAAAGCAAATTGCTAATATACATAAAGACCTTTTATTCTTTAACATATTTTATTATTTTCCACCTCAGCTCGTGTCAAGAAAAAACTAAAAAATATCTATTTTTTGTTGGTGAAACAAAAACACTCTTGAAAAATAAATACTCGAGAGTGTTTTCAATAACATATTATAAACATAATGGGTAGACGCTGAGATAAAAAGTTGAGCAATATTATAGCCTTCTTTTCTTGCATTTGACAAAAACAATTTATTTAACAATACCATCCTTTGTCTTATTCTTTCTTTGTTAAAAAATATTCGTCTGTATAATGGTTATCATCATCTAAGTGAGTTAGTTTTGCACCCGGTTCTGACAAAGTGATTTTTGCAGCTGAATTAAAAATAAATTTGTAATTCACAGTTATTTTTGCAAACTCTACAATATTACCTTTATTAACAAACTTCCATTTTGGAGATAGCTTAATGCTTTTGCTTTCACTTTTGGTATCAAAATTGTTTTCCGATTTTAAAAATGAAATGAATTGCATGAACTCAATATCAATATATTGACCATCACTACTTGAAAACTTACTTTGCATTACAAAGTCAGAAACAGCACTAACTTCATATTTCTTATTATTGATACAAAAACCTTTAATGATTAAACAAGGCTCAGGAACATTAGATTCAAATTGTAGATTTTCAAACCATTTTAATGTTTTGAGTTGAATTCCATAATATTTTGCAAAAAGTTCTGTGCCTTTTTGAAATCCATGTGAAGATACTATCCATGCCTCAACATCGCCAATATCATGCCGAACACCGAAAAAATCACGCACCCTGCCAATGCTAACTGGTTTTCCATAATCCTTACACTCAATGATTACTTTTATGATTTTTTCGTTTCTAATATGTTCCCAATAGATATCTATTTGATGCTTACAACCGCTATTTCCACTTAATCTATTTTTGTCACCGGTAAGCAATTTTATAGTTTTATATTTCTTGTTATTAGATATGGCAGAAACCACTTGATGCGTTAAATTTTCAAAACACTTTCCTGCTTTCATATAATTATTCCTCGACATATTAATATTTTTGTTCTATTCCCAACTTCCAATCATTGCTATTTCGCATTATCAACGTAATCGGTTGTCCATCTTGAACAACATAAGAAATAAAAAATCAGATATATCTTTTACTTTCGAGTGGTGCATTAAGATAACTTATCAAATTTTTATACTCCTCTTTTAAAAACAACTCCATTACTTCTTTAGAAGAGTAGCCTGTTTCTTTCAAACTATTAATATTATCAGATGAAAAAAAGCTCTCAAGAAAATATTTTTTGTATAGGATTTCAGTTCTTTTTGTGCCTTGCGGATAGACAGTGTATTTTACATCATAATTCCATTTAACGCCATTATGTAAATCATTTTTTAAAGTGTGTAATTCGCCATACAAAATAAATATTTTTTCTAGCCCTTCTCTACAACATGGTAAATCAGATGTAATGTCAATCCAATTATCATATAGATATAAATCTCTTTGCATAGTTGAATCTTTATCTGTTTTTTCAATATATGCAATTATCAAATCTTCAAATGTTAAGGTGAAATCAAAATAAATAATCTGTGCGTTTTTTATTATTTTCTGAGTTTTCTTTTTACTATCCAAATAACGTTGAGTCGCCAGTGCTCCATTAACTGCTAAAAATGTTCCAAAGATGACCGCAATAAAATTAATATATGCTACTCTGTATTCAATTGTTTTTAGTCCATTAAGATACCAACTAAACACATTCTGCACAAAATTAACCTTAAGAATAATAGGAAACGAAATAATTAATATAATTGTTAATACCGCTAATATAGTCCATATATCTTTGGAGTTCCTAATTTTTTCGCCACTCATTTTTCGCACCTCGTATAAAATTTATTGGCTTAACCATAATAATTCTAACTGCTCATTATTGCTAAAACACGAATTTTGCTTTTTAATAATTATACCATAATTTGAATTACTTTCCAATAACATAGAGTAATTATTACAAAAAACTAATATCAAAAATTAAGTACATTTTAAAATATAATTTTAAATCTGAATATTTATTTTAAAAACAATCCACTCTTTCCTATTGTCGAACCTAGTCGAATACTGTCAACTTCATCTAATAAGAGGATATGAACTAACTTCAATTCTGACCAATGAGCGCCTAAGAGCAAGAGATGCACACTGAACGTCCAATTCACCGCTGTTTTCAGTTATACGGCGCTCGGAGCGTTCCTTAGCAGCCTGCGCTGTGAGCTATCTGCCTATTTACTCCACATAGGTATCAAATTCAGTGCTTATTTGTAAAGGATACAAGGTCTTTTCTGCAAACTGCTTTGCCCATTCGATTGTATTGTAAAATATAATACACCCTTGACCATGGTCTAATGTAAATAAAAGTCGCTTGGGATTGTTTTCTTTCTCGAAAACATCATTCATAAAATCAATAATGCTTAAGTCAATCCAGTCATGATGAAATCTGCCCTTGAAAGTATATGAGTTTTCATTGTATTTAAATAAGAGTGTCAGAAAGCCAGTGTCATCATCAACAAAGTCAGCTTCATCCATATATTCATCTAGAGCCGTAATTTCAAACTCCCCGTCACTTATTGCAATGACACCTTTCATAAAGTTAGTGTACATTGAACTAATATCAAAAATTTCCATATCAAAAGAATAGACCTGTTTTGAAGTAGGAGTCCAGTTGTTTGCATCATAATCATAGTAACCTACTCCAATTGAGGATAAAAAATCTATATAATCCAGTTCCACTTCATTTTCAATCTTCGGAGTGAGAGATTCATAAAACTCCTTAACCTCAGCCATATGTTGATTTGCTCTTTCGAACGTTAATTCCGTAATCCCAAGGCTATTTAATATACTTACCTGTTTATCAACAGGCAGATAAACTTGCTCTTGCCTCTTCTTGTAATACTTTTCAAAGACAGCATCAAGCTCCAATTCAAAAACCTCCCCCAACATTAAGGAATAAACCTCCGAACTTAACTCATTCGTATATTTATCGTCAATTTTAAAGCCTGCAAAAATCAACATAAACAAAAGGCAAGTTACTACAATACCCAAATATCTTTTTGTATTCAACACGATTTACCCCCCTACTACTCAAAAATATACACAATTTTAAAAAACGAGCTGTTGCATCCAACAATATTGGCTTGCAACAGCTCGTGCTATTATTTTCCACCTCTAATAAGAGGATATGAACTAACTTCAATTCTGACCAAT
This sequence comes from uncultured Eubacteriales bacterium, assembly GCA_964412725.1. Taxonomy (GTDB): domain Bacteria; phylum Bacillota; class Clostridia; order Lachnospirales; family CAYPQA01; genus CAYPQA01. Next base: position 27,144 of record CAYPQA010000004.1, read on the forward strand.
GCGCGCCTAAGCGCAAGAGATGCACGTTGAACGTCCAATTCACCGCTGTTTTCAGTTATACGGCGCTCGGCGCGTTCCTTAGCAGCCTGTGCTCTGGACACGTCTATCTCGTTGGGCCATTCGGCAGCATCGGATAAAACAGTTACGCAGTCGGGTTTGATTTCGGCAAAGCCGCCCAAAACAGCCATTTGCAACTGCTTTTTATTTTCCTCGGCATCGTCGTCATAAATCTTTAAAACGCCGATAGAAAGAGTTGTTGTAAGTGGGATGTGACCAGCCATAACGCCAAGGTCGCCCTCGGTCGCACGCATAATAATCATATCCACTTCCTTATCAAACATATTGCGCGTGGGGGATACTACACGCAAGCGGATTTTTGCCAATTATATCACCCCCGGTGACGCTTGATAACGTCATCTATAGTACCTGCGCTGAGGAAGTGACCTTCAGGTACATCGTCATGCTTACCGTCAAGGATTTCCTTAAAGCCGCGTACTGTTTCCGCAACAGGCACGTAACGTCCTTCGATAGAAGTAAACTTTTCTGCAACGAAGAATGGTTGTGAAAGGAAACGTTGAATTTTTCTTGCACGACCTACGATAAGCTTGTCATTTTCAGACAATTCATCCATACCCAAGATTGCGATAATATCTTGAAGCTCTTTATAACGTTGAAGAATACTTTGAACACCTCTTGCAACTTGGTAATGCTCTTGACCAAGGATATTCGCATCAAGGATACGAGAGTTGGACTCAAGAGGGTCAACCGCAGGATAGATTCCAAGCTCAACCAATGAACGCGAAAGAACGGTCTTTGCGTCAAGGTGAGAGAAGGTTGTTGCGGGAGCAGGGTCAGTCAAGTCATCCGCAGGCACATAGATAGCCTGAACGGAGGTTATAGAACCTTGCTTTGTAGATGTGATACGCTCTTGTAAAGCGCCCAATTCCGTTGCAAGTGTAGGTTGGTAACCAACCGCAGATGGCATACGTCCAAGCAAAGCGGAAACCTCAGAACCAGCTTGAACGAAACGGAATATATTATCAATGAACAAAAGCACGTCTTGTCCGCCGACATCACGGAAGTATTCAGCCATTGTAAGGCCTGAAAGTGCAATTCTCATTCTTGCACCGGGAGGCTCGTTCATCTGACCGAAAACAAGCGCCGATTTTGCGATAACGCCGGAGTCGGACATATCCATATAAAGGTCTTTACCTTCACGGGTACGCTCACCAACGCCGGAGAAAACGGAGAAACCGCCATGCTCTGTAGCAATGTTTCTTATAAGCTCTTGGATCAAAACGGTCTTTCCAACGCCAGCACCACCGAACAAACCAATCTTACCACCCTTCGAATAGGGGCAAAGAAGATCAATAACCTTAATACCTGTTTCAAGAATTTCGGCTGTTGTAGACTGCTCTGAGAAAGACGGAGCCTTTCTGTGGATAGACCAACGTTCTTTGGTGGCTGGAGCGGGTTTATTATCAATGGGTTCACCCAAAACGTTAAACATTCTGCCCAAGGTTTCGTTACCGACGGGAACGGAAATGGGGGCGTTGGTGTTTATAACATCCATACCGCGCACCAAGCCGTCCGTGGAAGACATAGCAATACAACGCACAACGTCGTCACCCATATGCTGGGCAACCTCAACGGTGAGCTTTGTATTGTCAGCCTTGGGGATTTCAAGTGCCGTATACAGCGGCGGCAATTCGCCTTCAAACTTAACGTCTAATACAGCACCGATAATTTGCAAAATTTTGCCGTTATTATTGGCCAACTTGTTTCATCTCCCATCATTTCAAGAAAATTCTACTCAAGTGCGTTGGCGCCGCTAACAATTTCGTTGATTTCTTGGGTAATAACGCCTTGACGCAGTCTGTTAAATTTAAGCGTAAGCTTGTTAATCATTTCCTCGGCGTTTTCGGTAGCCGAGTCCATACTGGTCATACGAGCACCCTGTTCACAGGCAGCCGATTCAACCAATGCGCCGAAGATGACAGTGTTAAGATATTTGGGGATAACCAAATCCAAAACGCTTTCTTCGTCCGGTTCATAGCTCATAATGGTAAGATTCTTATCCTCGTTAACGGGAAAGTCCGACGTATCAACCGGCAAAATCTTAATCACCTTGGGCTGGTATGAAATGGTGGATATGAATTCCGTATATGCAAGATAAACCTCATCTATTTCACCTTTGATGAACAAATCCAAGACAAAGCGGCCTATCTCAGCCGCATCCTCATAAAAAGGCTTTTCGGATATGCCGGAATAGCTGCGCACAATCGTCTTGTTGCGCCTTTTAAAATAATCCTTGGCTTTGTTACCAATGGTTATAAGCTGAGCTTGTTTCTTTTCGTTTACAACCTTAAAGGCTTCCTTCGACACGTTATTGTTATAACCGCCGCAAAGACCGCGATCTCCTGTTATAACGATAATGGCCGTATTTTTAACCTCGCGCTCCGCCAAGTAAGGATGTGAAATTCCCTTGGAATTTGTAACGATACTGGATATAACGCGCCTTGTTTCGTTAAAAAACGGCTTTGTGTCCGCCATTCTGGATTTTGCCCTTTGAAGTTTCGACGCGGCAACCAAATTCATAGCCTTTGTAATTTGCTGAGTGCTTTTTACGCTCTTGATACGCCCCTTAATTGCGCGGGTTGATGCCATATTTATTCACTCTCCAAACGGTATAATTGGCTACCTTTTGTACTCTTTCTTGAAGCTTTCTATACCGGCTCTGATTTTTGCCTCTGTCTCCTTGCTAAGTTCCTTTGTTTCTCTTATTGCGGTTAAAACATCACTGTGCTTGGTGTCAAAGTAGGAAAGCATCTGCTCCTCAAAGTCCAAAACATTTTCAACGTTAATATCCGTGAGATATTTGTTTGTAACCGCATAGAGAATAAGAACCTGTTGCTCAACGGCTAATGTTTTATATTGTGGTTGCTTAAGAATTTCAACGATACGCTCGCCCTGTTTAAGACGGTCAAGTGTGTCCTTATCCAAGTCTGAGCCGAACTGTGCAAATGCGGCAAGCTCTCTGTACTGAGCAAGCTCCACACGAATCGGACCTGCAATTTTCTTCATAGCCTTAATCTGAGCGCTACCGCCAACACGCGATACCGAAAGACCAGGGTTTATAGCAGGACGAATACCAGCGTTAAACAACTCGGTTTCGAAGAAAATCTGACCGTCGGTTATGGAAATAACATTTGTAGGAACGTAAGCAGATATGTCGCCGGCTTGCGTTTCGATAATAGGAAGAGCTGTTATTGAGCCACCACCGTATTCCTTTTCCAGACGAGCCGAACGCTCCAAAAGACGTGAATGGAGGTAGAAAACGTCACCCGGATAGGCTTCACGTCCTGGTGGACGACGCAGAAGCAAGGACATAGCACGGTAGGCAACGGCATGCTTACTCAAATCGTCGTAAACGATAAGCACGTCCTTCCCCTGTTCCATCCATTCCTCGCCGATAGCACAGCCTGCATATGGTGCAATATATTGAAGCGGAGCAGTTTCACTTGCATTTGCGCTTACGATAACGGAATAATCCATAGCGCCGGAGTCTTCTAAGGTTTTAACAATACGCGCAACCGTTGAAGCTTTCTGGCCGATAGCAACATAAATGCAGTAAACGTCCTTGCCTTTTTGATTGATGATGGTGTCTATACAAACGGCAGTTTTGCCTGTTTGACGGTCGCCGATAATAAGCTCACGTTGTCCGCGTCCAATGGGTACCATAGCGTCAATAGCCTTGATACCGGTTTGAAGCGGCACGTTAACCTCTTTTCTGGTTATAACGCCCGTGGCAACACGTTCAACAGGGCGGGATTTAGTTGTGTTAATAGGGCCTTTTTGGTCGATTGGGCGGCCAAGCGCGTCAACAACGCGTCCAAGCATAGCATCGCCGACAGGAACCTCGGCAATTCTCTTGGTAAGCTTAACCATGTCACCTTCCTTAATACCCTCATCAGGACCAAGAAGAACGACACCAACGTTGTCCTCCTCCAAGTTCAAGGCCATACCGACAACACCGTTTTGGAACTCCAAAAGCTCGCCGCTCATTGCCTTATCCAGACCGTAAACACGTGCGATACCATCCCCAACCTGTATAACAGTACCCACTTCGGACACGTCCAATTTGTGGGAATAACCCTCAATCTGTTTCTTTAAAACAGAGCTAATTTCTTCAGGTCGCAGATTCATTTTGTAACTCCTTTACAATATTTTTTGTTGCATTAAGCTACACTCATTTTGCGGAGTATAAAGAAACACCAAGAAGTTGTTTTTTTAAATCGTCGAGCTGTTTTTTGACGGAGGAATCAAGAACCTTGCCGTCAACAAGGATTTTCATGCCGCCGATAAGACTTTTGTCGGTAATGCATTCGGTTTCGACTTGTTTTTTAAGGGACTTTTCAAGCGATTGGCGAATGGATTCCGTGCGTTCGTCTGTAAGGGGCAATGGGGTATAGACATAGGCTTTTGTAATACCCTTGTGATTTCTCACCATATCTATGAACGCATCGCAGACAGAGATAAATTCAGCCTCTCTATTTTTTTCCAAAAGAACTTTAAAAAGACCCAAAATTGTCTCTGAAAAGCCACTCTTTAAGGATTTTTCAATCAAATCCATTTTTTGAACGGAGCTGATTTGCGGATGATTCATAATTTTTTGCATATCCTCTTTTGAAAAAACATCTCTTAAAACGCTGATTTCTTCGGACAGGCTGTCAATTGAATTATCAGACAAAGCAATGTCGAACAAGGCCTTTCCGTAACGCTTGCCGATTAGCTGACCCATTCTTTCGCCCCCAAATCTGCAATAACTTCGTTAAGCAGGGCATTTTGAGTTTTTTCGTCCATTTTTGCCGAAACAAAACGGCTTGCCATAAGCGAAGAAAGCTCAATAATCTGCTTCTTCATCTCGTCCTTAGCCTTTTCCTGTTCTCTTTGAATTTCAAGCATAGCACGCTCTTTTATCGTATTGGCCTCTTGCTTTGCCTCGTCGATAATCTGTTGTTCCCTTTGAGTAGCGGCCGCCTTTGCGTTTGTAAGGATGTCACTTCTCTCACGCTCGATATTTTTAAGCTTACCTTCGTAGGTTTCCCTTAAAGCCTTGGCTTCATTGAAATCGGCCTCGGCCTGATCCATTTGTGACTTAATGCGTTCGGTACGGCTTTGCATGAAGCTTTTGACTGGTTTGTATAAAAGCTTTGACATTATCAAAATTATGACAAGCGTATTAAGGAGCTGTATGCCCCACTGTATCAAAAATGGTAAGTCAAAACCCAGTATTCTGTCGATACCGTCCAAGATTACTCACTCCTTTCGGTTAAAATGGCAACAGCCGCTTATTAAAGCTGTCCGATGAAAGGATTGGCGAAAAGCAGAATAATAGCAACAACAAGACCATAGATACCGGTTGTTTCCGCAACGGCGGCACCAACAAGCATAGTAGACATAATAGTACCTCTGGCTTCGGGCTGACGTCCAACGGCTTCTGCGCCTTTACCTGCTGCATAACCCTGACCAACGCCCGTACCGATACCGGATGTAACCGCGATGCCGGCTCCGATTGCCGAACAACCTAATACAAATGCTTGACTGCTGATTCCTTCCATAGATAAATCCTCCTTAAGATTTTAAATATTTTTATTCAGGGATTTTTTCCCTAATAAATGTCATACTCAGGATACAAAAGATAAATGCCTGCAAGCAACCCGAAAACAAGTCAAAATAGACATGAAGTGCGGCAGGTATACCTACACTGATGATTTTGGGTAAGGCCGCATAGACCATGCCCATGATGATAAGACCACCCAAGATGTTACCGAAGAGACGAAAGCTTAAGGAAATGGGCTTTGCGAGCTCGCCGATAATGTTAAGCGGCAGGAAAACCGGGTTCGGGTCAAGATAACCCTTGAAGTAAGAACCCTTGCCTTTGGCAATGCCATAGAAGTGAATAAGAAGAAAAGTTGAGATGCCAAGCACAGCCGTGGTTGCCAAATCTGCGGTAGGTGGGCGCATACCGATAAGGCCGCTTAGGTTTGCACAGAGGATGAACGCAAATATGCCAAAGAACCAATTGGCAAAGTAAGCATACTCCTCGCCCATGCTTCCGATTACAAAATTGTCCATAGTTTCAATAATGAACTCGACAAAATTTTGAAAACCGGTTGGGATTTTGTTGAAGAATAAGAGAAGAATGCGGATTATGAGGGCGAAAACCGTAAGACCAATCATGATAAGCCATGTATTGAAGATAGTCTCGGTAATCCAGACCTGCGGCAGTCCAATTCCTTCCAAAGTAAACAAAACCCGATTGTTAAATGTCATTTCTTTCATCAACTCCTTTATTTTCTTTATTTTTGGACAAAATATTAACGCCGTAGGCCGAAAATTGCAAGGATAAGAGGCCGATTATCGCACCGATAAGGCTTACATCCTTTGAAATTGCGGCCGCGGCAAGCATGAAGCCCGTCAGGGCATACCGCAGCATAAAATGAAGTGAAGAGTACAAACGTGCCTTACCGGACGGCATAGACACAACGCGGTTAATTGTACGTTCTAATAGCATTACCTTTAACGCAGAAAATACACAACCCAGAAGCAATCCTTTTACGTAAAAAATTGGCTTATCTGTAAAAAATAGACAGACAGCGGAGGCGAAAAAAAACACGGAAAAAATGCCCATAATGAGCTGTTTACCCGTGCTTGAAAAAGAAAACAATCTTATACTCATACACAACCTCCATGGTAAATTTCAACAACGCCCATATCGTAACATAAATTTTGTAAAAAAACAATAGATTTTTCAAAAATTATTTGAACCGGATGTAAAGAAAAACTTGCAATTTTAAAATAAATAAAAAGGGAGTTCGTAACCAAATTTAATTTGGCCACGCACTCCCTTTTTATTTAAAGTTGTCTCAATGCCTAAAAGTTTATTCTATACCTGTCATAACGTATTTGTATTAATTCATCTGGGGCGAGTTGCATTTTTTCGGTAAGACGGGTTGTCAGCTCGTGCTTGAGAATTGCTGAGGTTTTACCGCCCTCTGGAATTATTTTTTCTATAACCTTTAGACGATATAGGTCGGTTGCAGTGAGCTTAAGATACTCGCTAGCATCCTTGGCTTTGGATGAATCCTTCCAGAGTATGCCTGCACAACCCTCAGGCGAAATTACAGAATAGACTGCGTTTTCAAGCATCCAAACTTCATCAGCCACAGCAAGCGCAAGCGCACCTCCGCTGCCGCCTTCACCTGTAAGGATTGATATTATCGGAGTCTTAAGAGTCATCATCTCCATAAGATTTTCCGCAATCGCTGCACCTTGACCCCGCTCCTCCGCACCGATACCACAGTATGCACCCGCTGTGTCTATGAAGCAAACAATAGGACGTGAGAATTTCTCGGCAAGTTTCATTTGTCTTAAAGCTTTACGATAGCCCTCGGGATGTGCCGAACCAAAATTTCTCGCTGTCTTTTCCTTAAGGTCATGACCCTTCTCTATGCCTATGACAGTGACAGGCATATTATTTAAAAATCCTATTCCGCAAACAATAGCTTGGTCGTCTGCATAACGCCTGTCGCCATGCATCTCCAAAAATCCGTCAAATACATTGTTGATGTAATCAAGTGTTGTGGGACGGTTTTTCGCCCTTGCCGCGGTAACCTTATCATAAGCGGTCATTGCACACCTCCTGCGGGCTTTCTTTCATGCAAGTGCAAAATATCTCCAAGTCTTTCTCTCAAGTGCTTGCGCTCACATATCATATCCACAAAGCCCTTTTCCAATAAAAACTCTGCTCTTTGGAAATTGTCAGGTAGTTTTTTTCTTATGGTCTGCTCAATTACACGCGGCCCTGCAAAGCCTATGAGTGCATATGGCTCGGCTATGCTTATGTCACCTTCCATTGCAAAACTTGCTGTGACGCCACCTGTTGTTGGGTCGGTCAGAACACATACATAAAGGTTTTTTGCATCGGAATGCCTTTTAACCGCACCGGAGGTCTTTGCCATTTGCATAAGCGATATAATCCCTTCCTGCATACGCGCACCGCCAGAAACTGTAAAACCTACAACGGGCAAACTGTTCTCAGTTGCATATTCAAAAAGACTGGTTATCTTTTCGCCAACAACCTGCCCCATACTGCCCATCATAAACGCGCCTTCCATAACAAAAATAGCTGTCTTATGACCGCAAATTGTACAAACGCCGCACACAACAGCCTCTTTCTCTGCGCTGTCAAGCTGTGCGGCTTTTAATTTTTTATCGTATTCCGGAAATTCCAAAACATTCGTTGAAGTAAGATTTGGATTTTGCTCCGTGAAACTATCATCATCGCAAATTATACTCAAACGCCGCCTTGCATTTATGCGAAAGTGATAGTTACAATGATAACAAACGCTTAAATTATCGGACAAAATGCCGGATATAAGAGGTTTCTTACAACGCGGACAGGATGTTTCGGGTTCTTCGGATATTTGCCCCTCAAGGGGGTTTTTTGGTTTTTTAAATAAAATCATCACAAGCCTCCTGGCTTTTTAGAAGTGACATTTGACATCTCGGCGCAGGTATAGCTTCCGTCTTGGAAGGACTTTTTAGATATAATTTCCGTCTGAGACTCCGCATTATGTCCGACACCGTCTATAATAAGTTCGCATAATGCAGCCCTCATTTTTCTTATAGCCTCGTCACGCGTGCCTGCATAGACAATGAGCTTGCCCATCATAGAGTCATAAAACGGAGGAATAACATAGCCTTGATAAACGGCGGAATCAAAACGCACCCATGGCCCTCCCGGCACATGAAGCATCTCAACGCGCCCGCCCTTTGTTGCATTAATACGGCACTCTATCGCATGACCCTTAAACCTTATATCCTGCTGTGTGAATGAAAGAGGCAAGCCTGCAGCTATGCGTATCTGCCACTTAACAATGTCAATCATTGTTACGGCTTCTGTGACAGGGTGTTCAACCTGTAAACGCGTGTTCATCTCACAGAAATAAAAATGGCCTTCTGCATCACAAAGGTATTCAATCGTACCCGCGCCTATGTAGCCGACGTGTTTACCGGCCATAATTGATACACGGAACATCTCCTCACGCGTTGCATCCGAAATGGACGAGCAAGGGCTTTCCTCAATAAGCTTTTGGTTGCGTTTTTGCACAGAGCAGTCCCTGTCGCCAAGACAGACAACATTGCCTGCTGTATCGCCAAGCAATTGAATTTCAACGTGCTTGACATGCGTTAAAAACTTTTCAAGGTATACTGCACCGTCACCAAAGGCTGACAATGCCTCTGCGGTTGCTGTGTTAAAAGCGTGAGCTAATTCGTTTTCATTGTTCACAAGCCTTATACCGCGCCCGCCGCCGCCTGAGCGCGCTTTAATAAGCAATGGATAACCAATATCCTTTGCGTAAAGCCTTGCTTCATCAATATCGTTTACAACGTCGCTGCCCGGAATAACCGGAACGCCCGCCTCTTTCATAACAGCCCGCGCCCTGTCTTTGTCACCCATATCGGCAATGGTCTTTGCAGAAGGCCCTATAAATACTATGCCGTTTTCTTCACAAAGCCTTGCAAAATCCGCATTTTCCGACAAAAAGCCGTAGCCCGGGTGTATGGCCTTACAACCCGTTGCAAGTGCAAGCGAGATGTAAGACTTTTGGTTTAGGTAGCTGTCACGCGACTGTGCGGGGCCTATGCAATAAGCTTCATCAGCTAGGCTGACATGCAAGGCTTCCCTATCCGCTTCCGAATAGACAGCAACGGTAGCTATGCCCATTTCTTTGCAAGCTCGAATTACACGAACGGCTATCTCGCCACGATTGGCAATTAAAATCTTTAAAAACAAGCTTATTCTCCTTTACATAACAGCAAACGACAGCTCACCTTTGACGCAAAGCTTGTCATTTACATATCCTTCGGATT
>CAYPQA010000005.1:0-36739 GCA_964412725.1 uncultured Eubacteriales bacterium
TGTCTAAAAATATCAAGCATAATTTAGGGACAGCCCTTATCAAAGGAGTTTTATATTATGTATTTTGAGTCACATGCACACTATGACGACGTGAAATTTGACAATGACCGTCGAGAATTGTTAGAAAGACTTACGGGCGACGGTATAGGTTACTGCATAAATGTGGGCGCCGATATGCAATCTTCACAAAACAGCATAGCTATTTCTGAGCAATATTCATATATTTTTGCCACAGTTGGCGTACATCCACATGAAGTTCATAGTTGTAATGCACAAACAATACAAGACTTGGAGGCCATGGCGTCTCATAAGCGTGTTGTTGCGATTGGAGAGATAGGCCTGGATTTATATTACGATTTGTCTCCAAGAAATGTGCAACGTCATTGGTTTTCGGAACAACTTGCGCTTGCTTCAAGGCTCAAATTGCCCGTTGTTATCCACTCTCGCGATGCGGCCGAGGAGACGTTTAATATTATAAAAGCCTCTAACATAAGGCAGGGTGTGATACATTGCTATTCAGGCAGTGCGCAGATGGCAGAGGCCTATGTGGCGCTGGGTTTTATGATTGGCGTGGGCGGTGCGGTAACGTTTAAAAACAACCGCAAACTGGTTGAAACAGTCGAACGTATACCTTTAGAAAATATTTTAATCGAGACCGACAGCCCCTATCTTTCGCCTGTGCCTAAGCGTGGCGAAAGAAATGACTCAACAAATTTAATATATATTACAGAGAAAATTGCATCTATTAAAGATTTGTCAACCAACGAAGTAGAAAATGTAACATATAATAATGCTTTAAGGTTATTTGAAAAGATAAAATAACCTCTTTATGGAAAAATTGTAATTTTTGTGAAAAATTACAATAAGAAAAATATTGCGTAAATATTACGAATATGTTAATATGTCCTCAGAATTAATTTTCCATTCGGAGGACTTAATGAAAAGAATATTTTTAATAATTATGCTCGTTTTTATCTTGGGAACTTCAAACGCTATTCCAACCAGCACCTATGCATCTGATACTCAAGATATTAACAACCAGAGCGAACTTAGGGACATAAACCTCATATGGGGCGATAATTCCCGAATAATCCGCACAACTGCAACAACAGTTTCCCAAGCGCTTGCAGAAATGGGAATCGTCTTAGACGAAACCGACCGTATCTTACCAGACATTAACTCACCTGTTCTTCAGGGAATGGACGTTGTTATAACGTCCGGGATTGAAGTATTTGTGAACGTAAATGGTATTATCGAAACAGTTAAGGTTCCGGACGGCGTTTTCGCCTCGTCCGTTATCTCAACGCTTGAGACAAGAAAGGGGCAACCCTTACACTTTCCCGCACAAAACGATACAATCGTTACTTCAGGCATGCAAATAACCGCTTATCCTGTATTTATGCTAATTCAGGAAGAAACGGTTCCTTACGAAGTCAGAATCGTTGAAACAGAAGAATTATTCATAGGCGATGAGCAGGTTTCACAACAGGGCGTTTTAGGTCAAAAGATAGTAACCTATGAGAGTTATATCATTAACGGTGAGTCTATCTTTGAACCTATTGATGAAAAGGTTGTTTTACAGCCTGTCGAAGAAATCCGCCTCGTTGGAATAAAGCAACCCGTTCCGTTAAACGAACATGGTTTTGATTACGTTTATCTTGAAAAGCTTACAATGACTGCGACAGCTTACAACAGCGGCTCTGATTCTACGGGCAAAAAACCCGGTCAGAAAGGCTATGGCCTAACATATTCGGGCATTCCCGCAGGCCCCGGCATTGTTGCGGTTGACCCGAAAGTTATCCCTCTTGGAACTAAGCTTTATATCGAAGGTTATGGTTATGCACTTGCAGCTGACATAGGCGGTGCAATCAAAGGAAATAAGATTGACCTCTATATCGAGGACGCGGCCGAGATTAGGCGTTTCGGTCGACGCCAGGTTGTAGTTTACGTTCTTGCACAGTAATACAAAAAATAAAAAAGCTCCTGACTTATACTGTCGGGAGCTTTTTTCTATGGTTTATACCGCGCAAAATGAAATGGATTCTGTGAATTTTTCGTTAATAATTCTCTATAGTCATTGACAATTTTTATTATATATAGTATCGTGTATGGAAAATTAATGCACTGATGGAGGTTTTTAATGAAATACTGGAGCAAAATCGGAAAGTTATTAACGTGTGTTGTTACAGCGTCCTTACTGGGTGTAGCGGGTTGTACCCAAAAAACAGAGTATGTGGCTACTATGGGTGATATAAAAATATCCGCATCTACTTATAAATACTTTCTCCTGATGACAAGGGACAATATCGAAATGCAAGTTGGGGTTACACCTGACCAAAGGGCGGATTTTTGGTCTCAAGATTTGGGTGAGAAAACCGCAGAGCAAATGGCAAGGGAAATGGCTATGGATGCCTGCAAGGAGTATAACGCATTGCTTGTACGCGCAAAGTCTGCAGGTACACAAGCAGATCAGGCACTTATAGATAATATTGTTACCCAAACTAAAGGTAATTACGATAATCTTGGTAATACAACAGCCGCTAAAAACAGAGCATTCCTTGAAGGCTATGGTATGTCGTTCAAGGAATTCGAGGATATGTCAAAAGATTTGGCCTTGGTTCAAACCTTCAGCGAAAATATATTTAATGAAATTGCAGCTACAGATGATGAAGTAAAGTCATATTACGATGAAAACAGCGAGCGTTATGATCTTGTAACAGTTAAGCATATATTGTTCCGTACTACGAATGATAATAATGAAGACCTTTCCGAAGAGGAAAAGCAAGAAAAGTATACGCTTGCTCAAGAAATGGTAGACCGCATTAAAGCTGGCGAGGATATGGCCGAGCTTGCGGCAGAGTATACGGAGGATCCGGGTTCTGTGAGCACAGGCGGCGAATACACCTTTGGACGCGGCGAAATGGTTCCCGAATTTGAAGAATGGTCCTACTCTGCAAATATTGGTGACATAGACATCGTTGAAACCTCCTTCGGCTATCATGTTATGCGTCTTGAAAAACATTCCGAGTATGATGATGTAAAGGAAACAGCTAAGTCTGATTTAACTCAAAAGAAATTTGCAGACCAGCTTGCAGCTTGGATAGCCGAATATGACAGCACATTTAGCGTAGATCAGAGTGTTTTAGATAAAATAAAGTTCTATTAATTTCAAAGTAATTATATTAATAAACTTAATAAGCAAAAAAAGGATTGCCAAATATGGCAATCCTTTTTTTGTTGAGCCGTTATTAACAACGGTTAAAATGTAAAATCAAGGTAAAATATTCCGGGGATTTGACAGGCTGTGGTTTAAGTGCTATATTTAAACCATACTGAACGGAGGCTGATTTTTGTGCAACTTTCAATGCTTTTAAGCCCGGTTTTGGGCGGAGTTATAGGCTATATAACAAATTATATTGCGATAAAGATGCTTTTCTACCCGCACACAGAAAAATATATCTTTAAAATGAAAATCCCGTTTACACCGGGACTTATACCCAAGGAACGGGGTAGGCTTGCGGAGAAGGTTGGCATAACCGTGAGCAACCAGCTTGTGACAGGCGAAGTCTTGGACGAGGCTCTGCAAGAGGTGCTGGACGGGGTGCTTGAACGTTTTATTGTGGAATTGATAGATAGCCTTAAGAACAGCGACGATGATATACAGTCGCTTATTAATCGCGCGCCGTCCGATGTAAGCAACATGATTAATTCGTTTGCGGACAACGTTATCGAAACCAACAATACAAAGCTTGAAGATTTTTTAGACGATGAATTGGACAAGAAGTTAGAGGGAATGCTTAAGAAAGCTATAGAAGACAACTTTGGACGCTTTATCGGCTCGTTTATTAACCATGAGAAGGTTTACACGGGCATAAAAAAAAGCGTGATCTCACCTGAGCTGTTCACGCTGTTAAAATCCAAGCTTTTGAAAATCAAGATAAAGAATATCATAAATGCCATAGGCGAATCGCGTTTGCAAGAGATTACAGAATTGCTTATTAATGCTGCAAAAAATACAAAGGATAAAGGAGTCCGCTTTGTCTCCCAATCTATAGATGTAAAGGAAATTGTAACAAGACGTATAAACGAACTGGATATTGTACAAATTGAAGATATGATTCTTTCGGTTGCACGTAGGGAGTTGCGTGCAATAACCATAGCCGGTGGCGTACTCGGGGCGGTTATCGGTCTTATCCCGCTTATTTTCGGCACTTAATTTTAAAGTCTCGAATAATCTCGCCGTAGCAATTTACGCAAAGGTCAAACTCGTGGCGTTCTCCGTCAAAATCCGAATGAAAACCCCACTGCTTGTCCACGGTGAGATATTCCTCATGATAACCAAAGCGGTCTTTTGTAATGTGACGCCCGCATTTATTGCAGACTATTGTATCGGGCAAAAGGTTCACATGCACCTTTTCTTTAAAATTTTTCATAATTTCCCCCCAATATTCGGAATTTGAGTTTTCCGCGTTTTTACTGTTTTGTTGTGGGATAATTATAATCTATTTTTAATAATTTGTACATAGTAAATGAATGGAGAGGATAAAATTTGAAATACGTTTTAGATGTGCATATGCATTCGATCGCAAGCGGTCATGCATACTCAACGATAAAAGAATATTGTGACGAAGCCAGACAGAAGGGTTTGGAACTTATTGCCATAACAGAGCATGCGCCTGATATGCCGGGTTCTACCAATTCTATATATTTCAGTTGCTTTAATACCATAAAAAGGCTTTCTGATGAAAAATTAACGGTTATGTGCGGTGTTGAGCTTAATATATCCGACAGGCACGGACGCGTAGACTTACCTGAGCGTTTTTTAAAGCGTATGGATGTTGCTATAGCAAGCCTGCATATGACTAATTACAGGCCAACCTCGCGCATTTCGGATACGGAAGCTGTTATAAATGCGATAAAAAATCCCTATATTAAAATCATCGGTCACTTAGGGGACAAGCGTTATGATGTAGATTATGAAGCGGTTGTGGATGCGGCTGTTCAATACGGGGTTGCGCTTGAGGTTAATAATTCGTCATTTGCGCCCGGAAGTGTGCGCACAGGCGGCGAGGAGTTGGTCTATAATCTTATTTGCCTTTGCAAACAAAAAAACCACCCGATTATTCTGGGTTCAGACTCTCATCTTCATATAGACGTCGGAAATTTTGACCTTGTAACTCCGTTAATTGAAAGAGCCGGTATGCCCGACGAACTTATTCTAAACACTTCAAAGGAACGATTTTTGAACTTTTTAGGGAGGAAGAAATGATAGGTTTAAACAAGGAACAGCAGGAGGCTGTTAATTATATTGACGGAACTCTCTTGCTTCTGGCCGGTGCGGGTTCAGGTAAAACACGTGTTATAACCGCGCGTATAGCGCATATGATAAGCTGTGGTATAAGCCCGCATAATATCCTTGCGCTCACATTCACGAACAAAGCTGCAAAAGAGATGCGTGAGAGGGTTAATCAGATTGTGCCCGAGGGGGATGCGGTTTGGGTTAGCACCTTCCATTCATCTTGCGTGCGTATTCTGCGCCGTGAAATTCACCACATAGGTTATTCCAAAAGCTTCACTATATACGATTCTGATGACTCTGAAAGGCTTGTGAAGGACTGTATAAAAGAGCTTAATCTTAACGACAAGCTCTATCCTTCGCGTTCAGCTTTATCGTTTATAAGCTCACTCAAAAACGAACTAATCTCTCCAAACGAATATATACCCATGAATTTTTTTGAGACAAACATGTCAAACGTATACGCACTCTACCAAAAGAAGCTGGCTTCAAACAGCGCATTGGACTTTGATGATATAATCTACCTTACCGTGAGACTGTTTATGGTTCATCCTGACGTGTGTGGTGCATATCAAAACCGCTTCAAATACATATGCATAGACGAGTATCAGGATACAAACACAGCACAATACAGGCTTGTTAAACTTTTGGCAGATAAATATAAAAATCTTTGTGTTGTTGGTGATGACGACCAGAGCATATACGGTTGGCGTGGTGCGAACATACGCAATATTTTGGACTTTGAGAAGGACTTTCCAGGCACAAAGGTTATAAGGCTTGAACAGAATTATCGCTCAAAGAAAACAATCCTAAACGCGGCTAATGCGGTTATAGCCAATAATGTAAATCGTAAGGAAAAGAAGCTTTGGACAGAGAATGAAGTGGGAGAGGAAATAAGCATTATAAAATCTCACTCGGAAACAGAAGAGGCACAGACCATAGGAAATATAATAAAGGATGGGATTAAAAATGGGCGCGCATACAGGGATTTCGCTGTGCTGTATCGAAACAATGCTCAATCCCGTGCTATAGAGGAACAGCTTGTTATGAGCGGGATACCGTATCGTTTGTTCGGCGGTGTGCGGTTCTATGAAAGACGTGAAATCAAGGACATCCTAGCGTATCTGAGGCTTATAAACAATCCCAGAGACGACCTTGCGCTTTTGCGCATAATAAACGTTCCAAAACGCGGAATAGGCGATGCAACTTTGAAGGTTTTCAGAGACTATGCGGCCTCTCTTGAGATTTCGCTTTTTGAGGCGTTGAAGGATGTAGATGATTTGATAACCGGTGCCAAACGCGCAAAAATAAAGGGCTTTTATGATATGGTTAACGACTTGCGCAGTTACGCAGAGGGCGCAAATGTTGACGACCTTATAAACAGGCTTTTGTCCGATACGGGTATCTGTGACGATATTCTAGCCGAGGCCGATTCATCCAAGAACATAACAAAGGCCGAGGCACTAGCACGCATTGACAATATCAATGAGTTCTTGGCCAAGGCCTCTCAGTATACACAGAGCTATATATCTGTTGAAAACCAAACTCAGCTTTCAGATTTCTTGCAAGAAGTATCTTTGGTTGCGGATGTGGATAATTATGAGGAAGATGAGGATACAGCAGTGCTCATGACCATTCACAGCTCAAAGGGTCTTGAGTTTCCTGTCGTTTTCCTGCCCGGTTTCGAGGAGGGGATTTTCCCGTCCTATAGGGCTGCTTCAAGCAGCGACGATAAGGATATAGAGGAAGAAAGGCGTCTTTGCTATGTGGCTATAACGCGCGCTAGGGACAAGCTCTACATTTCTACTGCCGATTGTAGGCACCAGTACGGCAACGTGAACTACAATTCCCCATCTAGGTTTTTAAGCGAGATACCGCTTGAATTGCTTGCTAGATTCGGACAAGCCAAGCCCGTTAGATCGAATAAAACCGAAAAGCCAGACAAGCCAAATGAGGTCAAGAAAAATACCCAAAAAGTGGTAAGTTTTCCAACGCCGTCAAAGGAGTTGACTTATGCCGTTGGGGATAGGGTGAAACAACCAAAATACGGTGAAGGCACGGTTCTTGAGATAAGACCGGCCGGTGCAGATTTTGAAGTAACGGTAGAATTTGACCGTTTTGGCAAGAAAAAGTTTATGGGTCTTTTATCAAAAATGGTTAAAGTATATTGACAGCCTGTCCTTTTAGGTGTAGAATACGAGCAAATTTACCTAAAAGGGAGGAGTTCAAATGAATAAAAAACATTTAGAACCCATCGTCACACACTACAACACAGAACTTATCCAACCCTTTGACACCATATATAAATTCAGCGGCTATGACTTCTTGTACGAATTGGTATCAGAATTTGGCGGAACCACACTCTACATACCTACTAAAAAGCGGTTGTTCACCCCCTGTGTTGAAAAACATATCCTGTCCGAGTTTGACGGATATAATTACAAAGAACTTGCCCGCCTTTACGACCTGTCTGAGAAAAAGGTACGCCTTATGGTTAACCAAGCCCTTAAAGAAGCTAGCAGTCATTAACATACAGGCAATGGTAACAGTTTGACCCCCGTTTAGGGGGTTCTTTTTTTGTCTTTAGAAGTCCCCGCATATCACGCACAGTGCCCAAAACCTGCCGACGAAGCTTAGGCGTATTCTTAACCCTGAAAACGCCGTCGCTGTAAACAAGTAACCCGTGTGTAACCGTCATTGAGAATTCCTCCTCAACAATTATGAAATATGCGGCAAGCTGTAACAAATCACCTTTTTTCGGACGCGGCGAAAGGCCAACCTTTCCGCTTTTCAATTCGGCAACAATAAGCCTTTGATTACGCCTGTAAACGATATCAGGCTTGCCGCAAAGCTGATGCTTATGCGACCTTAAAAGCCGTCCACAGTGGGTTGGTTGGTTCTTTCCTCTTGTATCTGAATAGAAAATGCTGAATCCTATCATAAGTGGATTTTTACGCATCCGCACAATGTCAGCCTTACGGCTCACAAACCACAAAATTATAATGCAAACTAAAGCTATTGGGGTAATATAAATCAAATTATTCATCCATACGTACCTTGCAAACAAATACAGTAACAATGCGTTTTTGTGACACCTTCAAAACCTTAAAAATAATATTCTCAAACATAACTGTGGGGTTTTCGTCAACAACAGGGATATAACCAAGCTGTGCGACAACAAATCCGCTAAGCGTATCGTGTTCTTCCTCAGGAAGTTCAAAATCAAGCACAGCAGACACGTCTTGTAGCGGAGTTTCGCCTTTTATAACAAAAGCCTCATCTTGTATAGGCATTATATCCGGCTCTTCTTCGTCGTCATATTCGTCAAAGATATTGCCCATAATCTCCTCAATCAAGTCTTCCATAGTCACAAGGCCTATATTGCCGCCGTATTCATCAAATACAATCGCAATTTGGGTCTTATTTTTTTGCATTTCCTTAAAAAGTTCATCAGACTTTTTCGATGACGGCACAAAAAAAGGCTTTCTCATAAGTTTCTCTAAGGAAAATTCGTATTTGTCAGGCAAGTCCTGGCAAAACACCTTAATCAAGTCCTTTACGAACAAAACCCCAACGATATTATCAAGATTACCGTCATAAATCGGTATACGTGAAAACATGTCATTAAGCAAGGTATCAATAATTTCCTGCTTGTCGGCCTGCAATGAGATTGCAACAATATTCTTCCTATGTACAGCAATATCACCAACAGGCTTGTCGTTAAACTCAAACACGTTATTAATCATTTCGATTTCTTCTACGTTAATGTTGCCGCTCTCCGCGCCTGCGTCAACAATCATCCTTATTTCTTCTTCTGTAACACTTTCTTCGGGCGGATGAAGCCCAGGAACCTTGAGCATAAGCTTTACAATCATATCTAAAATAAATGCCACAGGTCTTAAAATCATAGTAAAATAATTAACAGGTAAAGCGAGCATAAGTGCAACTTCAGTGGCTTTCCTTGCAACCAGATGCTTGGGAATAAACTCCGCACACAAAAGCATAACAAAAGCAAGACATAAAATAGCAACAATCAAAACCCAAAACGTATCAAAATAACGTTCAAGCACATTAATTGATACCACAAGCATAATTATTGTCTTTGCAAACTGGATTCCAATCAAATGTTTCTCAGGCGTTTCCGTAATTTTCACAAGCACGGACGCATTATAGTTTCCGTCCTTCGCAAGCTCATAGATTCTGTTATGGTTAAGGTTTAAAAGCGCATACTCGTATGCTGACAGAACTCCCAAAATTACCAGTAATATTGCAGATAAAATATTTATCAACTCCAAAATTTTTGAATTTTATCTATAAAACTATAATAAAACTATTTTTTAAATGCATTCCCCGCGCAAGCATCTCTCGCCATATCAACCGCTTTTTATCCATCCCATGCTTTTCGCTATCCAATATAATTATACGTTCTTCAGATAGCCTATCTATATAAATTTAAAAAATAAGCCGCTCCCAATTGAGAACGGCTGTAAAAGGTTATTAAGACTTAATTAAAGCCTCCGATTTCTGATCTGAGGTTGGCTTCACTGCTACTATAGTAGCTTCTAAGGTTTGTTCTAACAATAGGTGTTTGGCCTGGCTTAAAGAATACTAGTGAACCAGGAGTAATCGAATTGAATGCATAATTGGAAGAATATTGACCTGCAGCATTCAGGTGGTATACAGTCTTTCCAGAGCTTGCAGCAGCAGCGTTGAGGAAAGCCAAATCATCTGTATAATTGTTATAGGAAATACTTGTATCGTAATAGTACACAATAATTTGCGACGGAGAGGTTGATGTATTCATGCTATTGTAGTAGGAGTCAAAAGTACTCATTGCAATAGGCGAAAGGTAAGGATAATTACCCGTTGTGGAGTAGTTTTGCGCAAAGTTTTGGAACTTTGAGGTAAGATTATAGCTGTTGTAGTTTACGTTTGCATCCCAATCTACAACATTACCGCCCTGTACATAGAAAACAGTTGCAGAGTTAGGCTGGTCAAGTCCTTTGTCATAGCCAAACCAAGAAGTATAGGCTTCATTTGGATTGTAAGTTCCATAATAAACAGGAGCATAGCCATATGGAGAATTATTTGGCCAAGAAGGGTAACCATTATTGCCATTGTTTATATAATTAGAGGCGCTTTGAACAGCATTAACGGCTGTTTGGGCATTTGCAGCAGATGGGTCATAGTAGAAATAGATGAATTTCTGACCTTGTTGCATCATGCCTTGCGCTTGAGATTTTGTAAGCGGCTGAAGATTGCCTGTGGAGTATCCTAAAAGACCAAAGCTTTGAATTTGAGATACAAGTGAGCTTACGTCATTCGGGCGTTGAACATAGTTATAAATCTTTGCATTTGCATGGTTGATGAAGAAAACTGTAGGGGCACCGTTGGTCATATAAGATGAACCATACCAGCTTTGAGTGGTTTCATACCTCAAGTCAGTGTAGTAAATGGTTGTTGTTGTGTTAGCGGCAGCCTGTTGTACAACGCTTAATGCGGAGGAGAAGTCTGTCGTACTGTCGTATACAAAGTGTATAAACTTGTCGTTAGTAGTATTGTATCTGGACACAGCGGTTGACAACGTAATATTCTGCATATAAGCGGTGTTAACTCCTGAAGCCGGTGGAGTAGCGGTTGCAACAGCCTGTCCGTTGTGCACGTTAACCTCTTGGGTAATTGTTGCTTGGTTCGGGTTGGTGATATATTTTACATGCTTGTTGTTTACAAAGAAGATAGTAAAAGTTGTGCCTGCGTTTGCAAAGTTGCTTGAACCCCACCAAGAGGAATAATCTGTATTAGCAGAATCCGTCACGTACATAGGCACTTGCAATTGGTTAGCAACTTGTTTTGCAAATTCAAGATATAACTTGTTACTCTCGTACTTGCTGTTGTAATATACATAGATGAACTTCTCGCCGCTATTATACTTTGAAACGCTTTCGTCACGGGTAATCGCGGTGAAATATTCAGAACCGGCTACGCTTGCAGGAGTAGGCGTTGGTGTGGGAGTCGGTGTGGGAGTCGGAGTGGGCGTTGGTGTCGGTGTGGGCTTAGGTGTTGGCTTTGGAGGTGAATAGATGGTTGCTGTCTTGGTTGGGTCGTCCCACGAAACCGTTGCACCAAGTCCTTCGGATATAGCTCTCATAGGAACCATTGTTCTGTCCTCAGAAATGAACGGAATTACAGACAGGGGTATAGTCCCTGTGCTTTGGTAAACAACGCCGCCTTCATTATTGAAGTTTATAACGCCTTTTTCGAGATTAGGATCGCCTATAACAACTCTAACATAAGAGTCATTAAGGATAACGGTTACGCGTCTTGTTGTAGGGTCATAAGCAATCTGTGCACCCATAGCACGCGCAACGGAACTGAACGGAATCATAAGACTGCCGTCCACATTCATAGGAGTTGTATCTAGGAATATGGGATTATTATCTACAATAATATTGTAATTGTTAGCAAGAGCAGTCTTTGGAAACGAAACGGCGGAAAAAAAAGCTGTGGCCGCCAGCGCAAATGTGAGAAATTTCTTCATAAATAACCTCCATTCTAAAGTTTGTTACCTCTAGGAAACCAAGCTTTGGTTTCCAGAGGCTTCCAGTTGTTTGGAAAATATTTTACAATAATACATGGAATTATGCAAGACTATTTTCCGTGTTTTTTGCTTTTTTTTGCCTGTTCGATGTTAATTTTAACACCTTTTATCTTCTTGTCCTTCATTGCTTTTATAACATCCTTTGCAACGCCCTTAGGAACGTCCACAAAGGTAAATTCATCAAAGATATCAATGGAGCCGATAAGACGGCCGGAAATACCCGTTTCTCCCGCAATTGCGCCAACGATGTCGGCTGTGCGAACCTTAGCGGCTTTGCCCACGTTTAAGAAAAGACGCGTCATGTCGCTGTCGTCGCGCTTTTTGCCGGTCTTGTCTTTGTCTTCTCTGTCAAACTTGTCGGGTTTCTTGGACTTCTCACGGTACATCGTAACTTCTCTTTCAAAGTCTACGTCAACTGCGTCTTTATCATACAAGTTAAACTTTAACAATGCGGCCGCAAGGTCAATCGCACTGTAGTCCTCTGTGTTAATCAAGGTTTCCACAACGTTGACATACTTTGCCAAATGTCCTTCGGTTATAATGCCCTTAATCTTTTCAACAAAATCCTTTGTGCGCTTTTCTTCAAGGTCGTTAAGGGTTGGAAGCTTAAGACGTTCTATTTTTGCGTTCGCATAACGTATGATGTCCCTGAGCTTGTATATCTCTTTGCCAACAACAAACGTAAACGCACGGCCTGTACGTCCTGCGCGGCCTGTACGTCCGATGCGGTGTACATAGTATTCCTCATCCTGCGGTAAATCATAATTGAAAACAATGTCAATGTTTTCTACATCAATACCTCTTGCAGCAACGTCTGTTGCAACAAGAATTTCAAGGGTCTTGTTGCGGAATTTCTTCATAACCACGTCACGCTGAACTTGCTTAAGGTCGCCATGCAAGCCTTCCGCAAAGTAACCTCTTGCCTGCAATGCCTCCACAAGCTCGTCCACACCCTTTTTGGTGTTGCAGAATATTAAGGAAAGTTCTGGCGAATGGATATCGATTGCACGGCAGAGTGCTTCAAGCTTGGTGCGTTCGCTCACTTCATAGTAATATTGGTTAATAGACGGAACTGTAAGCTCTTTATGCACAACCACCACATGAGCAGGGTCCCTTTGGTATGCCTTTGTAAGGCGCAAAATCTCCTTTGGCATGGTTGCACTAAACATAATAATCTGTCGCTCGTCTGGCACCTTGTCAAGTATTGTTTCGATATCCTCTCTAAAACCCATGTCAAGCATCTCGTCTGCCTCGTCCAGGATTACAGTGCTTATGTCCTCCATCTTGAGCGTGTGGCGGTCTATGTGGTCCATAATGCGTCCAGGGGTTCCGATTATAATCTGAACTCCTTTTTTTAATGCCATAATCTGTCTGTCTATAGGCTGGCCGCCATAAATAGGCAGACATTTTATGTTATCCTTATATTTCAAAAGCTTGCGAAATTCCTCTGCAATTTGCAAAGCAAGCTCTCTCGTTGGACACAGGATAATTGCCTGTGTCTTTTTGCTGTATTCATCAATGCGTTCTATACAGGGGATGCCGAACGCGGCTGTTTTCCCCGTACCCGTTTGGGACTGTCCCATAACGTCGCGTCCTGACAATATAAGCTCAATTGACTGAGATTGAATCGGCGTTGCCTCCTCAAATCCCATATCAAATATTCCACGTACTATTTCGGGCGAAAGCCCCATTTCTTCAAATTTTACCGTACTCATAAATTTTCCTTTCAAAGTTTAGTAACTACATTAGACTTAAGCCTAATGTAATATGCGGCGTAAAGCCTCGTATATGATGATACCGGCCGACACGGATGCGTTAAGCGATTCCGCACCGCCCGGCATTGGTATTTTTAATGTTTCTGTGCATAATGAAACGGCCTCTTTACTAAGTCCGCGCGCTTCATTGCCTATAAGTATGCCAAACGGCTTTTTAAACTCACAGTCAAAAAGGCTTTTCTCGGAATAAAGGTATGAGGCGTAAAGGTTAAGTCCGCTTATGTCCTTTAAGTCCGTCTCATAAAGCTTTATGTGGAACACAGAGCCCGCAGAAGCACGGATGGTTTTGGGGTTATACACGTCCGCACAGTTTGGGGTCAAAAGAACTGCATCTGCACCTGCTGCATGTGCTGTCCTTATAATTGTTCCAAGATTTCCGGGGTCGTTTACTTCTTCGCAGATCACACAGAAATTCATATCTGAGGAATCGGACGGCAGGGTGTGGTCAAATTTAGTTGCCACAGCAAGAATTCCCTCTGGGCTTTTAAGCTCGGAAATGCTGTCAAAACAATCGTCCGAACATACGTAAGATTGTTTGAATGCATCCAAGAAGTCTTGGTGTGTTTCTGAAAAGGTTTTTGAGGCAAGTGCATATTCTGCGCGGCTGTAGCCAAGCTCACGCACAATTTTTTCACCCTCCGCAACAAACAACCCGCTTTTATCCCTATGTTTTTTAACAAACAATGAAGCTGTATCCTTAATCAACTTGTTTTGACGGCTCGTTATAACATCAATCAAAGAAACCACCGGATTTAACCCTATTTTTTGTAATAAAACGTTGTAAGTCGTTAACCTCACCGATTACAACAAGCACGTCGTCGGCTTGAAACGTCTCTGTTGGTTTCGGTGAAACAATGGTTTTTTTGTTGCGGCGTATTGCAACAACGTTAAGACCAAAATCAGCCCTTATATTGGTCTTTTGGAGTGTGTTACCTATCCAACTGTCGAGAGGCTCTATATCAGCAATGCTCAAATCCTCAGATATGCTTACCAAGTCCACAACGTTTGTTGTAAGCAGATTAAGCGCAATACGCACACCCATTTCCATCTCAGGCAGAACAACCCTATCTGCACCGATTTTTTCCAGAATGGTTTTGTGCTTCATATTGGATGCCTTTGCGATAACATACTTCGCACCCGCTTCTTTGGCCAAAAGCGTTGTCATAATGCCCGCGTCCTTATTAGTGCCGATTGCAACCACAACAACGTCAAAATTACTCAAACCCAATGCAGACACAGCGGATTCGTCGGTTAAATCAGCCTGAACAACATGGGTTGCATATTCGGACACATCCTGAACCTTATCGTGGTCAACGTCGCAGGCAAGAACACTACAACCCCTCTGCGATAATGTTCTAACAATACTTTGTCCAAATCTGCCCAAACCTAAAACAGCAACTTGTCTATTTTTCATATAAATCTCCTAACTTTATTAGCTTTAAATATATTGCTTATCCGACTAGAACCTTTTCATCCGGATAATGAATATTATTTTTGGTTGTCATATGCTTTGTAGTAAGACCCACAGCAACCGTTAACGGACCAACACGACCAATAAACATACATATGGTTATGATAATACGTCCCAGAGTAGACAAACTGCTTGTTATACCCAAGGTTAGGCCGACAGTGCCGGTTGCGGATGAGGCTTCAAAAAGCATTTCGATAAACGAAAAACCCGAACTTCTCTCCGTGAATGAAAGGAGCATCGTTGAGGTTATAATGACAAAAAGATTCATCATAACAACAGCTAAAGCTTTTTGAAGATAAACAAGCGGGATTGTGCGTTGGAAAGCGGTTATTCGATCACGTCCTCTTATAATGGAATAAACGGAAATTATGATAACGCTGAAGGTTGTGGTCTTAACGCCGCCGGCTGTTCCGCCTGGTGAGCCGCCTATGAACATCATAATTATGGTGTAGAACTTTGATGAATAGTCCAATTTGGCTTGGTTAACGGTAAAGAAACCCGCAGTTCTTGGTGTAATGGACTGGAAGAATGAAGCCCAGATACGTTCAGGCCAAGTGAGGGTTGCAAATAAGGTGCCGCCAAGCTCGCTTACAAAGAAAAAGACCATACCGAAACCAAGCAAAATCCCTGTAAAGGCTATAACAACCTTAGAATGCAGATTAAGCCTTCCGAAAAATTGCTTTAATGTATTACCCTTAAAATGTGGTGCATTTTTCAGAACATCTAACCAAACGGAATAACCGATACCTCCAACAATTATAAGCAACGCAATTACTATATTAACCGTTGGATCGCCAACGTAGTCGGATAAGCTTGCAGCCCCAATTATGTCAAAACCTGCATTGCAAAAAGCTGAAACCGAGTGAAAAATGCCGAACCCCAAAGCCTTTGGAATGGCGTAGCCGTCAAAAAGAAAACGAACCGCAAGTATAGCCGCAGCCACGCCCTCTATAATAAACGTTCCGAAGAATACCTTTTTAGCCATTCTGACCATACCGCTTAAATCGCTTTGGTTAAAGCTTTCCTGGATAACAAGCCTTTCCTTAAGGGTTATACGACGTCCCAAAAGCACAAACATAACCGTAACAATGGTCATAAAGCCCATACCGCCGACTTGTATTAAGAGCAAAATAACAATCTTTCCAAACAAAGACCAGTAGATGTATGTATCCACGACAACAAGACCGGTAACGCAGACCGCGGACGCCGATGTAAATAGCGCGTCAATAAAGCCGATGGAGGAACCGTCGGCTGTCGCAAAAGGGGAGTTCAAAAGCACAGTGCCCGCAAGTATAACGGACAAAAAACCGTAAACGATAATCTGACTTGTGGAAATCTTTAGTTCGACCTCATTGAGGTTCTTAATCCTTTCAATATATTTATTAAGAGCTTTTAAAAAATTGTTCAAGCCAAATCCTCCGAAAAATTCATGGAATTTTACACACACTTTGGATAGTATAACTCCATTCAATACTTTTATCAAGCAAAATTTTCGGTTGGAAATTTTGGATGAAATTTAAACCAAATCCGTAATACACAACTGTCCATTTGCATAAAATTTAGTACCGAAAGTGTGGGCGTTGATTGGATTGGCAAGGGTTGCAGAGAGGTTTTCAAAGTTATTGGAGATTCCGCAGGAAGTTGTCCTGGATGTACCGCTTATCTCTATGATAGGAAAAACAGAGGTTTCTATTGAGAATTATAAAAATATTTTAGAGTTTAACAACGACCTGATAAGAATCAACACCTCCGACGGCGTGGTTAAAATCTTTGGCAAAAAACTTGTTATAAAGCACATAACCAGGGATATTGTTAATGTTAAGGGTGTTATAGAGGGGTTAACTTTACAAGCTTAACTTAAAAAGTTTAACTTTAGAAGTTTACAATCTAGGAGGTGCCTGTTTGTTTTTCTTAATTAATTTTTTTAGGGGCTTTGTTGCTGTGCGTGTTTTTGGTATAAGCGCAGAGCGCTTTATAAACATAGCTGCACATAACGGGATTTATATCTGGGATTTAGAGAGATTTGAAGGCTATGTAAGGATGAAAGTATCAATTAAAGATTACTTCCTTCTTAAGACTGTGTCTAAAAAATCCGGCTGTAGGTTCCGAATTGACAAGAAATCGGGCATGCCGTTTGTACTCCACCGGTATCGCAAGCGAAAGATTCTTTTCTTCGGTGTTTTTTTCTTCGTTGTGTCCATGTACATACTTACATCTTTCGTATGGCTTGTTAAGCTTTCAGGCAACAAGCGTCTAAATACAGAAACTGTTTTAACCTTCTGTGAGGAGATGGGCTTCAAACCAGGTGCATTCAAACCCCGCCTTGATCCTAAAAAGCTTGAGAACTGGCTTATCGACCGTTTTTCCGATATATCTTGGGTTAATGTCTCCATAAAAGGTACGACCGTAAGCGTATCTCTGACCGAAATCCTTGAAAAGGCTCCCATACTGGACAAGAGCAGTCCCACAAACCTTGTTGCCAAAAAGGACGGGCTTATCATAGACATGGTAACCATGGCTGGAACGCCTGTTGTTAAAGAGAGGGACGTTGTGAAGAAGGGAGACTTGCTTGTTCTGGGCGGTAGCATAAGAGCACGCGCTTCCATCTATGCGCTTTCATACGAAGAAATGAGTTTTAAAATTCCGTTCGAATACGAAGAGAAGGAATATCTCGCTGAAACCAAACGTCGTTATTACATAAGTGTTTTTGATAAGAAGTTTTTAAACTTTGACTACAAGCCTTACGAGCAATTTGACAAGACAACCTCTCTTACCCAGCTCAAACTCGGAGAAGACTATCCCCTTCCCGTAATCCTCCATACGCAGGTCTACAGACCCTTCAAGCTCACAAAAAAAAGACTTGAGATGTCTCAAGCCGTTGAACTAGCACAAAGAACTGTTACAGGGCGTATTGTTCGTGAATTTGATAAGGATATTGACGTTCTTGACAAAAAAATAACAACCTCTGTTGATGAAAACTTTCTCTATGTGAACGCGCTTATAACCATCGCCGAAAGGATAGATGCGGAAGTTGCAGCGGAGACTATAGAGATGGTTCCGGAAAGTTTAGAATCTTCCACTGAATAACAGATAATATAATAACTTTAAAGATACCTAAACATCTGAATGTATTCATCTCTATTCTGTAAGTATACAAATTTATTGTTAGTATAAAAGTTTATAAGTTTTTCGGAGTTTTCACATTCTATAAAAGCTATACGGGTTCCAATTAAATTATGGATCTTATAAACTATATCCATAGCTAATTCAAGTAAGTATTTACCCTCTACATCGCTCTTATAGTTGTAGTTTTTCCCCAATTGGGCTATAAGTATCACATTGGTCTGAGTTGCTGATTTGTAAAAGCCGTCGATCCGCTTGACAATGGTTTTGGGAATGTCTTCAACAAATTTTATTGTTTTAAGCGTGAGCGTAAAATAAGCTAATATAGATATTTTGCGCTCACTCAAAAGCAAACCCTCATCAACTAAAATATAAGTTCTTGTTAAATGTCTTTTCTCAAAATTAATGGCCTGTTTTTTAATAAACTTTTCAACATCATAATTTTGACACACAAATGCCTCAATAGCATCAATAACCATGTTTTCTAAAGACGTTTCTATTATTTCTCTGAGCGGGATAATAATTGATTTAATAGTAGTTTCCCCCTATCATATTCGTCACCAACATTGGGTATTTCTCTCATGGTAGGGTTTTCCATAGTTTTAGCTATAATTTCAGCTGATTTTTTACTTAAGGTTATATCCGTAAATATTGTTGAAGTCGCCATAATAACACCTCTTAAATTTAATGTTTTCATTGATTAGGAATTGGGAAATAAATAACTGCG
This sequence comes from uncultured Eubacteriales bacterium, assembly GCA_964412725.1. Lineage (GTDB taxonomy): Bacteria > Bacillota > Clostridia > Lachnospirales > CAYPQA01 > CAYPQA01. The sequence goes on from CAYPQA010000005.1 coordinate 18,991, forward strand.
CAATTTACAGTAGGATTGTATATAGATGAAGCAATAGAATTTCCAAATATCTTGAAGTGAACGAAAACTTGCAGAAACAGATTCACTGTTTATAAACAAACAAGAGATCTGTAGAAATTCTTGCAAATATATAGCTTATTTTTTCCAAATGACTTATTGAATAAAAGTATAATACAAATAATACCTTCAGTCAAGAAGAACAAAAATCCTTAAACACCTTAAGTACAATCCAACCTCGCACCACTGGGTGCAATGTGAAGCTGGGGTTTACATAAGCTTATTTGCCTTTCAACTCCTTAAAATAATTCACAAGACTATTAATAATTTCAATTTCACTCTCATTTAAACCTTCAATATTTAATACATTGTCACTTGAAATACATAAAATGTAATCAATTGAAACGTTAAAGAGCGACGCAAGTTGAATAAGGCACTGAGTAGAGGGTATAGAAATACCCATCTCCCAAGCATTTACGGATGAACGGGTTATGCCCAGTTTTGTAGCAAGCGAAACTTGGGTATAACCGTTTCTTTCTCTAAGATACATTATTCTCTCGGATATCATTTTTTCCCTCTTAATTTATTATTTTTAGCAACACCCTTACATTGTATGGTTTGCGCTGTAATTTAAAATTATCATCAATGATAATTTTAAATTGACACGGTTAATATTATTTGCTAAAATTGGATAAAAATACAAACGCGGAGGTGGAATTTTATAATGAGAGGGAGTTATATAACAATTTTTGTTTATTCTGTTATATTCTTAATGTTAATCTTCTTAGTCTATAAAGAAAGCAACAGGATGGAAACTAACAACCAGACCACAATTGATGTTTTCCAAGTAAATTAATTTCATATTGAATTTCAAAAAAATACATTGTAGAATAAATATCATAAATTATTAAGGGGGTGTAGCAAATTAATGCTACACCCCTGTTTTTAAATTCAAATACATATTAGTGAGGACAACGAATGATTATAAAGCTTATACAACCAAAGATGAAATTACGCCCTATGGACACGCAGTTGAAAACAAGGATGTCGCCGTCTTTGGGTTTGATGACAATTGCAAATATATTAAGGAAAGAGCATACGGTTATAATAGAGAATGAAAACATCACAGAGCTTAACTATGACGAGCCGGTGGACTTGGTTGGCATTAGCGTTACAGTTGACGTTTTCCCCAAGGCTGTCGAGATATCCGAACGTTATCGTGAAAAGGGCGTGCCTGTTATTGCGGGCGGCGTGCATATATCATGTTGTCCCGATGAGTGTAATCCTTATTTTGATTCAATTTGCATAGGACCGTCGGATAATGTTTGGAAAAGCATCATCTCCGATTTGAAACAAAACTGCCTACAAAAACGATACGTCGGTAACAATTCTTTGAAGAATACAGACTTGGTATCGCCAGCGTATGACTTTATAGACCAGTCACTATACCTCTATTGTAATGTTGTTTTCACAAGCTATGGCTGTCCTTTCCGTTGTAAATTCTGTTATAACAGTTGTGCGGCTTACAAAACCTCTTACATAAACAAACCTATTGAAATGGTTCTTGATGAAATAAGGCTTATCGGGCGAAAGCATATAATGTTCATAGACGACAATTTCATAGGAAACCCCAGATGGACTTTGGAATTTGTTAAGGCTTTACGTGACTTGAAAATTAAATGGAATGCGGCTGTGTCGGCTAATATAGCAGATATGCCGGAGCTTTTGGACGAGATGAAACTTTCGGGATGCCAGGGTTTGTTTATAGGATTTGAAAGTCTTAAGTGCGAGGTGCTTGCAGGTGCAAACAAGCATCAAAACGATATAGCCAAGTATGAAAGGCTTATTAAAGAGATACATAGTCGTGATATGATGATAAATGCAAGCTTTGTTTTTGGTTTGGACGGCGAGGATGAAGGCGTGTTTAAAAGAACTGTTGATTGGGTTGTCAAAAACAGGATAGAAACGGTTACGTCGCATATTTTTACACCGTACCCCGGAACAGAAGTCTATAACGAGCTTTTGCATGAAGGAAGAATAACCTGTTTAGACTTTGAGAAATACACAACCTCAAATGTTGTCTACCAACCTAAGAATATGACGGCTCAGGAACTTTACAATGGTTACCTTCTTGTGTATAGAGAGGTATATTCCTTCAAGAATATTTTTAAAAGAATCCCAAAGTCTAAGAAACAAATCATCCCATATCTGTTATTTAATCTTTTTTACCGTAAATTCGGCAAGTTTACAGATTTTATATGCAAATTTCTCACATACAAGAAAATAGGTTTTATTGCAGAAAAACTCTCAAAATATATATAGACCTAAACCGCTGTTGCCAATTTTTCTATGTCACTGATACTAAGGCCGGTACATTTACTGATAATGCCAACATCAAGCCCTTCAACAAGCATTTTTTTGCCGTGTTTTCAATGCCCTTTTCAATACCTTTTTCAATGCCTTTTTCAATACCCTTTTCAATACCTTTTTCTTCAGCAACCTCTAAAATTTTCAATTTTACCATATTTTTAAACTCCTCCCATAAATCGTTGATTTCATCTTTTTCGAGCATTTTGTCAGACAACACAAGCATCAGAGCTACTATCTTTTCTCTTGACATTTTGACAGAGTGCATTTTTGAAGCCTGTACAATGCCATCTTTCAAGAGCTCAAATTTCGTTTTGGAATTACTGTTGCAAAGCGGCAAGAAGATTAGATTGAGAATATCTTCATCGTCAAATTCGGATTTGTTCTTTAAATGTTCAAGAATTTTGTTTGCATCCCTGTCAGACATATCCAATATAACCGGAGTGTAATTAAACGTAGAGCCATTAAGCGCAACAATCTTAGGTTTCTTTGTTGTCATAATATATGTCTTAAACTCTTTTCTGAATTTCTGCATAAGGTTAGTATCATATTTTGCAAATCTGACAAGATCATCGTAGCTTAAACCAGCTTCAAATTCAAAGTGAACGCCAAAATCTCTGTTTGTATCAAATGCAAGATCTGAGAATTCTGTCTCAACATAAACCTCTTTTGTTTCAGTCGCAAGCGGTGCTGTTATTATTGCGTCTTCATCAACGCCGAATAGTCGCAAGCTCTTGTTCTTGAAGAATGTTAACGCATCTTTAAAAACTGCATCGTAATTCTGATATGTAATATCCATTGTGTACTCCTTCCCTAATTATAAGCATACCCAAGCAAAATTATTTTATCACTTGCATTTATTGTTTTCAATACCGTTTAAGTATCACAAATCCTGATGATAGCGAACCTTTTCATAAGCTTCAGTCAAGTTTGAGATGTCCTCATATGGGGACATCTTTTCTTTTATTTGGGAGGCTGTATCCGAATCTTTTATTATTGTTTTGGTCTGTTTGCCGAGTTTTTTAATCTTTTTGATGTAGGTGCGGCGTGTTTTATCTGAGGGTAGCTTAAGGAATGAGGGTCTAATTGTTCTGATTATGCTGCTTATAATTAATTCGGAGGAGATAAAGCTTACTTCATCACCATTGGCATTCGTGTTTGTGAAAATTTTGTATATCCTATATATGGCATAGATCAATGCAGCTAATATGGCAGCGCCGAATGCAATTGGAACCAAAAACAAGAGAATTCTATCAAGGAAATAGAAAAAAGGGTTTGTTTTTCCGAACCCCAAAAAATATCCGCCACGTTTTGATACAATATTTGAGACAGAATCCAGATCCGGTGGTGGCTCGGAGCCTCCCTTGTAGAAGATTGAAACAAGATAGCGGATAAATTCCAGTATCGCCTTGCCTGCACCAAAGACTATGCCCTTGCTGTCAATCAACAGTGACATTAGCGCGGCAACTATGATAATTGTTATGAAGACGGCTAGAATGAAGTTGTTGAAGCTTAGAATGTGGTTTATGGGCTGTGTTGTTGTTCGGGTTATGATTTCGAGAGAGTAGTCAAGGCGTTCTATGTGGTGGGTTACGAACAGACAAATTATTATTAACAAAGAGCCTGCAAACAAGAACGATATCAACTCCGTATGTCCCAAATGCTCGGAAAGTAACCAGGCGGCTATATTAAGGCCAAGAAGAGCAGCGGCAGTCGCTATAGTGAAATTCATAAACTTTTTATCAGAAAGGCGTATAGAGAACGAGCGTAAGACAATTATAACGGTCAAAATTATGTAGATAATCTTACGAGGGCCCGGGATAAACGCCAAAGGCAATAAAAAAAGCGCGTTCATAACAATGAACGCGACAAATGACTTTGCAACAAGTCTAAAAATAAACGTAGCTATAATAGAGGGAGCTATTACATAGGCGCAAAAAGGCAGTAAATAATACGAAACCAGAGCCATTGTTATAAGCGCGCAAAAACCAAAAACCAAAAAGAAAAATCCAATTTCATTACAAAAATCAACAATAAACCTTCTTGACTTAGTCATAAGAACCTCCTAAGAATAAATCTCAAATTCCGTAGAGTGTAAATAACTTTTGCATTAAGTTCTCTTGGTTAAAGTGTGTCTGCGCGGCTTTGAGTGCATTCTTACTGCAAGCGTCATACATGGCTTTGTCGGACATCATCTTGAACATAGCGTCAGCCAAAGCTTTTGCATCTCCTGACGGAATCAACATACCCGCATTTGATGTGTTGATAATTTCTGCATTTCCGCCAACGTTTGTTGCTATGATGGGGAGAGAATGCGAAAGGGCTTCCACAATCGAAAAACTTAGAGCTTCATTCTTTGAAGAATTAACATAGCAGTTTGAAGCTGCAAGCAGAGATGGAGCATCGTTTCTATAGCCTGTGAAAACAACATTGTCAGAAAGGTGGCTGGATGAAACAAACGCCTTTGCATCTTCAAGCAAGGGTCCATCACCAACCATAAGCACACGAAATTTACGTTGACAAGAGCTTTTAAATTGCAACGCACCCTCAAGCATAAAGAGAGGGTCTTTCTCATCTGAGAAACGTCCAAGATATATAAAAACAAATTCGTCGTCAGCAATGGAAAACTGCCTTCTAATCCTCGCCCCGTAGGTTTCGCCGGGCATTGCAACACCGTTATAAATAATGTTTATTTTGTCCTCAGGCCAGTTGTTTGCAACAAGTGAGGCTTTGCCTGCTGAGCATACGGCTATAACAGCATGATTTTTCTTTGTAAGCATTTTGTTGAAAAATTTAGTTACTCGACCGTTTTCCATAATAATATGAGCTGTATGCACGATACGGACGTTTGTAAAATATTTCGCAAGGATTGCTATGTAGTCCTCACGCATAAAGTGCGTATGGATTACATCTATATGGTTGACCTCACAATAGGACGCAATGCGGCGTACAGCCTTAATGTCAAACGGACTATACATAGGGACCCGTACAGGGATAATGCCCAGAACACTCATCTGTTCACACAAAAGCCCCCATTCGTTGTATATAAAGTGGACAGTATGCTTAGCTTGCAAAAGGCTTTCCGTTATACGCAAAACGTACTTCTCAGAACCGCCGTTACCTGCGTGATTTATGAGCTGCAATATATTCATAAATACCCGAAACCTCCTTAACTTTCAAAATAGCCGCAGAAACAAAATAGCCGCAAAGACCTGCAAAAACAGGTATAAACAGCCTTATGCCGCGATGAGTGAGGCTGTCGGAAGAAAAGATTTGGTTTATAAAACGTTGAGATAAATAAACAATAAGACCCATGATCATGGTTGCAAAAATAGATTTCAGAATGTTCTTGCCCAAGGATGCCTCAAAATTTCCTATGCGTTTACACATACTGCGATATAGTATAAAAACGCCAAGACTGCTTGAAATTGAATAAGATAACGCACACGCAAAAAAACTTATGCGCATTGAAAGGAGCAAGCAAACGATAACGTTTGTAAACATAATTATAAAGCCGACCATTGCAGAGGTTCGCGAATTTTTTTGCGCATAAAAAGCTCTGTCGAAAACTTCTTTCAAACCAAGCGCGGGTATGCCGAGAGAAAAGAGTGCGATTAAATCACCTGCGGTTTTTACGTCATCTGATGTAAAATTACCAAAACGTGAGATAAAGTCAAAAAGGCTGTAGCGAACAAGCGCGAAACCCATAACGGCTGGAATGAGGAAAAATAAAAGCAGCGAGAGTATGCTCGAAAGCTGAGACTTGTACTCGTTAACGTCTTTTTCAAAAGACGCGGACAGTTTCGGGTAGTAAACGGCTGTAACGGAATATACGAACGTAAGTATAGAGGATATGAGTAGGTTCTGGACATAATTGACTATGGCCGATGCGTTAAGGCGTGCGGCTATGAAGATGTTAAAAAGCGTATTAATTTGGAAAGCGGATGCACTCAAAAGCATGGGCACGCTTAGCTTGGCCGCTCTCTTTATGTCCTCGTTTACAGCAAGCGATGGCTTAAAACGGTAACCCGTTCTCCAAACAGAGGGCAGAAGGATAAGAGCCTGCAATGAAAGCCCTGTGAAGGTTGCCGCAAGAAGTCCTGTTACACCATGCTGTCCGAAAAGCAGGAGGTAAGCTATGATGGTAAGCCCGGAGGGTAGAGCGGCCGCGGCAGTAAGCTTAAAGCGGCCGTTAGATTGCAAATAACCCTGAAATACATAGCTTAGCCCATGAAAAATCATAACCGGCATAAGGAGCCGTACTGCAAATATGAAATAATCATTAAATTCCGTTGCGCCAAAGCCTGTGAGATTGGCCATAAGAGGCGCAATAAGCATACACAGGCTTATGAGAAGAACACAAAATACAATAACATAAGACAATATACGATCTATAAAGGCCTTCGCGGCCTCCTTGTTTTTGGCCAAAAGTCCTGAATAGATAGGCACGATAACCGTTGTGAGCATTGCGCCAATGCTTGTAAAAAGAACATTGGGTATGTTTATTGCAACGTTATAGATATTAATTCTAGGGTCTGTGGTGCCGTAGTAGGCTAGATACATCTGTGTGCTTAAAAGCGAAAACAATCTTGCAACTATACTTATCAACGCAACGGAAAATATGGTTTTCAATTTGGTATCCTTTCAAATGCGTAGTTGATATTTTTGCCATCAATGCTTATACGCACAAATGATGCATACGGATTTAAAACACCGCCCTCATACATTGGAGCGATATTCAAATACCTTATGCCGTTTTCTATAAGTGCATAGTTAGCGCCGGTTTCAGTTGATATAACAAAGATGTTTCGCCCAGTTTGTGAAAGCTCTGTCAATGCATCCTGGAAGTATTCGTATTCCTTGAAGGAGTCAAAGTTAAGCGGGCTTATGTCCGTTGTTATAATTACGTGGTCTGCATCGCTGTTCTTAATATCGTTGAAGAAGTAAGTCCACTGGTAAGCGTCTGTATCCAAGAAACCGCCGCGTGAGGATTTCATTCGGAGTATGAGCGCGTTCTTGTATTGTTTTTTATCGTATCCGTTACCATAATATTGCACGACGGAATCCGTATAGAAACTACCTGCGCCAGCGGATACAGCCGCATTAGTGCCTATGCGCTTTACAATGCCCTGCTTTATATTCACAAAAGCCTGCATAAGAGTGTTTGTAGCTTTTTTGGGCGGCTCCGTTTCACCGAATATAAGTATGTCCGAGCCGTTCACAAATGAATATGGTGAGTCAAGCGGGTCATAAAACTCTGTTGCGGGGTCATGTTCAAGCGGTTCATATTGCACGATGGATTCCGTGTAGAGGTCTCCGAATCCTATGCGCAATATAGGCGTTGCAACAGGATTTGAGAGGTTTGCAATATATATGCGTTCGATATAAACAGGGTATGTCAAGCCATATGGCAAAAGTGCCGAAACCTCCCTGTCACCTTCCCAATCAACACTGTGTGCCAAGTCCAGCAAATGCGCCTCGCCGTCACCGTCCACAATCTTCATACGCAACCACGACGAGGAATTATCACCCCATACGCGTAATTTTACAGCGTAAGCATCCTCAGGCAAATATATAGGATCGGTAAAACGTACATAGGCCGCTTGCGTGGTATCGGATGCGGGCATTTCATATTCCATATAAATAGGACTACCCGCTTTCGCATTTCCTATTACTGTTGCGGGATGACCTAAGAATTCAATAGCCGTATTGCTGTCGAATGCGGCAAGCTTGCGTGTTTCGACACCAACGTTAACGTCAATATAAGACACAATATCGCCAACACTGCACTTTATATAACCTGCACCGTTTCTTAAAGACACAAAGTGGTCATTATTTACAAAGCCCAAGTCAGAGGGTACAACCTCATATTTAACACCTTTGAAAATCGGCGCAAAAAATCCGTAGGTACTGCGCCCCGTGAAATTCAGAGGGTATTCTTCACCAACGCCCATGAAGATGTTGTAATGCTCCGGAATAAGTTCGGCAAGGTTGAGAACGGTCAATTCAGTCTGTGCGGTAAGAGCAAGGTCATGCACACTCACAGTAGTCTGTCCTTCGCGAGAAGGATAAAAATAGCCGTCCTTAAAGACTGCCCCAATATCGTCAAAATAAATAGCCGGAGAAGTCAAAGGCGCGGTATTAAGAGCGTGGTCAACGCCGAAGATGTTAAGCGGGACACCAGTATTAAGGAAAACTCTGTTGCTTGTAGGTTTAATCATAATCTTGTTAACAAAATTATTTGGCGAAACGTTAAAGACACCAAGTGCATTAATAACCTTTCTCTGGCTGCCCTGTGACGGCTCGTTTACAACGCTTACGCCATCCTCACCGGGCATTTTTACAGCCATAGTAGAGGAGCCGCCGCCGTCAAAGTGCATAGCATCGGTTGCGCCGTAATGAAGCATAAGGTGAGCCATTTCAGCATGTGTTGCGCCTATGCTGTGTGAGCGTCCGTCAACAACCATAACGATGAGCTGTGACCTGTCAGGCGTATAACCAACAGCAGTTCTGGGTTGACGACCTGTTGGAACAAAACCCCCATCATTAACAACTTCACCGTTAACCAAAAGCTTGCCGCCGCCGCTTATACCCGAACGCATTTTTGAAAGGTCTATATTCGAGTTAACGCTCACAGACGCAGAATCCCCAACGTTAACAAGTGTTCTGAAATAATCCGAGGATTCTTGCTTAACGAGAATAATAAAGCCGTCCTCGGGAACAAAGACGGTTTCGCCGTTTCCGGAAACCTTGGTTACAACACCATTTCTCACAACAATTTTCATAGTGTTTGGGAAACGGTTGTCAATCGATAGCGTATCCTTCATAAGTGTTTGGTCTATGTAGGTTGCGTATGTTAAGTCCGTAACTTTGTTATAATTAAAAACCTGTATGCGTTCCTCACCGTTTATAAGAAATTCAATATACGTTTTCACATATTCAATAAGAGGATTGTTATTGTTATCTAACATTAACGATGCGTACTTATTTTTGTCGGAGTTGTTTATCCTGTCCGCAGACTTGAGCCTTCCGTCCGCAACTTCAGGGCCCACAGTCCAAGAATAAGCACCTGCCATACCAAAGAAGTCTGCATTAACGCCTCCAACGGCTCCGTTATCGTTTAAAAGCTTAGAGGTGTATTCCTTAAGACCCACATCAATAACAGAGCTTACGGGCTTAATGCTCAAGTTAGGGTTTCTCAAATCAACCTTAAGCACATAAACGTCCAAAAGTCCTGCATCAGTAACACGTTTAGAACTCTCATATATAATACCAACGCCGATTTCCTCACTCTGAACCTTTTCATACATAGTTACGGCCGCATGAACGGAAACAGGCATAATTAAACTGATAATAGAAGCTAAAATAACAATATATTTTTTCACTTTCCGGTAACCTCCTTAACAACAGCCTTAACAGCCTCCGTCCTTTCCGAATTAGAAACAATACAAAGGTCAAAGTTGGGCGACTCAAGATATTTGTTAAAGCGTGTGTCTTTAATATGAATAGCATAACTGGAGCCATCAATTGTGAAAAGCGTAAGACCTTCTAATTCCTCCGGCGTAAATAGACTATTAAGCGGCATTAGAAATTGATTTTGGTAAAGAGCCTGCGTTTCTGAACGGTCGCAGACAAAGAAATCAATATCTTTTGCTGCAATCATGGCATAAAGCCTTTGCCCCATGGCCATGCTGGCTTGAGGGTCTGAATCTGAAGTATAGAAATTGTTATAAGCAACCTCTAACTTGTCCCTGTTAAATTCCAATCCGCTGTCCAAGTCCTGAATAAATGCAGACAGTCTTTCTTCAGGTATGAAATCTCCGAGAAAAGCAAAGCTTACGTATGGTGATTTTGGAGGATTAATAAAAATAGAATTTATAAGACCGCCCGCAAAAATTAAAAAGGCAAGACCGCCTATTATATGAAGCCGGTAATATTCCCAAATATGCGATATTTTTTCCTTAGGAGTCATCTGCTTAAAGGCTTCTTTTGCTTTAGTTTCATCACTCAACCTTAACACCTCCGATTTTTTCAAGCCCTCTGGGCACAGCGTCTTGTGCATTTTTCCAAGGCTCGTTCCTGTAAAGATAGTCAAACTTTTTAATAAACCAGTCCAAATCTTCTTCAAGAGCTTTCATCTTATCGGTCTGGATAGGAAGAACAAGCTGTAAAAATCCCTCATATTCCTTTGCGTTCAATTTCTTCTCGCCCTCTGTAAGTAAAAGTGCAAGATGTTCAAGGCAAAAGCCCTTGCTGTTTTTAACCATGTCCTTAGCCTCGTTATCCTTTTTCAGCATATAAAAGAACGTATCCACATAACGTGAAAAGGTGTTATCAACGCGATTGCATATATAACATGATTCCGCAGTACGCGTTAAAAAATCCGCAAGAGCATTATCCTCGGATTTCTTTTTACCAAAAAGGCCTTTTGAAGCCCCAGATTTATCCAAAGCACCTTTCACCAACCCCGGCAGCTTTTCGTTTATAGTCTGTACGTGCGTATGCAACATAAGAGCAAGACCAAGACGATTTTGGTTCTGATACAATCGCCCATAATGTGTTGCACAAAAGCCAAGCTTGTTGGTTTCCATCCTGATGTCGTCCTCCATATAAGACGGACCCATCATATATTCCACAGATTCGTCATCAAGCTGTTTTCTCATAAGACAGAACGGGCACTCTGTATTCTCCTTAAACGCTTCTAAAATCGGATATATATAAATATTATTTTTCAATGACATACCCTAATCCCCTTTCCGGTTGTGCTTTTATTATAGATAATTTATTGTAAAATTTCAATAGATTTTTCCCCGAGGTCGTTCAAAGTTAATCATAATAAAAAAGCACCCTTGATATATTTTACCAAGAGTGCTTTTTTGATTAAGCGTTTCTATCACCGCTGTAAGCTTGCTCGTACGTTTCAATTACATCCTTAGGCACAGCCTTTGTGTTCGGCACGTCTAAAAATAATGGTTTTAGTAATATTGGTGTGAGGATAGTTGTTGCAATAACCATAATAACAATGGGGGCAAAGAGGTTTTCGCTCATAAGCCCAACGGCCATACCTTTGTTCGCAACAATCAGAGCGACCTCGCCGCGACATACCATGCCCGCACCTATACGTAGGGCATTCTTGTTGGAATAGCCACAAAGTTTTGCGCCCAGACCACACCCTGCAATCTTAGTTACGATGGCAACCAACAGGAGTACAACTGAGAAGAATAAAACACTTGAAGACAATTGAGGTAAGCTTACATTTATGCCAATACCTGCAAAAAACACTGGAGAAAGCAGAATATAAGAAAGCGTTTCAAACCGCGAATCAATATATTTCGTTTCGTCTGTACCAGAAAGTATAATACCTGCAATGAACGCTCCGGTTATGTCTGCAACACCGAAAAATTCCTCAGCCGCGTATGAAAATAGTAAACAGAACACAAATGCTATAATTACAAAACGGCGTTTGTGCTCCTTGAATTGTTTAAACCATATGGTCAAGAACAAGTGGAGTGCAATACCCACGACCAGAGAAAGAATAAAGAAAAGAGCAATTTTACCTATTATAAGTCCAACATTGACGCTTGCATCGTTAAGGCTTGTTATAAGAGTTAGGCCGATTATGCCTATAATATCGTCAATAATTGCAGCGCCTAGGATAGCATTACCCGCATCAGTATTAAGCTTGCCCATTTCTTTGAGTGCTTCAACGGTTATGCTTACGGAGGTAGCAGTAAGAATTATGCCGATAAATATATTTTCAAAGATAGTGCTGTCCGCGTTCAGATAATGAGCAGTTAAAAACCCGAACCCGAGCGGCACAAGCACACCAAAAAGTGCAATAATAAACGAGGCCTTTCCGACTTTTTTAAGTTCCTTAATGTCGGTTTCAAGCCCCGCAACAAACATAAGAACAATAACTCCAAGCTCAGAAAGCTGTGTAATAAATATAGTTTCGTTTAAAACATTAAAAACAGCGGGGCCGAGAACAAGTCCCGCCAACAATGCACCCACAACCTGAGGCATTTTAATTTTTGATGTCAAGATTCCCAAAGCCTTTGTACTAAGCAAAATCATAGCCAAGTCAAGTAAAAATCTGTAAGTCATAATATCCTCCCCGTAAAATAAAGAAAAATCCCTAAGCAAAAGCAGAGCAAACTCGCCATAAAAGGCGGGCAGCTCTGCTTTTGACATTAGTTTATTTATTGATTTATGGTAACTGCGGTAAAGGTCTTTTTACCTTTCTGTATCATAAGCTTGTTGTCTTTAAAATCATCAAGACGAACAAGATAATCAATATTGTCTATTTTTTCATCGTTAAGCTTAATTCCACCCTGCGTAATCAAACGGCGCCCTTCGCCTCTTGATGGTATGAGCTTAGCTTTTTCTAAAAGCTCAATAATATTCAAGCCATTTTCAAACAGGGAGGTTTCCATATCAACAGTGGGAACGGAACCGTCAAGCGCATTGCCCCCGAATAAGGCTTTTGCGGCCTTCAACGCTTCGTCGGCAGCCTCTTGACCATGGACGCATTTGGTAATTTCGTATGCCAAGACTTCCTTAGCGTGATTTAATTCGCTACCCTTTAAAGCAGTAAGTTTTTCAATCTCGTCAAGTGGAAGAAATGTCATAAGCTTAAGATTGTTTTCGACGTCCGCATCATCAATATTACGCCAATATTGGAAGAAATTATATGGTGAGGTTTTTTCAGCATCAAGCCAAACGGCACCGCTTTGGGTCTTGCCCATTTTTTTGCCTTCGCTTGTAGTCAAAAGTTTGAACGTCATACCATAAGCATCTTTGTTTTCAACACGGCGTATTAATTCAACACCCGCTATGATGTTTGACCACTGGTCGTTACCACCAAGCTGTATCTTGCAATTGTGACGTCTGAACAGTTCCAGGAAGTCATAGGCTTGCATAAGCATATAGTTAAATTCAAAAAAGGTTAGACCTGTATCAAGCCTTGATTTGTAGCATTCCGCGTTAAGCATTCGGCTAATCGTAAAATGAACACCGTAGGTTCTTATAAAATCAATATATGATAGGTTTAATAACCATTCAGCATTGTCAACCATAATAGCTTTATCGTCCGAAAAATCTATAAATTTCGAAAGCTGGGCTTTAAAGCAGTCAACGTTATGTTGAACTTCAGCCCTTGTCATAACACGGCGCATTTCGGTTTTGTCTGTCGGGTCACCGACCATACCAGTTCCGCCACCAACCAAAACTACTGGGCGATGTCCCGCACGTTGCAAGTGAGCCATAGCCATAACTGTCATAAAATGACCTACTGTCAAACTATCGGCAGTAGGGTCAAATCCAATGTAAAACGTTACCTTTTCTTTAGAAAAAAGCTCTCTAATCTCAGCGTCGTGAGTTAGCTGCTCTATAAATCCGCGCTCTGTAAGCGTGTCCAAAACTGTCATGTTATCACCTTATTTATCTCTTTTTCTGCGCAAAAACACAGGTATGTCAAAGGGTAAATCATTATCCAAATCCCTTATCGGCGAAAGAGGTTTTTCCTCTTTCTTTGGCTCCTCGGGTTTAGGCAGTTCTATAGGTTCTTTAATTTCCGGAGCAGGTATTAAATCTTTTACAGGTTCCTTTGAAAAATCCTTTTTTATCTCGATTTTTTCTATACTTGTCGGGAGGTCGTATATGCTGTCATTTTCTAGACCTGTTGCTATGACGGTTATGATAACTTCGTCATTAAGTTCCTCATTTATAGATGTTCCAAAAATAATTTCAGCGTCGGAATCTACGCAGTTGTTTATAATCTCTGCAGCTGCGTTTGTGTCAAACAAGCCCAACGTGCTGTCACCGGATATACTTATCAAAACGCTTTTTGCGCCGTTAATTTCTGTCTCCAAAAGAGGACTCTTTATGGCCAATTCAGCGGCCAATTCAGTTTTGTTCTTGCCGCTTGCACGTCCAACGCCCATATGCGCAACGCCTTTGCTTGCCATAATCGTATGCACATCAGCAAAGTCAAGGTTTATAATGCCGGGTTTGGAAATCAAATCGGATATACCAGACACACCCTGCCTCAAAACCTCATCGGCTCTTCTGAAAGCATCGGTAAGAGGCGTATTTTTATCAATTATTTCCAGCAAACGCTGGTTTGGTATAACAACAAGAGTATCCACATATTTTTTAAGCTCCGCAATTCCTCGGTTTGCCTTATTCATACGCGGCCTACCCTCAAATCCAAACGGTTTCGTGACAACACCAACCGTTAAAATCTTCATTTCTCGCGCTATAGATGCAATGACCGGAGCGGCCCCTGTGCCTGTACCCCCGCCCATGCCGGCCGTTATAAACAACATGTCCGTGCCTTGAATTGCAGCCGCAATTTCCTCGGCTGTTTCTTCTGCGGCACGTCGGCCGATTTCAGGATCGCCGCCTGCACCAAGTCCGCGTGTGAGCTTATCTCCAAGCTGGATACGAACAGAAGCCTTTGAGCGTTCAAGGGCTTGGTGGTCTGTATTAACGGAGATAAAATCAATGGATGCAACTTCATCCTCAACCATTCTGTCAACGGCATTGTTTCCTCCGCCGCCAACTCCAATTACACGAATCTTTGCAGTTTTATTCTGAGAACCGGCAATATCTATCAAAGTGATAACCTCCCGCTTTGGTAATTTCAAAATAACTCTAACCTCTAACTCAAAAGCTTAAAGATAGGCGGTTGTTTAGAGACATTTCTCATATCTATAAATCCCTTTTTGGTTTGAGCGTCGGGCAGCTTGTCCAGGATAGCAATGAGAGTTCTTACTTTTTGGTCTGCGTCGGAAATGTCGCCGAACCTAACGTCAATATTATAAACATAAACATGAATATCGGAGTCATCGGACACGTCAATACGAATTACTTCGTCCTCAATCGCATATTTATTAAATAGGAGGGACAACTTCATAACAGTTGCAAATGCATTTTTGTTTTCAACCTCCAAAACGCGCCCTACTGCAACATCCGAAAATTTCAATCCCACAACAATCGGCAACTTCTCTGTATAGTATGTACGGACGTCCAAAACCATCCCGGCATCGTCAATATACAGAAACGTACCCTTAAGATATTCTATGTAACCGCTCAAGCGACGTTCGGATATCTCAACAACTATTGTGTCCGGAAACTTTTTGTCTATGCTTACATCTTTTACATACGGATTAACAAGCAGATTTTTTCTTGCGGAAAGGCTGTTAAAAGCGAAGATATTAACTGCCTTATTGAGGTTACAGGTTTCTTTGACAGTTTCGCCCAAAACCCTCAGGTTGCCGTTAATTAAAACCTGTTTAACGGTAAAATATGACGAAGAAAGTAT
Source organism: uncultured Eubacteriales bacterium (assembly GCA_964412725.1). GTDB lineage: Bacteria > Bacillota > Clostridia > Lachnospirales > CAYPQA01 > CAYPQA01. Next base: position 34,679 of record CAYPQA010000005.1, read on the forward strand.
CAAAGAAACGATTAAAACCAAAATAAAAAGAATAAGAAACACATGAAATTTTTTCATTTTTCTAACCAAACAAAATCATCTGCCATAAAATTATAAGATTACTCATTACCAGAGATTAATTGTAACTTCAAGGATAATTTTTGTCAATATTCTTTTTGTATTTTTTTTATTTCTTAAACATTCCAAAAACGACAACGTATATTTAGGATAGAAAAACGGCATTATAATCTGGAACTAAATTTTTAAAGGAGGTTCATATGAGAACAAGACCACTTGATTTAACAGCCCTCACTCTCGTCATAATCGGCGCAATTAACTGGGGACTTATCGGCTTTTTCAGGTTCGACCTTGTAGCCGCAATCTTTGGCGGCCAGCTTGCTTGGATGAGCAGAGTTATATATGCACTTGTAGGATTGTGCGGTTTGTATTGTTTAAGTCTTTACGGGCGCATCGCAGAATCCGATATATCCGAGATTCATTAACTACAAAACCTGCTTTTGGGATTTATCCCGGGGGCGGGTTTTTTTATTTAGAGCCTGTTTAATATCTCGCTTTTAGCGTAATTTCGAGGTGATTTTTTGATATGCAAGGAAACGCCGACAACGCATACTCGAAGAAAAGTCTGCTAGGAGGCGTTGACATAGCAGAGCAAAAAATAAGCCGAAATTACGCAAATTGGAGATCTTAAACAGACTCTGAAGATAGCATAAGCAGGCACTCTCTGAGAAATTTACAGGCAAGAGATGTGGAAGCCCCGCTTTGGTCATATGGCGGAGATAGTTCATTTATATCAAAACCTACTATATTAATCTTTTTTAATGCGAGGATGGAATTAAGCAATTCTTTAAAGCTTATCCCTCCGGCTTCTGGCGTGCCGGTTCCGCAGAAAACAGACGAGTCCAAAACGTCTAAGTCCACGGTCACATACACAGGCTTACCTTGCAATTGTTTAACTATTGTTTCCAATCCCTCGCAGTCAAACAAGCGTGTTGTTATATGTTTCTTTGCCCAAGCAAACTCATCCCTGTCTCCGCTTCTTATCCCGAATTGAAAAATCTTTCCGTCACCAACGCATTCGTGGCAGCGTCTCATAACTGTTGCGTGTGAGAGCTTTTCGTCAAGATATGCGTCGCGGCAATCAGAATGCGCGTCAAAATGAATAATGTGTAGGTCGGTGTATCTTTCGGACAAGGCCTTAACCGCTCCCAAGGTCACGAGATGTTCACCGCCAAGCATGAATGGCAGTTTGTCATCATTTACAAGCGTTTTAACATAACTATAAATCTCGTTAACAACCCTTTGCGTATTACCGAAACAAAACTCCAAATCACCCTCGTCCGCAATCGCGTAGTCGGTGAGGTCTTTATCTTGGTATGGGCTATAGGTTTCAATCGAATAACTTTCGTTTCTTATATGTGAGGGCGCAAAACGCGCCCCGGGACGGTACGACGTTGTGCCGTCAAAGGGCGCTCCGAACAATACTATTTTGCTTTCTTGATATGATGCTTCACAGCCGATAAACTTACTCATCGGTCAACAACTCCTTTACGTACGTGGGGAGCATAAAGCTGCCCTTGTGTATGTCTGTATTGTAGTATTTTGTTTTAAGGCAAAGGCCGTTCCAATGGTTTTCATCAAAGTCAAGCGGTGACAAGCCCTTAGATGCAAAGCCGAACAACCAGTGCCCTGAAGAATACGTGGGTATATGCGCCTGATATATATGACACAGTGGGAAGGTTGCAGACAGGTAGCGATAGGCGCGCTTAACCGCATAGGCATCTGCTTCATAATATGGGCTTTCGTGTTGGTTTGTGAGTATACCGTTCTCTGTCAAGGCCTTAAAACAGTTTCCGTAAAATTCCTTTGTAAACAAGCCTTCTCCGGGGCCGAACGGGTCTGTGGAATCCACGATTATAAGGTCATAGGCATTAACCTTATCTCGTACAAATTTAAGACCGTTTTCGTAAAAGATACCAACCCTTTCGTCATTAAGACGGCAGGCTGTCTGCGGCAGGTGCTCTATGCAGACGTCAACCACAGCCTTATCAATCTCTACCAAGT
>CAYPQA010000006.1:0-36347 GCA_964412725.1 uncultured Eubacteriales bacterium
TTGTTCACATACTTTTTATGAATGTTTACAATTTATACATATTTTCTTAAAAATTTATATATATAATCCTATCAATAACAGCTTTAGAGACTGTTCTTAAATAAATTTACTTGCAATGCCTTGGTATTTTTCCATTGAAAAATACCAAGAAAAATGCTAGAATAATAAAGGAGGACGTAATATGAATGATTTTACAAATTGGGAAGATTTGCAGGCGAAGATAAATTCGGAAATTGAAAAAAACAGTATGGAAAATAAAATAGATAATGAAAATGCAGTTTCCGAGCCGATATTGGAGCCTATAACTCCAACCCCTTCACCTGCTGAACAAAATAGTACTGCATCCGGTGTTGTGGTAGAAAATTCTACAGAAAATTTTTACAAAGAAACCATAAAACCACACAAGGAGAATAAGGCTTCAAAATTCGGAAGAACTGTTGCTGCTGTAAGTTTAGCCGCCGTTTTGGGTGGTTTATCCGTTGGTGTTGGACTGTCCGCATTTAATACATTTGTTAACAGAGTGCTGCCTTCATCTATGGGTAATAATATCTCGGAACAAAGCAAGTTTAGTTTTGTCACAAACCGCACAGGTCTGCCCGAAGGTACCAATGCATTTGTTGTGCCGGGCGAGGTTACACTATCTGATGTTATAGAAAGTGTGGAACCGTCCGTTGTAGCCATAACGTCTATAATTCCTTCTACTCAAACCTTTTTTAACATACCTATAGAGGGTGGCTCGGGTTCCGGCTCCGGCTCGGGCATAATTATTAGCGAGGACAACGAAAGGGTTTATATAGCTACAAACTATCATGTTATTGAGGGTGCAACCTCTATGCGTGTGTCTGTGACCGGAAAAGAGCCTGTTACGGCAAAGCATGTGGGTGCGGATATAACTGCGGACTTGGCAGTTATCTATGTCAATAAAGAGGAACTCAATAGAGTTGGTGTTGAACATATCGCACTGGCTACGTTTGGAGAGTCTGACAATATACGTGTCGGCGAGTTTGTGCTTGCGATTGGAAACGCCCTAGGCGAGGGCAACACGGCCACAATAGGTATTATAAGTGCAAAGGATAAGGATATAACGGTTGAGAACAAGAACCTTAATGTGCTTCAAACCGATGCTGCAATTAATCCTGGTAACAGCGGTGGCCCGTTGGTGAACCTGCGTGGTGAGGTTATAGGAATTAATACAGCCAAGCTTTCAAAATCTCTTGTTGAAGGTATGGGATACAGTATATCTTCAAGTGTTGCAAAGCCCATTATAGAGGGCATAATGAGCAAAGGCCCAAGGCCGTTTTTGGGCATAACAAGCAAGGATATACCTTCAGATATGATAAAATTCTACGATTTGCCGGAGTTTGGTGTGTATGTAAACTCCGTTTTGGAAGGTTCAAGCGCAGACTTGGCGGGTATCAAACGTACGGACATTATTGTTGGCTTTAACGGGCGCAGCATTATGACCTTTGAAAACCTCACGGATGCACTAGCCGAATGCAGTGTGGGGCAATCTGTAGAAGTCAAGCTAATAAGAGACGGTAAAACCAAAATGACCGTCACAGTAAAACTTTCTTAATCGGAGGCTTTTTATGCTATTGTCCATAGCTATGAGTTTTTTAGCTACCGTATCATTTTCCGTTTTGTTTAACGTTCCAAAGAAACATCTTATCTATTGCGGTTTTGCGGGGCTTGTAGCTTGGATGGTCTACTTGATTGTGGAGCAGTATACGGCGGATGCAACCATTGCAACCTTTCTTGCAACTATAGCCGCAACCCTTCTCTCCTATTATCTTGCACGTATACGCAAAACTCCGATAACGGTTTTTTTGATAGCCGGCATTATAACCCTTGTGCCGGGCTCGGTTATATACCGCGCAATGTACAACACAGTTATAGACAACAATTTAGAAGCCATTAACGACGGTCTTAATACACTTAAGCTCGCCGGTGCAATTGCACTTGGTATAGGCATTGTGAGAGGAAAAAGAAATGGATAATCTAAGCTTTAGAAAAGCTGATGTAACAGATTGTGAAAGGATATTTGACCTTTTGGAACAAATTGCCGACCTCCATTATGCGGGAAGGCCTGATATTTTTGTATGCGGCAGGAGAAAATATGATTTCAAAGACTTTGCCGCAATTTTAAGTGACCCCTCAAAACCCATATATGTAGCTTTAAGCGACAAGGACTTCCTTGTCGCTTATGCCTTTTGTATAATAAAAATTTCAGAGGAAAAGGGCATTTTAAGAGAACAGAAAACCCTGTTTGTAGACGATTTCTGTGTTGATGAAAACTGGCGCCGTCAGGGAATCGGTGAGAGCTTATTTGAGTTTCTTAAAGGCGAGGCCTCTGCGCTAGGAATTTCGTCCGTCCAACTTAATGTTTGGGAGTTTAACCAATCGGCTTTTGAGTTTTACGAAAAGCTGGGGTTTAAAACACAATCTCGCAAAATGGAACTAATCCTATAGGAGGTATACATGAACAAAGAAGCTTTTATATCTTACCTATTAACAAATCTGCCGTCTGTTATGGGTGATGATTACAATTTCAAAATAATTCATACAGTTAAATCCGACGCCGTGCATTATGATTCGTTAGAGATGTCCAAGAAAGACAAGAGCAAGAATAGCTTAGGTGTAAGCGTAAACATAGATGCACTATACGACGAATATCTCATAGGTTGCACTATGGGTGACATAATGCTTAAAATTGTAAAGGCTTTTGAAAAACCACCGTCGTTTGATATAGATTTTGATTTGAACGGCATATCGGACTTCAATTATGCATCTCAAAAGCTTATTGTGCGTGCGATTAATTATGAAAACAATAAAAAGCTACTGAACAGTTTCGTACACAGGCGTAACGGTGATATTGCTATTACACTTTACCTTCTAATGGGTAACGGCGAAAAGGGGCTTTCCTCAGCTAAGGTTTCCAATGGCCAGCTTATGAGTTGGGGTGTTGAAGAAGATTACGTAATGAATTTGGCATTTGAAAATTCCACTAAGCTTTTTAAGCCTGTTATAACTGATATGATGAGCATGCTTATGTCAAAACTTACGTCACCACAGGCAACTGTTAAAGGTGGAAATTTTTACGGTTCTTGCCCAAATGCAATTGACATTCTTAATGTAGTTTTTTCAGATAGTTTAAACCTTAATTTAACAACAGGGGTTCTGGTCACAAACGAAAGAGGCATAAACGGTGCAACGTCCGCTTTCTATGACGGCGTTTTACAAAAGCTATCCAATTATGCTAAGGATGACTTGCTGATTGCGTTTACAAGCATCCACGAAGCTATCGTGCATTCTGCAAGCCAAATAAACGAATCTGACCTAAGAGGAACCCTTAAAAGAACGAATATGTATGACAAGGCGCAAGGCAAGGATACATTTTTAACCGATAAAATTTATTTCTATGACAGAAAGAAAAAATTGCTTGAAATGAGGCTATGAAATGAACTACATAGGCTCGAAATACTCGCTTATGGATTTTTTGGACGATACAATAATCAGGGTTGCAGGTGAGGCAGAGAATGGAAAGGTTTTTGCAGACTTGTTCGCAGGCACAGGTACTGTAGGTTCTTGGTTTAGAAAGAAGGGCTTTAACGTTATTGCAAACGACATACAACATTACAGCTATGTACTTAATAAGCACTTCATAGAAAACGTTTTAGAAACGCCTGAAATTGATTTGCAAAGGGCTTTACAAATTACAGGCTACCTTAACCAACTCACCCCAACCGAAGGATTTATATACAATAATTATTGCGAAGGCTCAGGAAGCGGACGCAATTATTTTACGGATACAAATGGAAAAAAATGCGACAGCATACGTAGCGAACTGGAGAAACTTAAACAACGTAATGAAATCACAGAATCAGAGTATTACCACATCCTTGCAAGCCTTTTAAATTCCATAGACAAATATGCAAACACAGCCTCCGTTTATGGCGCATTCCTTAAGCATATTAAAAAGTCTGCAGCCAAGGAATTTCGATTGGAGCTTTTGCCCATAATCTCGGGTGAAATAGCTGGTAAGGTCTACAATCGGGATGTTAACGATTTAATAAAGCACATAGAGGGTGACATTCTATACCTTGATCCTCCCTACAACGAAAGGCAGTATTGCACAAACTATCATGTCCTTGAGACCATATCACGCTACGACAACCCAAAGCTTCACGGCCTAACAGGTCTGCGTGACTATACGCGCGAACGCAGTGACTTTTGCTCTAAAAAGACAGTCCAAGCCGCATTCGACAGTATAGTCAAGCAGGCCAATTTTAATTTTATCTTCCTGAGCTACAACAACGAGGGTCTTATGCCCATCGAAACTATAAGGCAGATAATGGAACGTTACGGTCGTTATGAAGTTTTCACAAAGGAGTATCGCCGCTTTAAGGCTGACAAGCCATCCAGCCGAAACCATAAGGCCGAAACCACGACAGAATATATACATTGTTTAATTAGATAAGGAGGAGTTCAATTGAGAAGGCAAAGTTTGAGAAAGTTATTTACCTTAATATCTCTTTTACTTTTCCCTATAACAATTTACTATTTTTCGCCTTACTTGATTATTGACGGTGCGATAAAAGGTATTGTTAGCGGGAGTTTTATTTTATTTTCAACTCTGTTTGTTACATCCATATTCTTTGGGCGGTTGTTTTGTGGGTATATCTGCCCGATGAGCGGCTTACAGGAATGCTTAAAGCTTGTGAAAAACAAAAAGGCCAAGGGTGGCAAGTTGAATTTTATTAGGTGGGCGATATGGATTCCTTGGATAACTTCAATAGTTGTTATGTTTATCTTAACTGGTGGGATTAAGGAGGTACAGTTCACCTATATGACAACGAACGGCATATCACTTGTTGAACCAATGGCATATGTAATTTATTATGGCGTTATATTGCTTGTCGTAGTTTTAAATTTGACGGCGGGCAATCGTGCATTCTGCAATTATGTTTGTTGGATTTCGCCGTTTATGGTTTTGGGTACAAAGGTAAATAATGTGCTTAAAACCCCGTCGCTAAGGCTTTCAACCACCAAAGAAAAGTGTATCGGCTGTAAGAAGTGTACAACCGCCTGTCCTATGAACTTGGATGTTGAAGCTATGGCGAAGTCCGGTAATATGGCCAAAAGCGAATGTATACTCTGCGGAGAATGCATTGATACCTGCCCTAAAAAGGTTATAAGGTATAAATTTTAGATTAAATCTCAGAGGGGTGGTATATATGTTTAAAACAGGAAAGCTTTTATGTTTCTTAATGATAATGATTCTTGCGTGTTCTCCTATAAAATGCTATGCGGAGCCAGTTATAGAATATCAAATCGAACCGCAATTTGAACTTATGGGGTATGGTTCTTTCTATGAGGGAATGGCAATATTTCAACAAGACAGAAAATCGGGGTACATAGACACAAACGGCCAGCTTGTTGTACCGCAAATTTACCAATACGCATATCATTTCAGCGAAGGTCTTGCCGTGGTGGGAAAAACAGATATTCAGTGGGGGTTTATTGACAAGGAAGGAAATGAAGTAATTCCGTGTGATTATACATGGGCGTCAGGGTTTAGTGAAGGTCTTGCGCCCGTACAAATGAATGATAAATGGGGGTATGTAGACAAGACAGGTGAGCTTTCCATACCTATAATTTACGACTGGGTGGGGGGCTTTAGCGACGGATTAGCACCGGTTGTAGAGAATATGAACGAGATTAATACATCCTCGTTTATTGATAAAACCGGAAATGCTGTAATAAAAAACCTGACTATGTCTCCTGAAATTAGGAACAAATCCCTTTCAGATTCAGATATCTTAGGATGGATCCCATTGAATAGTTTTTATGAAGAGCTTGCAGCTGTACACGTTTACTTTTTGGCACCAGGAACCCAAACTTTTGGCAAACCCAATGTTGTTTCGCGGCTTTGCTTTATAGATAAGTCTGGAGAAATAGTCATTTTAACCGGATATAATCCTACAATTCACGATATAAGATTTAGTGAAGGTTTGGCCTATGTGAGAAATGACTATGGCGTTGGGTACATCAACAAAAAAGGAGAAGAAGTAATACCTTGCCAATATATCTATGCCTGGGGATTTAGTGAAGGCTTAGCAAGAGCCCAAAAAGGCGACAAATGGGGTTATATCGACAAGGACGGAAATGAAGTTATCCCATTTATATATGATTCAGCCGAAGAATTCCAAGAGGGTTTGGCCTGCGTTAGATTGGGTGACAAAAACGGCTTTATTGACAAGAAGGGTAATGTGGTTATTCCCTTTGAATTTGACAACGCAATGGGCTTCAGCGAGGGTTTGGCTTGGGTTACTGTAGATGGACTGCATGGCGTTATAAAAAAGCCATCGAACGGTTTAGTTGAATAAGGCATATCGAACATACATTATTTTAACCACACTGTTGCATACTATAACTTTAAAACTTTAATAAAAACATCTGAGAAAATTTTTAAGGGATAGTGTGCTTATGAATTCTGTATGGAGTGAATATAAAAATCAAAACAATTTCAAAACCCTTGACGGGGATCTTAAAACAGACGTGCTTATAATCGGCGGAGGAATGGCTGGCATACTCTGCGCATTTAGGCTTCAACAATGCAGGGTCGATTATGCGTTAATTGAAGGCGGTAGAATAGGTTGCGGAATTACTAAAAATACAACCGCAAAGATAACCGCACAGCATAGTCTTATTTATGCGAGCATTATAAAAATGTATGGCTTAGAGAAAGCCAAACAATACCTGCAATCTAATTTGTCAGCTATTGAAAGATATCGAAAGCTATGCGATGGTGTTGACTGTGATTTTGAAGAAAAACCCTCGTTTGTTTACACGCTCAACAATAAGCGAAAAATCGAAAACGAGCTGAATGCACTTAATCGTCTTGGATATGGTGCTGAATATGAGGAAAGTTTACCTCTGCCGATTGACATTAAAGGTGCGGTTAAATTTACATCTCAGGCTCAGTTTAATCCGCTGAAATTTATAAATCATATTTCGCGCGGGCTTAACATCTATGAAAATACCTTTGCTGAGAAGATAAGAAACCACACCGTTAAGACAAGAAACGGCACTATAACCGCAAGGAAAATTATAGTTGCCACCCATTTTCCAATGATAAATATAGCAGGCTTGTACAGCTTAAAGCTTTATCAGCACCGTTCATATGTCTTGGCTTTGGAAAATGCTCCAAACGTTGATGGCATGTATGTAGATGAAGCAGATAAAGGTCTGTCTTTCAGGAACTATAAGGATTTACTTTTGATAGGCGGAGGCGACCACAGGACAGGAAAAGAAGGCGGCAATTGGCAAGAACTGCGTAGCTTTAAAAAGGCAAATTATCCTAACTCAATTGAAAAATATTTTTGGGCAACGCAGGATTGTATGAGCCTTGACAGGATACCGTATATCGGAAATATATCAAGTCTATATCCAGATATTTACGTTGCAACGGGCTTTAATAAATGGGGTATGACCTCATCCATGGTAAGCTCTGAAGTATTATGCGATATGGTTGTTGGAAAGAAAAATGACTTTGCAGCGGTCTTTAATCCGCATAGATCCATTTTCCACAAACAGCTTGGCATAAATATTCTTGAAGCTTTATCAAATCTATTATCATTTAAGAAACGCCGTTGTTCTCATCTCGGCTGTGCATTAAAGTGGAACAAGGTTGAAAAAACTTGGGATTGTCCGTGTCATGGATCGCGATATGACAGGAATGGAAATATAATTGATAATCCCGCAAAGAAATCTATAGTTACGAACGAAAAAGGAGCCTGACTTTTAAAGTCAAGCTCCTTTTTAACCGTTTATAAAATCTTTATCGCAATGCACCTTTATCTTTTCAAAACTTTCTGAGCTTAGATAGTGTTCGATTTTACATGCATCTTCGCGCGCTGTTTTGGGACTTACTCCAAGAGAAATTAAAAAATTCGTTAAGACTGTATGCCTTCGATACATTTCATTGGCTATTTCAAGCCCTTCCTTTGTCAAGGCAATAAAGCCTGAGTCGCCAACGGTAATATATCCGCTTTGCTTGAGTTGTTTTAAAGCCGTGCTCACACTTGGCTTGGAATAGCCAAGATGATTTGCAATGTCAACTGCCTTAACCTCTCCGGAGGTCTTTTTTAATATCAAAATAGTTTCAAGGTAATTTTCGGCGGATTCCAAAATTTTCATACAGTCCCTCCTTTGATGGTAAGTATATACTAACAAAACAGCTAAGTCAATAACCTATTTTTATGCTTGACAAGGCGCATTAGTTAGTGTACACTAACTCAAATAAAGTTAGTTTGCACTAACTATAGGAGGTATACATGAACTTAAATTACTTAAAAATAGGAAAGAGTGCACGTATTAAAGCTGTAGGCGGAGAGGGCGCATTACGTCGCCGCCTTTTGGATATGGGTCTTACACCTAATACGATTGTTAATTTACGTAAAACCGCACCGATGGGCGACCCAATGGAAATTAAGCTCCGCGGTTACATATTGACCATAAGGCGGGAGGATGCTGAGAAAATTATTGTGGAGGAGGTGACGCCATGATTTTTGCGCTTGTAGGAAACCAAAATTGCGGCAAAACAACGCTTTTCAACCAGTTAACAGGTTCTAATCAACATGTGGGAAACTTTCCGGGTGTCACAGTTGAGCAAAAAAGCGGGCTTGTTAGAAAACACCCAGACGTTACCGTTGTAGACTTGCCTGGCATATATTCATTGTCTCCATATACTAAAGAGGAAATTGTAACGAGAGACTTCTTGTTGAACGGTAATATAGACGGCATTATTAATATAATAGATTCAACCAACATCGAACGCAACCTCTACCTGACTTTGCAACTTATAGAACTTGGACTTCCCATGATAATTGCTCTCAACATGATGGATGAGCTTACCGCAAGCGGTGGCGGTATTGCAATTGAAATGTTTTCCATAGAATTGGGTATACCTGCCATTCCTATTAGCGCCGCAAAGAATGAGGGGGTAAGCAACCTAATCAACGGCGCAATTCAAGTAGTTAAAACGAAACGCAAACCGCTTAAAACGGATTTCTGTGAAGGGGCTATAAAGCGTTGCTTGAATGGAACTGAAATTTTGATTGAGGCTCAGGCAAGGAGAGAAGGCTTTGTTGCACGATTTGCGGCTGTGAAAGTTATTGAAGGAGATACTCCGGTTATAAATCAGCTTAATTTGAATTCAACAGAGATCCAAGACATCGAAAATTATATCAAAGAAATGGAAACGGAACTTGGTACAGACCGTCTGGCTGCACTTGCGGATATGAGGTACGGGTTTATCGAAAATCTTTGCCAAAAAGCTGTAACAAAACCGCTTGAGAGCCGAGAGGAGATAAGGAGCACAAAAATAGATAAGCTTTTAACCCACAAGTATTTGGGATTGCCTATATTTCTTGGGATTATACTTATGGTGTTTTGGCTTACCTTCCATTTGATTGGGTCTTTCCTAAGTGATGCGCTTGCGCTTGGAATTGAAAAAATAACAGCTCTCACGGACAGCACACTTACATCAATGGGTATTAACCCTGTGATACATGATTTGATTATAAACGGCATATTCTCAGGTGTGGGTTCGGTTTTATCGTTTCTTCCAATTATCGTAACATTGTTCTACTTCCTCTCTCTCTTGGAGGATAGCGGATATATGGCAAGAGTGTCCTTTTTGATGGACAAACCAATGCGCAAACTAGGTCTTTCAGGCAAAAGCTTTGTACCTTTACTTATCGGTTTTGGATGTTCTGTGCCCGCGATTATGGCTTCAAGAACGCTGAACAGCGATCGAGACCGTAAACTAACAATTCTACTTATACCGTTTATGAGCTGTTCTGCAAAGCTGCCAGTTTACGCACTGTTTGCGGCCGCATTTTTCCCAAATAATTCCGCACTCATTATGATGGGACTTTATATCTTAGGTTCAATTCTCGCAGTTTTCGTAGGGCTCGCACTCAAAAATACAGCGTTTAAAAGCGATTCTGTGCCGTTTATTATGGAACTGCCCAATTATCGACTGCCCTCACTCAAAAATGTTGCGCTTTTATTATGGGATAAAGCAAAGGACTTTTTACAGCGCGCGTTCACGATTATATTTTTAGCAAGTATAATTATCTGGTTTTTGCAAACATTTAATTTCAAGTTGGCTTTTGCAAGTAATCCGAGTGATAGTATACTTGCTACTCTTGGAGGAATGCTTGCAGTTTTACTCAGACCATTGGGCTTTGGGGACTGGCGCGCGGCTACTGCCTTAGTAAGCGGTTTTATGGCAAAGGAGGCTGTTGTTGGAACTCTCGGCGTATTAACAGGGGCCGAAAATCTTACAATCGCACTCAGTGGTTTATTCACACCATTATCTGCTCTAAGCTTTTTAGTTTTTACTCTTCTGTACACGCCATGCGTTGCCACAATTACTTCCGTTCGCCGTGAACTTGGGGAGTCTTGGGCGATAGGTATTGTTCTGTTTCAGCTTGCATTCGCTTGGCTGTGTTCGTTTTTAATTTATCAAATTTGTATTCTTTTTGTGTGAGGTGCCTATGAACATTAATGATTTAATTATTTTAGGAGTTATTATACTATTGGTTCTACTATCCTTATATCGTTTGAAAAAATCCAAGTCCGGTTGCCACGGGCATTGTGACAAATGCAAAGAGTGCGACCGGTGATATTTAATCAATGACGAATATATAAAAGCCCTCAGACATTTAAGTCTTGGGGGTTAACTGAGGAGGTTACTTATGAGTTTAAAAGTGCAGGGTCTTTGCAAAACCTTTGGAGAAAAGGTTGCTGTAGACCATATCAGCTTTGAGATGGATAAGCCTGGGATATTTGGGTTGCTTGGAACGAACGGGGCGGGTAAAACCACAACCATTCGCATGACTCTTGGGATTATGAGTCCCGACAGCGGCAATGCGACTTGGAGCGGACAGCCGATTAAAAGAGAAAGCCGTCTTTTTGGGTATATGCCCGAAGAGCGCGGCATTTATATGAAGAATACAGTTATTGAGCAACTCGTATACTTTGGAATGCTATGGGGAATGAGCAAGGGTGATGCAAAATCATCTGCGCTTTCGCTTATGAAGCGGTTGGGTGTCTTGGAATACAAGGATATGATTACAGAAAAGCTGTCCAAAGGTAACCAACAAAAAATCCAAATCATAGCAACCCTAATTCACAATCCAACGCTTATATTCCTAGACGAACCTTTTAGCGGACTTGACCCTTTAAATGCGGAGGTTTTAAGAGGGTTTCTCAGAGAGCTTGTTGAAGATGGGAAATATATTGTAATGAGCAGTCATCAAATGTCAACTGTAGAAGAATACTGTGAGAATCTTATCATTTTGAGCCACGGAAAAACTGTTTTGCAAGGCAATCTCAGAGCTATAAAAGCAGGGTATGGGCACACAAATTTGATTGTTCGGTGCAATGAAGACGTTTCGTCCATTGCTTTGGAAACAGGACTAACTTTGGTTGAAAAGAGAGCGGACGAAACGGAATATCAGTTTTCTGAAAAACACATGCCAAATGCGTTTCTTACAAAACTCATTGAGAAACAAATTTACATCGTAAAATATGAAATTAAGGAGCCGTCCCTGCAACAGATATTTATAGAGAAGGTTGGTGAAGGCAAGTGAAACAGATTTTGACTATATTTGGCTTTACATTTATTAACGCTGCAAGAAAAAAAGCTTTTATTATTTCAACTGTGATAATTATTTTGCTTATAGGCGTTGCAGCTGCTATGCCGGGCATACTGGCTTCAATTTCTGCCCAAAAAGGTACATCCTCCGATGATCAACGGATAACACAAGTTTGCTATTATATTGATGAAAATGAATTGTTACCGAATGGGATACACGTGCTTAGTGAGTATTTTCAAAACACGGAATTTATTAAAGGAAGTGCAGCAAACCTTGACAGTTATTCTAGCGAAGCTGAAAATAACGGCAACACTTCAATAATAGTTGTCACCCCTACAGACGACAAGCCTTTTATCGAAGTTATTACAAAGGATTTCAGGAAAGGCATTCCGGTTTCGGAGGTTGTGGACGTTCTTAGTCGCTCTTACGTTGGCCAAACACTTTTGGCGCAGGGTGTTGAGGCTGAAGCCATAGCCATAGCACAATCTTCACTTCCTTTTTCATCAGAAACCCTAAATGTAAACGATTTGACCGGATACTTTTTGGGTATTCTTGTAACTATGTTGGTTTTCTTTGCGATTTATTTTTATAGCTACGGGGTTTCGATGTCTGTTGCAGGCGACAGAACCTCTCGTGTAATGGAGACGCTTGTTGTGGCCGCGAAACCGTCACGAATCTTAATTGGGAAATGCCTTGGTATGGGTATGCTTGGTTTAACACAGTTCTCTGCGATTATTTTTTCAGGTTTTGTTTTCTATAAGCTTTTCATCCCCGAAGAATTTGCTTTTGTAGTGTCTTCTTTGTTTCTGTCATTATTTACATTTAAAACCGTAGCTTTACTGCTCGTTTACTTCATCTTAGGATACACATTGTACTCTATGATGAATGCGGTATGCGGCGCAGTGGTAAGCAAAATCGAGGATTTAAACTCTGCAATGATGCCGGTTATGCTCGTTGCAATTGTTTCGTTTTATATTGGATTTTTTAGCGCAACCTCAAACACATATGGTTTAATGCAAAAAATTGCGCTATATGTTCCGTTTTCATCTGCGTTCTATGTTCCGTCCAAGCTAATAAGTGGTGAACTTTCAGGAATGCAAGTAGCCGTTTCAATTTCAATTCTATTGGTCACAATTGTTATCTCTACTATCATATCCATCAGAATTTACTCCGCAACCGTATTGAATTACGGCAAGGGAGCAAGTAGGAAGACAAAGAAACGTTGAAACGCCGTATAAATAAAATGGGCATGGAAATGGGTTGCCTTACGATATTGCCGAAATAATCTTGTATTTGGTGCTGAACTTTATCGGTAGGAAGTTTTTATATAATGTGCGGGGGAGGCTAATCATGAAAATAGCAATGGCAACAGCAAATTTCTATATGATACCTTTTGACAAAACGTTAAATATTATTGCAAAATCAGGATATGAGTATATTGAACTTGGAGGATATTGGAAAGGTGGGGATTCTTGGGAGGCTGCTCAACATATTAAAAGCATGAAACCTAAAGAGGTAATTAACCTTGTGAAAAAAAGCGGGCTAAAAATAGCTGCTTATCATGATATGGGCGGTGTTATTGATGAAAGACAAGAATCTATTATTAACCCTGACACATACGAATATTTAAGTCTTACAGACATTCCATGTGTAATTTTTCATACACCCCACTGCAAAACAGATGATGTATTATGGTGGCAAAGGTATAAAGAAAGGGCTATTAAAGATTTGTATGACATTGCTCAAGAAAGAATTGCTTGTATTGAAAATATGGCACAATTCAAAAATTACATTGTTCCATTAATAGAACCCAAGGAAATGCTTGAATTTACTAATGAAGCTAATATTTACTGCACAATTGACACTACGCACTATGCAGAATGCAATATAAACATATCTTATGCTGCAAATGTTCTAAAAGATAGGGTAAAAACGATACATTTATCAGATTACCAAAATGGAAAATCTCATTTATTTATCGGTGATGGTGAATTAAAATTTTCTTCTTTCTATGATAATTTAAATACAAGTAATTTGTATATGACGACAATTGAGTGTGCCATTCCGATTGAAAGTGGACAAATGTCAATTGAAAAATCTAAGGAAGCAAGAGAATTTGTTGAGCAGATACTTTGCCACGTAAAATGAGTAGTAAGTTGTGCGAAGTAAGTGACTGAATATCAGGTGAGGCGATATAATTGTCTATAAATGAGTATATGATTAAAATGGCTGTTCCAAGTGATGTTGATGCCGTCGTAAAATTATACGATGATGTCAACGAATTTTATAAGGCGCCAGGTTGGGGGAAGGGTGAATATCCCTCTTTTTCATCAGTAATGAGTAAAGTTGATAACGGAAGTCTTTATATACTTATTAGTGGTAATGCAGTATTGGGAGCGTGCGTTATTGACCATGAACAACATCCGGCATATGCTCTGCAACCATGGAGCGTAGAAGTTAGGGAGGATCAAATCATTGTAATTCATGATTTAGTGTCTCATCCCAATAATCGAAGAAAGGGAATAGGCAAGAAATTGATAGAATATTCTATCGACCTAGCGCGAGAACGTAACGCAATTACAATTCGCTTAGATACGCATGTTTCTAATATTCAAGCAAGAGCGTTATACGAAAAATGTGGTTTTCGTGAAATTATTCAATGGACGGGGATTATTTTAGGTATTCAACAGACATTTAGTGTTTTCGAATATCTAATATAACCTACATTACGAGAAGCGACCCTCGCCAACACAATAAAATTATTAACAAAACTAACCAGAATAATCACGAAGTAGAGCCCTCGCACCTATGACAATTTGCGTTTGCAGGTTTTATTGACATTAACAAAGCCACTTATCTACTACTATAACATCATAAAATGTTACAATACTTTGATAACTAAGAAATCCGCAACCATAGAAAATATGGCGAATTGATGTAAAATATCGGTAAAACATTAGAAATACTAAACTAATATGTTTGATATACTCCTTAACGCATTAAAATTGCACTTGTTTCGAGCGTTTACAAACTTGTAGGGGCAAGTTTGGCCCTTTCGCGAAGAAACAAGTGCAGATTTTTAGCGTTAAGGAGTATACTAAGTTTCAGAAGTAGAGAGTTTTTTACATAAGGGTTGGTGATATTTTAATGAATGAATCTTCTATAAGATTAGATGGACAGAAGATTTTAATAACGGGCGTGAGTCGTCCGTTAGGTATCGGTGCTACGCTTACTAAGCGGTTGGCGGAGGCCGGAGCGATAGTCGCTATTCACGGTTTTTCGGATTACGACATGACTGTGGGTAATCATCTATCCGCCATGCCAAATGGCACAGAGATATTAGCGAAACAATTTAATGATTTAGGGCTAAATGTAACCGCTCTCACGTCATCTGATTTAGAAAAACCGGGTACTGCGGAAAAGGTTGTAGAGGAAGCTGCGGAAAAATTAGGTGGACTTAATGGCTTGATTTTGAACCATTGCTATGGCGAGAGTTTGGAGATAGGTCAATGGACGCCGGAACACATAGACCCTCATTTAATTGTAAATGTTCGTGCTTCTATGATGATGATGCAGTCTTTTGTCAATCAAGTGGATACGACAAAGGATAATGCAATTACGTTATTCACAAGCGGTCAGTATTTAAGTCCTATGGTAAATGAAATCGCTTATTGCGTAGCGAAAGAAGCTATTATTTGCTTATGCCGGCAAACGTCGCGCTTACTTGGAGATAAAAACATACGTGTTAATTGTATAAATCCTGGGCCGAATGACACAGGTTATTGTTTCGGGGAAACCTATGAATCTGTGGCAAAAAGGTTTCCGTCAGGGTGTTGGGGAACACCGGATGATGCCGCAGACTTGATTCTTTTTTTGCATAGCTCTTATGCAAAATGGATAACAGGTCAGGTCATAGCAAGTGATGGTGGAGTTAGGGAAAATTGGTAGTATAAATATAATCGTCCAACTTTAGGAAATACTAGGGAGGGAATTTACATTGAAAAGACATATAAATAAGTCAAAAAAGGTTTTATTTTTTGTTGCCACACTATGTTTATCTATATCATGTATTAGAACTGTAAGTGCTGAAACAAAAGTGGCAATTGATAATCAAACTATAGCTCTTGAAGTCAAAGATAACGAAAGCCAATTGAGTAACGAAGAGAAACTTTTTGGCCTTTCAACAATTTGGAAAACTGCAAACGAAATGTATGCTTTTTGGGAGTTGTTTCCTGAGCTTGACTGGGACGAATTTTACATGCAGTATATACCCAAGGTTTTGGAAACCAATACTATTGATGAATATTACTATCAGCTTACGAAGTTTGTTGCAGCACTAGGTGACGATCATTCTGGAGTGTACTACCCTCTGGAAGTTAAGACTAACAGGCTGCCTATAAATTTATCTTTTGTTGACAATGAGTACATTGTGAGCTTTAAAAATGATAACCTAACGGATATACCTATAGGTAGTATAATTTCAAAGATAAACGGGATTCCGATAAACGATTACTTGGAATCAAAGTTTTCTGAAATAACTCCATCTAAAACCAATCTATATAGGCAGCAAGCGCTGGCTCAGAAACTTACATCAAGCTATTCTGAAACAGGCGATTTGATTGTGGAATATATTACACCTGAAAAAGAAGAATTAAGCGGAACACTACAGTACTACCAAAACAAGCCTTCGTTTGAATCAAAAATTTTATGGAACTATACGAATGAAAAGGATTTTGTACAACACTATAGGTTCAACACATTTTTCTCTAGTGAGTTTAAGAACGGAATTTATTTAATAAAAATTTCAGATTTTTTCAATATGTCTTTAGTAGGAGAGATTAAAACATTTCTAAACAACATTAACTCAAAGGCAACTAGCTTTATAATTGATATCAGAGATCATTCAGGTGGAAATTCTAATATCGGGTTGGATATTTTAAATCTTTTTATTGACGAAAAAGATTTAAAGCCCATATTAACACGTAAACAGTACCGTGACATTTATAGTATGGCGTCTGCCTCTTACTTCAATTCTATGAATGATGTAGAACTAAATAAGTTATTCTCACAATATCCGGAAACTAAAAAATTGTATTCGGATGGAAACCTTATGCTTAAAGGAAGATATTACGAAAGTAATATCTTAGCGGAAGATAGTGAAGAACCAGTAAGCACGGATCTAAAGTACTTCACACAGCCTGTTGTTATCCTTAGTGATTTCCTTACGGGTTCTGCCGGTGAAGATTTCGTTGCTTACGCTAAAGATACCGGAAGGTTTACTATAATGGGAACGAATACAGCCGGTAAAACAGGTCAAATAGGAAGGTTTACACTTCCAGGCGGTGGTGGTTTCTTTATATCAACATTAAAGTGTTTAACATATGATGGCCAAGATATTCTAAATAACGGTGTCCAACCAGATATTTGGTCTTCTCAAGATTATGAAGACTTATTGATTGGGAGAGACACTACCCTAATGGATGCGTTAGATTTTTTGAATCCTTCCAGAAGTACTTTGGAAAAATGACTTAGAAAAATTTCTTAGAAAAATTCTAAGAAAAAGTCTTGCAATCGGAAAAGTCTTATGTTATACTTCCAAAACGTGACATTGGGGCAGGGGTTTGCCCGCGGCTGTGAAACGAAAGGTTGCTGCTATAGGCAGGTTATTTTCGTGGAGCTATGTCCGGTTCAAGAAACCAGGGCGAAAAAGATGGCACTGTACCGATTAGGCATATTTATATTTCCAAATGATACGCTTGGATAGGTTGCAGTTTCCGCTTTTGTGCTTACGGCATGTTTTGTCGTGGGTGCTGTTCGCTTGAAAAATTTGCGAAAAGGAGGGGACTTTTTTTTATGGCAAATCAAAAAATCAGAATCAGTCTTAAGGCTTATGACCACAAGCTCATTGACCGTTCCGTGACTCAAATCATTGAAACGGCAAGAAAGACCGGCGCTAAGGTTTCGGGACCTATTCCGCTTCCTACAAAGAAAGAGGTTGTAACCATCTTGCGTGCCGTTCATAAGTACAAGGATTCCAGAGAGCAATTTGAGATGAGAACGCATAAAAGACTTGTTGACATCTTAAGTGCTACGCCGAAGACTGTAGATGCTTTAACACGTCTTGATTTACCTGACGGCGTGGACATCACTTTAAAGATTATGTAATTTTGGAAACGGAGGTGTAATGTATGAAGAAGGCTATCATAGCCAAGAAGATTGGTATGACTCAGATTTTCTCCGAAAACGGCACGTTAATTCCTGTAACTGTCCTTGAAGCTGCCCCAAACGTGGTTGTGCAGAAAAAGACAGTTGAAAACGACGGTTATGCAGCCGTTCAGGTAGGTTATGGCGATGTAAAGATTAAGCATGTCAATAAGCCTATGAAGGGTCATTTTAATAAGAACAATATCGAACCTAAGAAGGTTTTAAAAGAAATGAGGCTTGAGTCCGTTGACCATCTCAACGTTGGTGACGAGATTAAGGCTGATGTCTTTGCAGCCGGAGACAGGGTTGACGTGAGCGGCGTATCCAAAGGTAAAGGCTACCAAGGCGCAATCAAGCGTCACGGTCAAAGCAGAGGACCTATGGCGCACGGTTCCAAGTATCACAGAGGCTTGGGTTCCATGGGCTCAGGTACAACGCCCGGTAAGGTTAAGAAAAACAAACACATGCCCGGTCATATGGGTGCGGTTAACGTTACTGTTCAAAACGTTGAAGTCGTAAGAGCGGACGCAGACAAGAACATGCTTTTGATTAAAGGCGCAGTTCCCGGTCCAAACGGTACGATTTTGTTCGTTAAAAATACGGTTAAGGTATAATTGAGGAAAGGAGGAGTTAAATTTGGATATTAAGGTTCTGGACATGACCGGCAGACAAGTTGGCACAATGGAACTTTCCGACGCTGTTTTCGGTGCGGAAGTAAACGAGCATTGTGTACACGCTACCGTTGTTCAATATTTGGCTAACCAGCGCCAAGGTACCAAAAGTACACTGACGCGTGCAGAGGTTCGCGGCGGCGGCAGAAAGCCTTGGAGACAGAAAGGTACAGGCCGTGCGAGACAAGGCTCTATAAGAGCGCCACACTGGACAGGCGGCGGCGTTATTTTTGCACCGAAGCCAAGGGATTTTTCCTTTAAGCTTAACAAAAAGGTTAAGAGGGTTGCTATGAAGTCTGCTTTGTCCTCAAGAGTTTTAGAGGATAAGCTTATAATTCTTGATGATTTAAAGCTTAACGCTGTAAAGACTAAGGAATTCCAAAAGGTTTTAAAAAGCCTTGCTTTAAACAAAGCTCTCGTTGTTTTAGACGAGAACGACAAAAATGTCGTGCTTTCCGCAAGAAATATTGAAAATGTTAAAACTGCCTTGGTGAATACAATTAATGTTTACGATATTTTAAAATATGAGTACTTTGTCGTTACCAAAAAGGCCGTTAATTTAATTCAGGAGGTGTACGCATAATGGCGGATATCAAATATTACGACGTGCTTTTAAAGCCTATCGTAACTGAACACACTATGAATATGATGGCTTCCAAGCGTTATACCTTCCTGGTTCATCCCGACGCCAACAAGATTATGATCAAAGAGGCTGTTGAGAAGATGTTTGAGGGCACTAAGGTCGAGAGAGTCAACACAATGAACTACGATGGCAAGCTTAAACGCCGCGGTCGTACACAGGGCTTCACGGCAAAGCGCAAAAAGGCTATCGTTCAATTGACAGAAGGAAGCAAAGAGATAGAATTGTTCCAAGGAATTTAACCATAACTTGCGGTCTTGTGCCGCAAAGAAAGGAGAGAAAGAATGGGTATTAAGAGATACAGACCATATACGCCGTCAAGAAGACAAATGACAAAGTCAGATTTCTCGGAGATCACGAAGGATTCACCAGAGAAGAGCCTTGTCGTTCATATTAAAAAGACGGCTGGAAGAAATAGTCAAGGCAAGATAACCGTTCGTCATAACGGCGGCGGCGCTAAGAAAAAATACAGAATTATTGACTTTAAGCGCAATAAAGACGGTATAGCTGCTAAGGTTGTTGGTATCGAATACGATCCAAACCGTACAGCAAACATTGCTCTTTTGCAATATGCAGACGGCGAAAAGCGTTATATCATCGCACCACACGGTCTTAAGGTTGGCGAAACCCTTATGAGCGGCGAAACAGCCGAGGTTAAGGTTGGAAACGCTTTAGCTTTAATGAACATCCCTATCGGCGCACAGATTTACAATATAGAATTAAAGCCCGGTGCAGGCGGACAGCTTGTTCGTGCAGCAGGTAACACAGCGCAGCTTATGGCTAAGGAGGGCAAGTATGCAACAATCAGACTTCCTTCCGGCGAAATGCGTATGGTTCCGATAAACTGCAAGGCTACAATCGGTCAAGTCGGCAATTTGGACAACGAGCTTATTAATATCGGTAAAGCCGGTGTTAATCGTCATAAAGGCAAAAGGCCTACGGTTCGCGGTTCTGTTATGAACCCGAATGATCACCCGCACGGTGGTGGTGAAGGTAGAGCACCTATCGGACGTCCCGCTCCATCTACACCTTGGGGTAAACCGGCTCTTGGCTACAAGACAAGAAAGAAGAAAAAAGCATCCGACAAGCTTATCGTCAGAAGACGTACTAAGTAATTGTAAAAGGAGGATTAGAATTGAGCAGGTCGCTTAAGAAAGGCCCTTTCATAGACCTTCATTTATTGAAAAAGGTTGAAGAACAAAATAAAGCAAACACTAAGAACGTTATAAAGACATGGTCACGCCGTTCCACTATATTCCCGGATATGATTGGACACACAATAGCTGTTCATGACGGACGTAAGCATGTGCCCGTATATGTTACAGAAGACATGGTCGGACACAAGCTTGGGGAATTTGCCCAAACTAGATCATACAGAGGTCACGGTAAGGACGCAGAGAAGAAATCGAAAGTAAGATAAGGTTTTAAAACCGTAGGAAAGGAGAGTTTTTCGTGGCAAAAGGACACAGAAGTCAGATTAAGGCCGAAAGAAATGAAGCGACAAAGGACAAACGCCCAAAAGCCCACGCAATGTTTGCACGCGTATCGGACAGGAAGGCACGCATTGTTCTTGAGCAGATAAAGGGCAAGGACGTTAATGTGGCAAGAGCGATTTTGGCATACTCCCCAAGATATGCCGCAACCATTATCAAAAAGGTTCTTGATTCGGCCATTGCTAACGCCGAAAACAACCTTGAAATGGATGTTAGGGGTTTGTATGTTGAGGAAGTTATCGCAAACCAAGGCCCAACAATGAAGCGCATCAAACCCAGAGCGCAAGGCCGTGCATACAGAATTAACAAAAGAACAAGCCATATATCCGTAATACTTAATGAAAGATAGGAGGTAAAGAATGGGACAAAAGGTTAATCCCCACGGATTAAGAGTCGGTGTTATAAAGGAATGGGATTCCGTTTGGTACGCCGAGAAGGATTTTGCGAAATATCTGGTTGAAGATCAGAAACTGCGTAAATTTATAAAGAATAAGCTTTATGCGTCGGGTGTTCCCAGGATTGCAATTCAGAGAACCGCTGAGCGTGTAAAGATTACTATATTCACGGCTAAGCCCGGTATCATAATCGGTAAGAACGGCCAGGCAATTGCCGAACTCTCAAACGAACTTCAAAAGCTTACTTCACAAAAGATTTTGGTTAATATAGAAGAAATCAAAAGACCCGAGTTAAATGCACAGCTTGTTGCCGAGGACATTGCAAAACAGCTTGAGAACCGCGTTATTTTCAGACGTGCTATGAAGCAAGCTATGGGGCGCACAATGAAGGCCGGTGCAAAGGGTATAAAGACCTGTGTCGGCGGACGTTTGGGCGGCGCAGAAATTGCACGTTCAGAGCACTATCACGAGGGCACAATACCCCTTCAAACCTTGAGAGCGGATATTGATTACGGCTTTGCTGAAGCAAACACAACCTATGGCAAGTTAGGCGTTAAGGTTTGGATTTACAAAGGCGAAGTTCTTCCTCAAAAGCCAAAGAAGGAAGGGAGAGATAACAATGTTAATGCCTAAGAGAGTCAAAAGGCGCAAGCAATTCCGCGGAAGAATGACCGGACGCGCCTACAGAGGCAACCGCATCACTTACGGTGAATTCGGTATTGTGGCAATGGAGCCCTCTTGGATAACATCCAACCAAATCGAAGCTGCCCGTGTTGCTATGACACGTTTTATCAAGCGCGGCGGTAAGGTTTGGGTTAAGATTTTCCCAGATAAACCCGTTACGGAAAAGCCCGCCGAAACTCGTATGGGTAGCGGTAAAGGTTCACCGGAATATTGGGTTGCTGTTGTAAAGCCCGGCAGGGTTATGTTTGAGCTTGGAGGGGTTGCCGAGGAATTGGCAAGGGAAGCGTTACGCCTTGCTGCACACAAGCTCCCGATCAAGTGTAAAATTATTTCCAAGGCCGAGCTGGATGAGCTGGTAACGGCGCAGGAAAACGGTAAGGGCGGTGTTGAGTAATGAAGAACAAAGATTTTTTGAACGAGATAAGGGATAAATCTACAGAGGATTTAAACAATGAGCTTGTTTCTGCAAAGAAGGAGCTGTTTAACCTGCGTTTCCAAAACGCTACAAACCAGTTAAACAACACGGCAAGGATTAAAGAAGTGCGTAAAAACATTGCAAGAATCCAGACGGTAATTACTCAGAAGAGAATGGGAAAGGAGTAAGGTATGGAGAGGAATTTACGCAAAACCATGATAGGCAAGGTTGTGTCCGACAAGATGGATAAGACCATTGTTGTTGCGGTTGAGGACAACGTGAGACATCCTTTATATAAAAAGATTGTTAAGAAAACTTACAAACTTAAGGCGCACGACGAGAAGAACGAATGTGAGATCGGCGACAAGGTTAAGGTTATGGAAACAAGACCCTTGTCCAAGGATAAGAGATGGCGTTTGGTATCGATAATCGAGAAAGTCAAGTAATAAGGAGGATATCGAAGTGATTCAGCAGGAAAGCAGATTGGTTGCGGCCGATAATTCCGGTGCAAAGGAACTTTTGTGTATCCGTGTATTGGGCGGCTCGCTTAGAAGATACGGCAACATCGGTGACATTATCATTGCGTCCGTTAAAGACGCAACACCCGGCGGTGTTGTTAAAAAAGGAGAAGTCGTTAAGGCCGTTATTGTTAGAACGGTTAAGGGCATGGGACGCCCCGACGGCTCTTATATAAGATTTGACGAAAATGCAGCTGTCATAATAAAGGACGACAAGACACCTAGAGGCACTCGTATTTTCGGCCCCGTTGCAAGGGAACTCAGAGAAAAGCAGTTTACAAGAATTTTATCCTTGGCTCCCGAGGTTCTGTAAATTGCAACATAGGAGGTTAAAAAAATGAAACCTAATGCAAAACAAGAGCAGCAAAAGATAAAGCTCAAAAGAGGCGATAAGGTTTTAGTTATAGCAGGCAAGGACAAGAATAAGTCCGGCAAAATTTTGGTTGTGGACAGGAAGAAAAACCGCGTTATAGTCGAAGGTGTTAATATGATTACAAAGCATACAAAGCCAAACAGACTTAACCAAGCGGGCGGGATAATCCAAACGGAAGCTCCTATCCACGTATCAAACGTTATGTACCTCTATAACGGAAAGCCTACAAGAATCGGTTACAAGGTAGAAGAAGTTATGCAGGATGGCAAGGCTGTAAAGGTTAAAACAAGGATTGCGAAGTCTACCGGCGAACCTATTGATTAAAAACTGAAGGAGGATAACCGTGAACAGACTTAAGGAGTTTTACGAAAACGAAGTTGTTTCGGCTATGGAAAAAAAGTTTTCCTACAAAAACAAGCTTGCCGTACCCAAAATCGAGAAGATTGTTATAAACATGGGTCTTGGCGAAGCCAAGGATAATTCTAAGGTCATTGAGGCAGCCTGTAGCGACCTGTCTATCATAACCGGCCAGAAGGCCATTGTTACAAAGGCAAAGAAGAGTATTGCCACATTCAAGATAAGAACCGGAATGCCCATTGGTGCAAAGGTTACGTTGAGAGGCGACCGTATGTATAGCTTTATAGACAGGCTTATCAACGTTGCGCTCCCACGCGTAAGAGACTTCAGAGGTGTTAAAGCCAATGCATTTGACGGCCGCGGCAACTATACCCTGGGCATCAAGGAACAGCTTATTTTCCCTGAAATTCAATACGACAAGATTGATAAAATCAGAGGAATGGATATTGTGTTCGTCACAACGGCCAAAACCGACGAGGAAGCTCACGAGCTTCTCAGACTCTTCGGTATGCCGTATGCCAAGAGCTAATAAGGAGGATAAAAAGTGGCAAAGAAATCCATGATTGTTAAGCAATCAAGAAAGCCTAAGTTTTCAACGCGTGCATACACACGCTGTCAATTATGCGGAAGGCCACATGCGACCTTAAGAAAATTCGGTATATGCCGCATTTGTTTCCGCGAGTTAGCCTATAAGGGTCAAATCCCGGGGGTTAAGAAAGCCAGCTGGTAAAAAGGAGGTAATGTAAATGTCGATGAGCGATCCAATCGCAGATATGCTTACAAGAATCAGAAACGCCAATACAGCCAGACATAACACGGTTGATGTGCCTTCGTCAAGAATGAAGGTGGCCATTGCCGATATCCTTACAAAGGAAGGCTATGTGAACGGCTATGAGATTTTAGAGGACGGCGTTAAGAAGACTATGCGCATTACACTCAAATACGGACGTGATAAGAATGAGAAGGTTATCGCTGGTTTAAAGCGAATTTCCAAGCCGGGTTTGAGAGTTTACGCAAATTGTGAAGAAATGCCTAAGGTTTTGGGCGGCCTGGGAACGGCTATAGTTTCCACAAATAAGGGAATAATTACGGACAAGGAAGCAAGAAAGCTCGGCGTTGGCGGCGAAGTTCTTGCCTTCGTTTGGTAATTTTATAAAGGAGGCATAATATGTCACGCATCGGGAAAATGCCGGTTGAAATTCCAAGCGGCGTAACCGTTACTGTGGGCGCAGGCAATTTAGTCACCGTTAAAGGTCCAAAGGGCGAGCTTTCAAGAAAGCTTGTTGAGGAGCTTTCCATAACTATAGACGGTGATGTTTTAACTGTTACACGCCCTAATGACTTAAAGCGCATAAAAGCTCTGCACGGCTTAACACGTACCCTTATCAACAATATGGTTATCGGTGTCACAAAGGGCTATTCAAAGATTTTGGAGATAAACGGCGTTGGTTACAGGGCTGCGAAGTCCGGAAACAAGCTTACGCTTTCGTTAGGATATTCACATCCTGTTGAAATGCTTGACCCCGAGGGAGTTGTTTCAACGGTTGAAGGCCAAAACAAAATAACCATATCCGGCATAGATAAAGAGCGCGTAGGTCAATACGCAGCCGAGATTAGATCCAAGCGCGGACCTGAAGTCTACAAAGGCAAGGGTATTAAGTACGATTACGAGAAGATTAGGCGCAAGGTTGGTAAGACTGGCAAGAAATAACGCTTGCTGGCAAGAAATAACGCTTGCTGGCAAGAAGTAACGCTTGCCTGTAAGAAACAAGGAATTTGGAGGATGAGATAATGATAAGAAAACCCTCGCGTAGACTTGCACGAGAAAAGCGTCATTACAGACTTAGGAACACCCTCTCCGGCACCACGGAGCGTCCTAGGCTTGCTGTGTTTCGTTCAAACAAGCATATTTACGCTCAAATCATAGACGATACAAAAGGTCATACAATTGTTGCGGCTTCGACTATGGAAGGCGCGGTCAAGGACGGTTTGGCTTTAACGTCCAACGTTGAGGCTGCAAAGGCTGTCGGAACCGCCGTTGCAAAGAAAGCCATGGAAAAAGGTATAACAACCGTTGTTTTTGATAGAGGCGGTTATCTGTACCATGGTAAGGTTAAGGCACTGGCCGACGCTGCAAGAGAAGCCGGCTTAGTGTTCTAATTTTTGATAAGGAGGCAGCAACTTGAAGAAAATAGATGCAGAGGCTCTGGATTTAAAAGAAAGAGTGGTTACCATAAACCGTGTTACCAAGGTTGTTAAGGGCGGACGTACATTCCGTTTTGCGGCTTTGGTTGTTGTTGGAGACGGTAACGGACACGTTGGAGTCGGTTTGGGTAAGGCTATGGAAATCCCCGACGCCATAAGAAAAGGTAAGGAAGACGCCAAGAAGAATATAATCTTTGTCGAGAGAAACGAAAACGATAGTATTTATCACGATATAACGGGGGATTTCGGCAGTGCAAGCGTTTTGCTTAAACCGGCCAAAGAAGGTACCGGTGTTATAGCAGGCGGCTCCGTGCGTGCGGTTTTGGAGCTTTTGGGCATAAGAAATATCCTTACAAAATCCTTGGGCTCAAACAACAAACGCAACGTGGTCAATGCAACCATAGAAGGTCTCAGAAGACTTAAGACACCTGAGCAGGTTGCAAGACTTCGCGGAAAAACCGTCGAAGAAATCCTACATTGAGGAGGTTTACATGGACGGATTGAAAATTACCCTGGTTAAATCAACCATAGGAAGCTTACCAAAGCATAAGAGGATTGTTCAAGCTCTGGGCTTGGGAAAACTCAACAGCTATGTTGTTCAAAGAAATAATGACGCTACAAAAGGCATGATAAACAAAGTTTCCCATCTTTTGAAGGTTGAGGAAACAGATTTTCCCCAAGAGGAGGTGTAACCAATGAGATTAGGAGAGCTTAGTCCGGCACCCGGTTCCAAGACCAAGAAGTTCAGAAAGGGTAGAGGTCACGGTTCTGGTAACGGTAAAACAGCCGGCCGCGGTCACAAGGGCCAGAAGGCACGTTCAGGTTATTCAAGCCGCGAGGGTTTCGAAGGCGGACAATTCCCGCTTTACAGAAGACTCCCCAAGAGGGGCTTTAACTGCCGCAACTCCAAAGAGATTGTTACGGTCAACCTCTATTTGCTCAACGTTTTTGAAGACGGCGCTGTCGTCGATATTAGCGCTTTAAAGTCCAAGGGTTTAATTTCAAGCCCGAAGGATGGCGTTAAAATTTTGGCTAAAGGTAAATTAAACAGAAAGCTTACCGTCAGAGCTAACGCTTTCAGTGAGAGCGCCTCTGCCGCTATAGAAACGGCCGGAGGAAAGGCAGAGGTGATTTAAGGTGTTCAAAACATTTTCTAATGCTTGGAAAATCAAAGACTTAAGGAGCAGAATGCTTTATGTGCTTTTGTTGCTCTTGATTTATCGTCTGGGCGCACACATCGCCCTTCCCGGCATTGACCCATCGCTTTTACTTGAAGCCAAGGGTGCCAACACAACTCAATCGCTTTATGCGATCGTTGCAGGCGGCGGCTTTGGTTCGATATTTGCAATGGGTATAGGACCCTATATCACTTCCTCAATCATAATGCAGCTTTTAACGGTTGCCATCCCGAAGCTTGAGCAATTGCAGAAGGAAGGCGAAGCGGGACGCAAGAAGATAAACCAATATACAAGAGTTTTGAGTGTTATTTTGGCTTTATTGCAAGGCTCCGCAACCGTTTACGGGCTTAGAAATCTTTTTTTCCACCAAACAATGCTTGTTTATGTAATGGCAACCTTGGCTATGGTCACAGGTACAATCTTTATCATGTGGCTTGCTGAACTTTTAACCGAGAAGGCTATCGGTCATGGCTCGTCATTCATAATCTTTGCAAACATCCTCTCGGGTATACCCGGGCAAATTTTGAATTTCTACAACTACGGCACAGGTAGCGGCATCTGGAACTGGATCAAGATTATAATTATCCTTGCTCTGTTTGTTGCCCTTATCGCATTCACAGTTTTTGTTCAAGACGGTGAAAGACGTATCCCTGTGCAATATACAAAGAAAATGGTCGGCCGCCAGTTTGTGGGCGGTCAAAGCTCATATATTCCAATCAAGGTTAATATAGCAGGCGTTATGTCCATAATCTTTGCTATCTCGATTTTGCAAATGCCTTCTTTTATCGCACAGTTTGTACAAAGCGATGGGTTAAGCAACGTTATCCGCGTCTTGTCTATTTCTCATCCTGTCGGTGCTGTGCTTTACGTTATTTTAATCTTCCTCTTTACGTTCTTCTACATTTCTTTCGCCGTTAACCCAATTGAAATGGCTGAGAATATGAAGAAAAACGGTGGCGTTATTCCGGGTATCCGCCCGGGCAAGCCAACAAGCGATTATATCCAAAGAACTATAGACAGACTTTCTTGGCTTGGTGCATTCTTCTATGCTTTCATTGCCTTAACGCCTGTTATTATCCAATGGATATTCAAAATAAACGTCGGTATAGGCGGTACAACCCTGTTGATCGTAACGGGTGTTGCTTTGGAATTAAGCAAGCAGCTTGAAGTACAACTCCTTAACCGTCACTATAAGGGGATTCTCTAATGCTCAAATTGGTCATTTTAGGAGCTCCGGGTGCGGGCAAAGGAACGCAAAGCAGAAATCTTTCGGCACACTTTGGTATCCAGCAAATCTCAACGGGTGACATATTGCGTGAGCATATGCGCAACCACACAGAGATTGGCGAGGCTATCAGAGAGCTTATGGACAAGGGACAGCTCGTTCCTGACGAACTTGTTGTAGACATTGTTAAAAAGCGCATAGCCGATGAGGACTGTAAGAAAGGCTTTATCCTGGACGGGTTTCCGAGAAATATCGCTCAGGCTGAAATTTTAGAACAAATTACCCCACAGGATGCGGTCATATCCGTCGTTGTCTCGGACGAGGTTATCGTCGAGCGTATGTCCGGAAGATTGACCTGTCCGAAATGCGGTAGGATGTTCCACAACCATTACTATCCCCCACAAACCGAAAACACCTGTGATGATTGCAAGGTTCCGCTCACACAACGTGCGGACGACAAGGCATCTACGGTTAGGTCACGTCTTAAAATTTATCACGAACTCACAGAGCCTATAATAGAATACTATCGAAAAAAGGGCATCTTGATCGAGGTTGACGGCTTAAACACGGTTTCCGCGATAACGCAGGAGATTTTGGAAAGAATACGGGGGCGTTGCAATGGGCATATCAATTAAAAATTCCATGCAAACCGATATAATGCGCCAAAACGGGCATATACTGGTAAGAACGTTTGAATTGCTCAAATCGGAGGTCAAGGCAGGGGTCGAAACAGCTTACCTTAATAAGCTGGCCGATGAGTTTATCCGCAGCGAAGGCGGAATACCTTCGTTTCTGGGTTATCTTGATTACCCCGCCTCTATCTGCACCTCGTTAAACGAACAGGTTATTCATGGTATTCCCGGAAAGAAAAGGCTTTCGGAGGGCGACATAATCAGTATAGACATTGGTGTATACAAGGACGGCTACCACGTTGATGCGGCAAGAACCTTCTCTGTCGGTAAAGTCAGCAACGAAGCGGCATTTCTGATTGAAGTTACGGAAAAAAGCTTTTTCGAGGGCATAAAGTGTGCGAAGGCAAACAGGCATTTGCATGAAATCTCCGCAGCTATCCAGAGTTATGCGGAGTCTAACGGGTTTTCTGTTGTGCGCAGTTATGTCGGCCACGGCATAGGCACCGAACTCCATGAGGATCCGCAAGTCCCCAACTATAAGCCTCCCGGCCGAGGGTCAAGGCTTCAGAAGGGTATGACGCTTGCAATTGAGCCTATGGTGAACCAAGGACACTATGATGTTAAGGTTTTGAGAGATAAATGGACGGTTGTCACAAGCGACGGCAAGCTCTCCGCTCACTATGAGAACACAATCCTCATAACGGACGGCGAACCAGAGCTTTTGACCCATGCGTAAAACGCTTAGAGGTACAAATGAAGTCAAAAGAATTTTTAAAGGTTTCGGTCGGAGCGATTGTTTTTTCAAAGGCAGGCAGAGATAGGGGCTATTATTTTGTGGTCGTGTCTGTTTGTGATGAATTTGTCTATCTTGCGGACGGCCGCTTCAGAACCCTCTCAAACCCAAAGAAAAAGAACGCTAGGCATATTGTTCCGATTGTTGCGGATTGTGTTTTTGATGCCGAAAGCATCAAATCAGCGTCCGACGCGGATATCAGAAAGTATTTAACCGGTTTCGTTAAAGGGAGGTAAGGTTTTTTGTCAAAGGAAGATGTTATAGAAGTCGAGGGAATTGTTTCCGAAAAGCTGCCTAATGCTATGTTTTCCGTCAAGCTCGAAAACGGGCATACGATTCTTGCCCATATATCCGGAAAGCTGCGCATGAATTTCATCCGTATCATTCCCGGCGACAAGGTTTTAATCGAAATGTCTCCGTATGATCTGACAAAGGGCAGAATAATTTGGAGAGATAAATAAGTGAAAGGACGATTGAGATGAAGGTCAGACCGTCAGTTAAAACAATTTGTGAAAAATGTAAGATAATTAAACGCAAAGGCGCTATAAGGGTTATTTGCGAAAACCCAAAGCATAAACAAAGACAAGGATAAGGAGGTTATTTATGGCACGTATTGCAGGTGTAGACTTGCCGAGAGAAAAGCGCGTCGAGATTGGTCTTACTTATATCTACGGAATAGGCCGTGCAAGCTCAAACAAAATTCTTGAAAAGGCAGGGGTTTCTCCCGACACAAGAATCAGGGATTTGACAGATGATGAGGTTGCAAAAATCCGTGAGGTTATCGACGGCGGATTCCGTGTTGAGGGTGATTTAAGACGTGAGGTTGCTCTTAACATTAAGCGTCTTGTTGAGATAGGCTGTTATCGCGGTATAAGGCATAGAAAAGGTTTGCCGGTCAGAGGCCAAAAAACCAAGACAAACGCCCGTACCAGAAAAGGCCCCAGAAGAACTGTCGCCAACAAGAAGAAATAGGAGGTAAAAAATGGCTAAGAAAACCGCAACAGTCAGAAAGACCACAACAAGAAGACGCCGCGAAAAGAAGTATGTTGATAAGGGTCAAGCCCATATTCAGTCATCGTTTAACAATACCATAGTTACCATAACGGACATGGCAGGCAACGCCCTCTCTTGGGCTTCAGCCGGACAGCTTGGCTTTAGAGGCTCAAGAAAGTCTACTCCATATGCCGCTCAGATGGCGGCCGATACAGCGGCTGGCACAGCTAAGGAGTTTGGACTGCGTACTATTGAGGTTTATGTAAAGGGTCCGGGCAGTGGCCGTGAAGCGGCTATCCGCGCATTGCAGGCTGCAGGCCTTGAGGTTACTCTCATTAAGGACGTAACCCCTGTTCCTCACAACGGTTGCAGACCGCCAAAGCGCAGAAGAGTCTAATTGTGTGTATATATAGGAGGTAACTAATGGCAAGATATATCGGTGCGTCATGCAGATTATGCCGCAGAGAAGGAGAAAAGCTGTTTTTAAAGGGCGAAAAGTGCGCCAAGGCTTGCTGTCCCGTAAGCAAACGCGCCTATGCCCCTGGTGACCACGGTCAAAGCAAGAAAAAGATGTCCGAGTACGGTCAACAGCTTCGTGCGAAACAAAAAGCTAAAAGAATTTACGGTGTTTTAGAAACACAATTCAGAAACTATTTCGAGAAGGCTGACAAAATCCCTGGTGTAACAGGTGAAAACCTTCTCAGATTACTTGAATTAAGACTTGACAACGTTGTTTACAGAATGGGTCTTGGACGTTCAAGAGTTGAGGCCAGACAGGTTGTCAGACATAATCATATAAGAGTAAACGGCAACAAGGTTAATATACCTTCATACCAAGTTAAAGTCGGCGACCGTATTGAGATCAGAGAAAAATCCAAAGCCTTGGATGTGTTCAAGCAAATCCTTGAGGTTACGGAGTCTCGTATCGTTCCTGAATGGTTAAGCTCTGACTTAAAGAACCTGGAGGGTACAATTAACGCACTTCCACAAAGAGAACACATTGACGCTCCTATCCACGAAACACTTATCGTTGAGTTGTATTCTAAGTAATATTAAGTTAAGGAGGTTCAATGGATGTTTGAATTTGAAAAACCTCGAATTGAAATTGAAGAACTTTCTCAAGACGGGACTTACGGACGCTTTGTCGTCGAACCTCTTGAACGCGGTTACGGTACAACATTGGGCAATTCGTTAAGGCGTATTTTGCTTTCGTCTTTGCCCGGTGCGGCCGTTTCAAACGTTCGTATAGATGGTATAATGCATGAGTTTAGCATTATAAGCGGTGTCAAAGAGGATGTAACCGAGATTATTTTAAATTTAAAGAATTTGGCTATAAGAAATGACAGTGACAGCAATGAGCCCAAAACTGCCTACATTGAGGCAAGCGGTGAATGTGAGGTTTGTGCCGGTGATATAAAGGTTGACCAAGATTTGGAAATCTGCAACCCCGACCTTCACATCGCAACCTTAAGCGGCGGTATGGACTCAAAGCTTAATATCGAAATGACCATAACCAAGGGGCGCGGCTATGTCGGCGCGGATAAAAACAAAAAGGATGACCAACAAATCGGTGTTATACCTATGGATTCAATCTATACACCGATTAAACGCGTGAACTTTTTCGTTGAAAACACACGTGTTGGTCAGATAACGGACTACGACAAGCTTACCCTGGAAGTTTGGACAAACAGGACCATCTCGGCCGATGATGCCGTGAGCTTGGGTGCAAGAATATTAACGGAGCATCTTAACCTCTTTGTTGACCTTTCAGATAATGCAAAGAATGCGGAAATCATGATTGAGAAAGAGGAAGGCAAGAAGGAGAAAATCTTCGAGCTTAGTATCGAGGAGCTTGACCTCTCCGTCCGTTCATACAACTGCCTCAAGAGAGCGGGCATCAACACGGTTGAGGACTTGGCAAGCAAAACCGAAGAAGACATGATGAAGGTCAGAAACCTTGGGCGCAAGTCCTTGGAAGAAGTGCTTAACAAAATGGCCGAATTGGGACTTGCCTTGAACGCGTCCGAGAATGAGGGTTAAATTAAGAGGAGGTAAGTAAATGGCTGTATACAGAAAGCTTGGGCGTCATACCTCAGCAAGGAAAGCTATGTTGAGAAGTTTGGCAACCAATCTTATATACCACGGTAAAATTACAACAACCGAGACAAGAGCCAAGGAAATCAGACGTATCGCCGAGAAGCTTATAACCATGGCCGTTAGGGAAAAGGATAATTTTACGGAAGAAACGGTTAAAGCTAAGGTTCCCAGAAAGGATGCCCAAGGCAACCGTGTTAAAGAGGATGTGAACGGCAAGAGGGTAACGGTCTATGATGAAGTTGATAAGACTATCAAAAAGGACAGCCCCTCTCGTTTGGTTGCGCGCAGAAAGATTTTAAGCGTCCTCTATCCCGTAACATACGTCCCAACAGGCAAGCATAAAAAGCGTTCGGATACCAAGTCCGTGGACATGGCTGCAAAGCTTTTCGACGAGATAGCTCCAAAGTATGTTGACAGACAAGGCGGCTACACTCGTATGATCAAAATCGGCCCCCGTAAGGGCGATGCAGCCCCCATGGTTATTATCGAACTTGTCTAAGGAGGATTTATGGGAAAAAGTAAAAGAGGAAGAAACATTAAAAAAACCGCCAACTGGCGCGGAACCTGCCCGGTCTGCAAACGCGGCGGCGTAAAGCTCCTTTGGACTAAGCCCGGCGAAGACGGCAAAAATGTTAACGTTTGCAAAGTCTGCGGCAAGTAACAGCTAAATAGGATAAAACATAAAATGTTTTATCCTATTATTTTTAACAAAATATGTTGACCTCAAATATACTGCTTTAGAGGTGATCGCTATATGCCCAAGCAATATATACTCGTAAACGGAGGTGATGATATTGGAGAAAGTAAATTTAGAAGATGTTATTGTGCCTGTTTTAAGTTATGATTTATTCATGCACTTATGGTTGGGTATGAAGGAAATATTGCAAGATCAGGTTCATGATGTCAAGATTTTTATGTCAAGAAAAGCTAATTCTCTACGCCTACTTTTTTCGGATATAATGAAAAATGATGGTATTGAACCAAGGAATTTGATAATTAGCGATCATGAAATAGATCACTATCTCACAGAACTCAAGACTGGAAAGGTTTTAATTATTGACGACACCATTTTGTATGGCACATCTGTTACTAGACTTGTTCGTAAATTGGTTAATGGCTATGGACTGAGTATAGACAACATCTCAATTTATGCTTTTGCTGTACGTGAAAACCTCTTTAATGACGACAAGAGCAAATATAACCGTGAAAAGGGGTTTATCAATATTACTAACAACAGGATGTTTTTTCCATGCCGTGACGGGTCTAATGATGAGTTTGAGGTAAAAGCGTTTGGTGAACTTCAAAGTTTCGATACTGCCAGTATGAGCTGTATTTCATCAAAACTCATTAAGGCATTAATAGCATCAAATACTCCTTATGTTTCGTATTGTCCGGTGTATACTATAGAATTTGACAGTGTAAACAGAGTTTTTGACAATTATCCGCAAAAACCGTCTGATGTTTCGTATGATTTACTCTCAGATAACATTAAGAAAATATTCCCAAGAAAGTGCTATTCAGTTTCGACATTCGACATCCAGGCAAAACTTGGCTCAGTTTCGTTTTGCCTTGTACTTGAACCACTTTCGCCTTACGAAACGTTTGCAGCAATAAAGTTTTGTGTAAATTTTAAGATGATGGAAACATCTATTACACCATATGTAATAGCTACTAGTATTCCAAATGAATTTATTGGTGAACGTGGGATTGCTCTTCAAGAGTATACGTTTCAGCGTTGCCGTTCGCTTGTAGAAATGTTTTTTGATGAGGTTGGGTTTAGCCGGACTAATGTATCGCCAAGTCGTATTGACAAGTTCAATTCATTAAAAAATATACCATCACCGATGATAAGGCGGCTCCCTCTAAAACCCGCTAATTGTGATGTAAATAATTATAATGGTCAGTTTGAAAACATTTTCAAATACATCGTAAATTATTTTGAGGAGTTGCAAGATTTGAGTTACGATGTTCCTAGGAAAACAATTGCATATGTTGATGTTGTAACTTTTATAAGTGAACTGCGCAAGAAATTCAATGAAATATCTGAATCACAACTTTATGTGATACTCTCATCAGTTTTTGATTATGGCTGTGTGAGTATTTGCGATGATTGTAAATTGCGAGCCGGTGAAAATGTCGTTAGGGCGTTTGCTGACGTAGGCGATGGATTACTTTATTGTGTATCTACTCTTCATAGCATCTTTTCTGAACGGTGGGTTAAACATAAGGATATTATATTCAGATGTATAGAACAGTTCGCGGACAAAAACAGAGATATTGTCAACATAGGAAGATTGGATGATTTCAAGAAACGCCAATTCCCGGAAATTTATTCAACAAAAGTCATTGACGAACTTGATGGGCCTGATAAGTATTTTTTTATAGGGTTGACTTATGCCTATGAGGAATATGTAAAGAGAAATGGCTCAGCAAGTGAAGTGACATATGATGATTTCGTAAGTTATGTCAAGACTATTCACTTTGAAGATACAGAAAAATATATTTGCGAAAGAGAGTTAAACAAATATATATGCCAATAATTCTAACCGATGAAGATAAAAAAAAGATAATCACCTATGCTAACAGGATACTTTACAGCTATAAAAACGGTGTCGGCCCATACTGCGTTGGAAGCAGTAAAAGCAAATGTATATCTGCTGGTGAGTTGCATGAACTTTTGTTTTATTTTGAATCCATTTCAAACGGAAACGGCATGAATACTAATTTTCGAGTAGATGTGAAAATTACATCCACGGATATAGGATTTTGTATAACGTACAACTTTGTAAAAGATGACGAAAAAGAATTCTTACTACAAATCGGTTCGTGCGAAACGTTTCTTAATCCGATTACTAAGTGTAATGATTGTAAGAATCTATATTCGAGTTCTGGATCTGTGAATGGCTGTAGAATATTTCCTAAGGATGAAATTTTCATAAAGGAAATAGTAACAGCTCTAAATAATCATAGCATAAGACCAGTAAATGGGGATGTTGACCTGTTTTGCTTGTATGGCTTAAGAAAAATAGCACTGTTACGTTGGCTACTGATGTGCATAAAGCGTCTCAGTGATACAGACGGTAATAATCAAATGGTAACTGGAGCTGAAGTTTGGAGAAAACTTTATAGTAGTTTCAAAAAAATCTTGGAAAAACTAAACACAGAGGATCCAAACTCAAACAATGGTAGCATTATGCTAGTTGCGCTAAATAAGAACAGGATAAAAGTAAATCAAGATGCAGGAGGTTTTAATAAGCAATATACTGACGTATTTAAACGGTTTGAAGATTTATGCAATAGTATCAAAGATGATGACATTCTAGTTGCTGCGGATAAGATTAGTGTTTTGTGGGAAAACGTTAAAGGCTACATACGATAGTCCATTTTTTAAAAACGGGCCAATGTAGGAAATGATAACGGACTAATTATTGAGAAAAAATCTATACACGCAACTTATTTTGGTCGTGTGTATAGATTTTATTGCCTTATATATTACATTTTTTCTTAAAAATTTCTAGGAATAAATCCTTGATTTTTTCAACGCTGTAGTGTATAATACACATTGTTTTCAGGTATTATTTGTGCTTATCTGCATAATCGGGTAGTGGCTCAGCTTGGTAGAGCGCTTGGTTCGGGACCAAGAGGTCGCAGGTTCGAATCCTGTCAGCCCGACTGATTTTCCCGCTGGTTTTGAAGCACTTCGACACCCTGACATCCTGCGACGAGCGTAGGATGTCAGGAAACCCTGTCAGGATTCCTTTTCCGGGCCGCGAACGGCACCACCCGACAGGGAGGAACCGTGGCA
>CAYPQA010000007.1:0-32352 GCA_964412725.1 uncultured Eubacteriales bacterium
CGGAGGAGGGTAATTGTGCTAACTGATGAGTTTATTCAAGACTTTGTGGACGAAGCAAAAACGCATATACAAGAAATTGAAAACGCATTCTTAGACAAAGAAAAGTTAAAATCCTCCGACGATTTAATAAACAATGTTTTCCGCGCTGTCCATAGTATTAAAGGAACGGCAGGCTTTTTTGGTTTGGATCATATTGTTTTGCTTGCGCACGATACAGAAAATCTTTTAGGTCTTATACGTTCAAAGAAGATGTCCTTATCTGAAAACGTTTTGGACTGCTTGCTCGCTTCGAACGACTTGCTAAAAAAAATGATTGAAGATATAGCGGAAAGCGACAAGGTTGATATTTCAAAGCAAATAGAGCTTATCAAGCTTGTAATGTCCGGTGAGAATGAGCCTCCGATACAAGCTGCGTCTGAACCTCCAAAGTCTATCGACTCTATTGAAGAAATTAAAAAACCGGATATCCGTCCTGTGCCGTCCGCGCCTAAAATTGAAATTCCTTCAAAGACTGTAGTTGAAAAGGCTGAAAAGCCTGTTGCATCTGTAGGCGATTTTATTGTAAGAGAAAAGTACTTTCCTATATTGGAAAAACAAGTCAAACAAGGGCACAAGATATATGGTATAAAAGTTAACTATTCTGAGGGTTTTTCATACTACAACGAACCTGAACATTTTTTTGCGGACATCTCGTCCATAAGCTTTATTGTTGATATATCCATTGAGGATTCATCTTATAATAAGGTTAGTGACGCCTTATCAAAGCTTAAAAATCTTAAGAACTGTAGTCTAGATATATTAGTTACATCTGTTTTGGAATTATCTTTATTTATTCTTGGAGTAAATATTGATCCCAAATGCATTTCACATATCAAATTTGAGACCGTTAAAAAATCTCAATCCAGTACTGTAACGACCGATGCAAGCTCAAAAAAATTCAATCATAGCGAAACCATACGTGTTAATGTAGAACTTTTGGAAAGCCTTATGGCTCTTTCTGGTGAAATGATTCTAGCCAGAAACCAATTGCTTAATGCATTTAATAATGATGAATATTTATTAAAAGCACCCGAACGTGTGAATATGTCTCGTATTTTGCAAAATGTTGACGTTTTGACGAGTAAAATGCAAGAAAAAATCGTTTTAACGCGTATGCAACCCATAGGTAATGTATTTAATAAGTTTCCGCGTATTATAAGGGAATTGTCTAAATCTCTGAAAAAAGATATAGAATTGATTATTGAAGGCAAAGAGGTTGAGCTTGACAAATATATGGTTGAAGCGCTATACGACCCTATAACCCACCTTGTTAGGAATGCTGCAGACCATGGCCTTGAAGAGCCGTCAACCAGAGAAAATCTAGGTAAAAACTCAACCGGTTGTATTACATTAAGGGCCTACTATAAAGGCAGCTCTATCGTTGTTGACGTATCCGATGACGGACGAGGGCTCAATATATCTTCAATAAAAGAAAAGGCGATTCAGAAGGGTTTTATTTCAAAGGAAGCCGCTGAGAACGTGACTGAATCTGAGTTGTTTAAATACATCTTTATGCCCGGTTTCTCCACCTCGGAATCTGTTACCGATATGTCAGGACGCGGTGTAGGTATGGATGTTGTCAAAAGTAATGTTGAAAGAATGGGCGGTTCTGTCTCGTTAGAATCTATCCAAGGCATGGGTACAACTTTTCATCTGATTTTACCTCGCACGCTTGCGCTTATGAAAACGCTTACTGTTGTATCTTCCGGTCAGCGTTTTGCGATACCTCAAACAAATATTCGTTATGTTGTAAGCCTAACGGAAAAAGGAAATCATATTGAATATATCCATAAATCCAAGGAGCTTAGACTTCGTGGGGAATTGGTTCCCATTATAAATCTTTCCGACGTGCTTGATCTGACCTCAAACGATGAATTGGGAACAAAGGTTGTTATTCTAAAGGTAGGCAACAAGCAATTTGGTTTGCTCGTTGAACAAGTTTTAGACACACAGGAGATTTTGGTTAAACCCTTACCCCTTGCTTTAAAGAATTGTATTTCATATTCCGGCGTTACAATTATGGGCGATGGCAGGATAACCATGATCTTGGATGTTGAAGGTATAATTAAGAAGTCCGGTATAAATTTCGAAGCTATAAATGATAAAGGCATAAAAAAAGCACCCAAAATCCAGGTTGAATACCAAAACATGATTTTATTCAAATGCTCCGGTAATGAGACCTATGCGCTTGATATGAATCTTGTTTCACGCGTTGAAACTATAATGGCTTCACAGGTTGAGTCTGTGGGAGAAAAGCTTTATGTAAAAATCAAGCAAAGATCGATTCGCGTTATACGCCCCGAAGATTATTTACCTGTTTCAAAGGAAAAATATTATAAGGATAAGCTCACCCTTATAATGCCAAATATAAAAGACCTTAACGTAGGCATCCTTGTTTCAAACGTTGTTGATAATGTACGGCATAGCTTTGAGCTTGATACCGAGCAGTTCCCTGTTAAGGGCATATTTGGTACAACAGTTTTTAAAAACAAGATTATCCTTGTTATTAATATCTACGAGCTTATGGAAATGTGCGACGATAGGCACGCATTTAAACTTCACGTTGCTGAAAATGTTAAAAAGAGCGTGCTTTTGGTAGAGGACACAGCATTTTTTAGACAGGTTGAAAGCAAATATCTCGAATCTGCGGGATGCACGGTTACCTGTGCAGAGAATGGTAGGCAGGCTCTGGCTATTATAAAGGATAAGCATTTTGACTTGATTGTTTCGGATTTAATTATGCCTGTTATGAACGGCATAGAATTTATAGACGAGGTAAAGAAAGATGATAGTCTTAAGCATATCCCTTCTATTGCGGTTTCGTCTATGACAAGTGATGCATACAAGGTCTTAGCTCTGGAGAAAGGTTTTGATGCATTTGAAAGTAAACTAAGTAAGGAATCCTTAATAAAAACCATAAACTCCGTTCTTGGTTTGAAAAAGGAGGAGGACGAATGAAGGTTTTAAGCTTCAGATTAGCGGATGCACTGTATGCGATTGATATTACGTTTGTGAAGGAAATTAACAGAAATGTTGAATTTACACCGGCTCCTACAGCAAACAAGCATATTGTTGGGCTTTATAATATGCGCGGCAGTGTTGTTACACTTTTAAATCTTGCCTCTATTTTAGGATATGAAACAGCTTTGGGGAAATCTTTAACTTGTGTTATTTTAAAGCAGCAAAATATGCAGGATATATGCGGGTTTTTTATTGACAAACCCGAGGGCGTCATGAATCTTGATGATAAGTTACTTATGCCGCATCCGGTTAATGTGGATGAAAAGAAGGTTCAAATGTGTTTAGGTGTTTTTCAAATGGAGAATGACTTGCTTTTATTGGTTGATGCTAAAAAACTTTTTGTATACGGAGGTGCTTAATGAACTTGTTTAATAGTGCAAGCATTAAGGTTAAAATAATAATGGGTTTCTTTATCATATCTTTAATAGGCGGGGTTGTCGGCATGCTAGGCTATTTGAATGTTTCTAAAATAGATAGCGATGTAAACAAACTTTATTCGGACGTTGTTGAACCGCTGAGTTATATTTCCAGCGTGAGTACAGACTTTCAAAAATCTCGCATTGAAATCCGCAACATGCTGCTTCTTGAAAATGAAAATGATATTGATGAAGCTTTCAAACGTGCGTTAGGTTATCTTAACGAGATAGACAAGATATTAAACAAAACCATAATAGTTTCAAAGGAAGCCTCCGATGTCTATAATTCTTTAAGGGAATCATTTACAGGCTTTAGGTCATCTTTAGATGTATTTAACACATACGTTCACACAAAGTCCCATGCTGAGGCTTTAAACTACATGAACACAGAGCTTTCACGCTATATAAGTCCGCTTATTACAGGTATAGAGGCCTTGCTTGAAAGCAAATCCAGTTTAGCTTCAAGTATGTCGGATGAAGTAACCGAAACTGCCAAAAACATCAATCGCACTTTAATAGGTCTGATATTCTTTGGTTTTATTTTGTCTGTATTTTTGGGATTGTTTTTGGCAAACTCTATAAGCAAGCCTATAATTAACTTACGTGATTTAATGAAAAGAGCTGAAAACGGTGACTACTCCGTTAGAAGCAACTGTAGTTCCAAAGCAGAACTTGGAGAGCTGACCGTTGCTTTCAATTCAATGCTTGAAAATAATGCAACTGCAATTAAATCCGTTCTCTCTGCGTCAGTTAAGCTCCAAAGAACCGCAGACGCTATGCTTAATGTTTCAAAGGAAATGGCGGATAAGGGTAACAAGATTAGTATAAAGACAGGAATGGTCAGTGCGGCCGTTGATGAGATGTCCGCGGGTATGAGTGAATCTTCTGCGTCATTAGCCTCCACAAGTGCAAACATAAATACAATCGCATCCTCTATCGAAGAAATGAGCAGCACTATACGTATTTTGGCTTCAGCTTCGGAGGAAACTTCTGTAGGTGTAAAGCAAGCAACCCAGCTTGTGACAAATATTTCCGGAAGCATAAGTAGTGTATCTGATTCTGCAACGGTTATTACGGAAAATGTAAATAATGTTGTTGAATCTGTAAAGCAAATAAACGAAGCACTCTCGGATATTAATAAAAAGTCGGATAAAGCTACAAGGATTATGAATGACGCAAAGCTCAAAGCAGACAATACAAACCAGATTATTGGCAACTTGAGCACATCATCAAGGCAGATTGGAAAAATTGTTGGGGTTATCAATGAAATTGCGAACCAGACAAACATGCTTGCGTTAAATGCGGCGATTGAGGCCGCGGGTGCAGGTGAAGCCGGAAACGGTTTTGCCATCGTTGCTAATGAAGTAAAAGAGCTTGCAAAACAAACTGCACAGGCAACCGACGAGATTGGCGAGCAAATTGAAAACATGCAAAACAATATGACAATGGCCGTTAAAGCTGTTGAAAATATAACTGAAATAATCACAGAGATGACGGACTTTACGTCAAATCTTAATATTTCTGTTACACAGCAAAGTGAAAAAACAGATGAAATAACAGGAGCCTCTGTACGCGCTGCACAAAGGCTTAATCAAATTACATCCGAAATTAATAAAATTTCTGAAAGTTCACAAAATGTGAGCAAGTCTTCTGTAGAGGCTTCAAAGGGTGTTGATGAGATTGCACGTTCAGCCGCTGAGCTTTTAAAAGCATCTGAAGAAGTTGCAATGAATACAGAAAGAGCTTCAACTAATATTGGCGAAATAAGCAGGACAGCCCGAGAGATAACCATTGGTATCATTGATATATCCAAAAATATACAGCAAACAAATTCGGATACCAAGGACATCGCTGATATAGCGGCTCAAACAAATATTAATGCAGAAGATGTAAATAATTCCGCAAGCACTGTTGAACAATCCTTACGACAATTTAAAATTTGAGCGGCAGGTGTATAATGATGGGTTTTCAATCCGCATTGTTGGTAATAAATTCAGTTGTTTATCAAAAAATTATTAAACGAGTTTTTTTAGAGATTCATCCGGAGATAAAAATAACGGTCGACAACAACGGTTCGCTTGTGTCTTCACGAAACGAAAAACTACCGTATGATTTAATTGTGATTGACATGAATATGTATAGCGCGGACGTTTTGGAGATTTTGGATGAAGTTCATTTAAACAACCCGGATTTGCCCGTTGTTGTATTGTCAGATCCCGGAGAGAGAAGTCGTAAGCATTTAGAAATTGCAATTAAAAAGGGTATTTTTGCACATATTATAAAGCCTTTGGAAGAAAATTATGAAAGCAATTTGAATATTGTTAAAGAAAAGATGCAAAAAATCCTTGAACGCATTTGTAATCCCGAAAGTTTAAACAAAAATTCTTTTACAAAAACCATTGCAAAACCTAAGGATGCTTTTTCGCTTATGCTTGTTGCGTCCTCAACTGGCGGGCCAATTGCGCTTGAGAATATCATAACACGCTTGCCCGGAGATTTTCCCGTTCCGATTCTTATTGTCCAACACATGCCGCAAAACTTTACAAAAAATCTTGCCATAAGCCTTGATAAAAAATCCAAGCTTAGTGTGAGGGAAGCGGCCGAAGGGGATAAGCTTGAGCCGGGCTCTGTGCTTATTGCACCAGGGGGGTATCATCTTGTCTTGGATAACAACAAACGTGTGACCTTAAATCAAGAGCAACTGGTTAACGGTGTGAGGCCTTCTGCGGATGTATGCTTTGCTTCAGTTGCTTATTCTCATAAAACTGAGGCCGTTATTGCTGTAATCTTAACAGGCATGGGTTGCGATGGTTTAATTGGTGTAAGAGAACTTAAAAAATTCTGTGAC
Source organism: uncultured Eubacteriales bacterium (assembly GCA_964412725.1). Lineage (GTDB taxonomy): Bacteria > Bacillota > Clostridia > Lachnospirales > CAYPQA01 > CAYPQA01. Next base: position 6,325 of record CAYPQA010000007.1, read on the forward strand.
TGCTATTGCATAACTCAGGACGAGAGAAGTTGCGTTGTTTACGGAATGCCTAGAAGCGTTTATGAAGCCGGTTATTCCGATAGAGTTTTAGACGTTAGTGTTATATCAACGGCAGTTGAACGTTTGGTGTCTCGACGTTTAAAGTCATAGGCAATTAAGGAGGTATAAATGTCAGTCAATTTGTCAGACCTGGAGTTTCGCCTTTTTAAGGCTTATATCGGCGAGAAATGCGGAATAGATATTGGTTGGGAGAAGGCCTATCTTATAGAAACCCGTCTTGCTCACTTGCTTTCGGAATCCAAGCTTAATTCTTTTGCAGAGTTATATAGTAGGATAACCACATCAGGTGATATCGAATTGAGCGAAAAAATCATTGATTCCATAACAACAAACGAAACCCTATGGTTCAGGGACAAAACACCTTGGACGATTTTACAAAAAATATATCTACCACAATTTGTAAAGATGATACGTAGCGGCGAAAAGAAAAAAATAAGGATATGGTCTTCTGCATCGTCAACGGGGCAGGAGGCTTATTCAACCGCTATTTGTATAGATAATTACCTTCAACGTAATCTTATATCAGATGTAACTTTAAGTAATTTTGAAATTATTGGTACAGATATTTCAAACGCTTGTATTGAACTTGCAGTAAGCGGACGTTATGACAACATAACGATTATGCGCGGGCTTGACAAGGAGATTAAGGATTCTTGTTTCAAAAATATGAATACTTATTGGGAAATTAACGATAAGTATAAAAAAGCTGTGAAGTTTTTGCAGTTTAACTTACAAAAGAGTTTCTTTATCTTAGGAAGTTTTGATGTAATTTTTTGCCGTTATGTTTTAATTTATTTTTCAGACGAATTTAAGGTTGATGTCATACGTAGGGCGCGTAACGCGCTCACAGACGGGGGTGTTATGTTTTTGGGTGCTTACGAAACTTATGATGTACTTAGAGATTATTTCACATGTGAAACGTTGGAAAATGGTTGTTATTACATAAAAAAATAACTTACTCCGGGAGGTTTAAATGAGAATATTATCGGTAGATGACTCAGCGGTTATAAGAAAGATTATAAAGTCTACCACAGACGCTATCGGTTATGACTTTGCCGGAGCGGAAGGGTGGGAGGAGGCTTCGGCTTACCTCAAGGATAATTTTATGGATGTCGATCTCATCCTCTTGGATTGGAATATGCCAAGCTATGACGGCTATCAAATTCTTTTGATGCTTAAGGCCGATGAGAATTATAAGAACATTCCTGTTATGATGCTCACGACGGAGAGTGAGAAATCAAATATAGTAGCCGCTGTGAAGGCCGGCGCCATTAATTATTTGGCAAAGCCTTTTACTCCGCAAGATTTAACCGTCAAAATTCTTGAATGTATTGGGGAGGGCCAAAATGCTTAGAGACAAGCTTAGAGATGTTTTCAAATTGTGTATGTTAAATTCCGTTCAAACCGTTTCGGGGCTTGAGTTTGAAGACCACCCCCTTACCGACGTTGTAGGTTCTTATGTTTCTATAATGCCTTTGACCGGAGCTAAGACCGGTGCGCTGATTTTAGATATGGAAAAAGAGCCATTAACAACTCTCACTTCATATATGACGGGTTCTGATGTTTCGGAAATCACCGAAAATTTACTTATCGACTGTATTGGTGAACTTAATAATATGGTTTGCGGCCCTGCCAAGGCCGAGCTTATTTCTGACGGGCTTATCTTTACTTTCAAAACTCCGTTCGTTATTCGCGCAAAGGATGCAAGTATGTTCTTCAAAAACGGTACAGATGTTTTCGGATTTTCTTTCCGAAATGACCAAATTGAATTTAGCTTGAGAGTTATTTTATTTTAGGGAGGTTTTTATGGCACAGAAAGAACCATTTAAGATAATGGTTGTTGATGACAGTTCCACTGTTGTAAAGATTATAAGAAGGATTTTGGAAGATAAGCATGAGATTATAACAGCCGATTCGGGCTCGGATGCTTTAAAAAAGCTTGAAAATGTCACTCCGGATTTAATTCTTTTAGATGTTGAAATGCCTGATATGGACGGTTTTGAAACCATAAAGCGCATTAAGGCAAGCGAAAGATTAAAGGAGATTCCGGTTGTATTTTTAACAGCTAAAACGGACATTGAATTTGAAGTTGAGGCATTCGGGCTAGGCGCGGTTGATTACATTAATAAACCCTTTGCTACACCTCTTTTATTAAAGCGTGTGGAACTGCAGCTTTCGCTTGTTGCACAAAGGCAGGCTCTTTCCGATTACAACAACAACCTGCAAGAGATGGTTGCCGAAAAAACGGAAATTATTAAAGAGTTGCAGTATGCGATTGTATACACCTTATCTGAACTGGTTGAGATGCGTGATTCTACAACTGGAGGGCACGTTATGCGCACGCGTCGTCTTTATGAGCTTATTCTTGAATATATGAACAAAAATAATATCTATCAAGACGAGCTTCACAATATCGAACCAAAGCTGCTTATCGAGGCTTCTCATTTGCACGACATCGGCAAGGTTGCAATCCCTGATGCAATATTGCTTAAGCCGGGTTCTTTAACCCAAGACGAGTTCGAGATTATGAAAACTCATTCAACCATAGGCTATAATGCTATAACAGGGGCTATGTCCTTAACGCGAGACAAGGCATTCCTTAATTTTGCGGCACAGGTTGCGCTTACGCATCATGAGCGTTGGGACGGCAGTGGTTATCCTCAGGGCCTTAAAGGAAGAGATATACCAATTTCAGGGCGTATTATGGCTTTGGTGGATGTTTACGATGCGCTTTTATCGAAGCGTCCATATAAAAAAGCCCTTTCCCATGATGAAGCTTGCAAAATCATCATCTCGGAAAAAGGCTCTCATTTTGATCCATTATTAATTGATGTTTTTGAAAAATTAGGTGAAGATTTTCAGAATATCATCTATAAAGTAGACGCAGTGTGATCTAGGAGTTAGGAATGAGGAATTAGATACTCATTCCTGACTCCTAACTTGTAGTTCTCTTTATTGGGCTCCCAGTTTCTGCGCTCTGTCGTGTGTAATCAGACTATCTGTAATCTCATCCAAATCCCCATCTATGACCGCATCCAGCCTATGCAGTGTTAGCCCTATTCTATGGTCGGTCACCCGCCCTTGCGGGAAATTATATGTTCTTATTCGCTCGTTTCGGTTTCCTGTGCCAACTTGACTTCTTCTTTCGGCAGAAAGCTCAGATTGTTGCTTTTCCAATTCTAATTCATAAAGCTTTGCTCTTAAAACCTTAAGAGCCTTATCTTTGTTTTTAAGCTGAGACTTTTCATCTTGGCAGGAAATTACAATTCCTGTAGGTATATGCGTAACACGTACCGCAGAATCTGTTGTATTAACGCTCTGGCCCCCGTTTCCCGATGAACGAAACACGTCAATTCTCACTTCATTCATGTCCAATGAAACCTCAACCTCATCTGCCTCAGGCAAAACCGCAACCGTAACCGTTGATGTATGGATACGTCCACCAGACTCCGTAACAGGTATACGTTGCACACGATGCACTCCGCTTTCATACTTAAGTCTGGAATAGGCTCCCTTTCCTGTAATCGAAAAAACAATTTCTTTATAACCCTTCAAGTCATTTTCATTGGCACTTATAATCTCTGTTTTCCATCGCGAGCGCTCCGCATAACGACTGTACATGCGGAATAAATCTCCTGCAAATAAAGCCGCCTCATCACCTCCGGCGCCTCCTCTTATCTCCACAAGCACATTCTTGTCATCATTCGGGTCCTTGGGCAATAAAAGGATTTTTAATTCCTCTGTAACTTGCTCAAGCTTTTCTTGGTTTTCGCGTATTTCCTCTTTAACCATGTCCTTAAACTCGTCATCGCCCTCATAGAGCATCTCCTTAGCTTCGCTTATTGCCTTTTGCGTACTCTTATATTCACGATATTTTTCAACAATAGGCGAAAGGTTGCTATGCTCCTTCATAAGCTGTTGCCAAAGTTCTTGATTTGATATAACCTCGGCAGAATTTATTTTTTCCGATAGTTCCTGATATCTATCCTCAAGCTCATCTATCTTGTCAAACATATTAGCCTCCTTTAGGCGATCTTAATATTCTTTACGTATATTGTAAGATTTTATTCCAAATATGTCAATTGTGTCTTATCTAAGTTATTGGCAATAATTAAATTATGTAATATAATTAGTAAAAATTAATAGTATCCTAAAGCCGAATGCGTTGAATGTGTAAATAAAAAAGTATTTGATATTGTGTTGTAGAGAGGTGTTTGTTGTGGAGTTTATTGAGGACAGATTTTCGGCGGAAGAACTTAAAGCTGAGATTATTAAAAGACGTAAAAAAGAGCGGACTGAAGAAAGAAAAATATCCATCTTCAAGCCGCTCATAGGCTTATTTTTTATTGTGCTATCTTTCATTCTTTATCAAATGGTGAAACTTATTACAGGGGCTGTTTAATTAGGGATTTTTTAATGCTTTAAATTCTTAAAACTTTAAAGGATTGGTATATGTCAAGCTCGCCAAAACCCCAACGATCGTCAGGATATTCTATACCAGTTCGGCGCCTTGCGCCACGTATTAGGTAAGATTTTATTTTTGGAGTGTTCATGAAAAAATCGTTTTGCAAAACGATACCCCACTCAAGCAGTAATGCTGCGGCTGCGGTTCCGACAGCGGCAGAAATACTTGTACCTGTCATTTTTCCGTAGCCTCCACCGGGAAGTGTGGATATAACGTCAACTCCGGGTGCAACAATTGTGGGTTGAACATCACCATTTCTAGAAGGGCCGAGTCCGGAATTAACGTAAATGCTTTTCGAAGCTGTACTGTATGCGCCCATGGTTATTATACCATTGCTATCCCCGGGACTCGTTATGGTGATTTGTGGACTTGGCACAATAAAGTTTGTATCTGGCTCCAAGAAAGCTGAAATAGGAAGCCATACGTCGAACTGACCTTTTACAACCCTTTCTGCAGATATATTTAGTAGCCATATGCCTGGAGTTGGGTCTTTAAATCTGATAATCGTTATCTGGCTGCCATTTTTCGTATGTGCAAGTATAGTTGAAAAACTTATAACCGAGCTTTCAAGTGTGAGCCTAACCTCTCTAAAATCAAAAATCTTTGGAGAGATTCTGTCAATCTGCTCACCTGTTGGGGAAATAAGATTGAAAGATAAACCTTCAGCGACAGATGATAATAAAAGCAGTGTGAAACCTTTCTCTTTTAAGCCGCTCTTTATCTCAATGGATGCGTTACTTACATCCGATGTAAGCATACCCCTGTAATGGTGCTTTGAGTTCCCTTCATTTCCGGCACAAGTTGTTATACATATTCCACGCTTGGATGCTACTCTGTCTAGGTATGTTGAAAGCATAGAGGTTCCGTCATGTGGTGATGTAGATGTTCCAAGGCCTATGCATATTGAAGCCGGCTGTTTTAATTGAACAACCTTTCCTAAAGCATATGATGTTGCCAACATAACATCATTGGATTGATACGTGGGTACATCTTCTTTGTACATCCTATAAAAATCCTTTGTAATCTTTTTTGCTGGCTTTAACTTTACAATAACCAATTCACAGCCAGATGCAAGCCCCTTGTAATCCGGGTTATTAGTTCCCAAACCGGCTATAAGTCCGGCTAAAAATGTTCCGTGGCCGATTTCATCTTTTACAGGAACTATACTTAATGGGTCATCACTTTGGAGCGCTCTGTTTATTTCATCCCTCGTATACTCCCTACCGAAGCATATGTTATTGCTACCGCCTGATGTTGCGGTTTGGTCCCAAATAGCTATAATCTTTGAGGTATTATCGGGATATATAAAGTCTGGATGAAGATAGTCAATGCCTGTATCTATTACAACCGCAATAATTCTTGAACCGGCAAGCCCCAGATATGAGAAATTTTCAACGGCTGTAAATCCACTTACCTCGGCCGTTGGAATGTCCATAAGCCCCATAAGGGCCGGACGTTCAAATATAAAATTTTTGGACAGGAATGATAATTCCTGTTCTTTTTTTACGTAAACGGTTGTGATGGTAGGGTCGTCGATTTTACAACGACTTACATAATCCAAGCTGTCTAAGTAAGCGTTCAAAACATCATCTGTGGAAACAATAAAATCTTGATAATCCTCTGACACCGCAGGAGGTACTTCGTTTACAACTTCCATTGAACGTACACTCCCTTGCTTTACAAAATCCAAGCTGTTTTTCAGACATAATTTTCCATAACCCCATATCGTTGAAGGATAAACAACCCCGGCATCACGTACTGCTCCATATCTTAAAAAAGCCTTAATAGATTCTCCGTACATCATAGGGTCATTTCCCTTTACAATCCCCCATTGCATAAGCAAAGCCGCAGAACCTGTTACAAACGGAGCTGCAAGACTTGTTCCGCTTTGCTCAGAATAGCCGCCTCCGGTTGAGGCAACAACAATTTTTTGTGCGGGTGCGACGATGTCCGGCTTAACATAACTAAAATTCCTTGAAAAACCGCGACCGGAAAAATCAACGCTGGTGTTGTTGCTACTGTCGTAACCTCCGACGGTTATAACACCGGTTGCGGTTGAAGGTATCGTTAACGTGACATTTGGTTGTGGTGTAAGGAACGAAGACATTCCCGAAGACTCCGATATGGGCAGCCATATGTCGAAGATGCCTGTAACAACATGTCTTCCATATACCTTTAACCGCCATTGACCGTAAGCACCTAGTTGACCGGGCTTTATTTCCATGTAAATTTCTGTGTCTCCGTTATATGGCGTTGGTTCTCCAAAATAAATATAGATTTGGCAATTGTTTATAAAGAATTTGTTTAACGGCTGCCCGCGCATGTAAACAATGCGCCCCGTAGTACTCCTGTCTGGAGCAATAAGCTCAAGGTCAAATATATCCACGTAATCCTTCCAGAGTGAAAGATATATGGAACTCCCCACATCGATAACAAAGTCAACATCAACGGAATCGTTCTCTCTTACAGCGCCCTGAAAATGATGCCCTGCAGAGCCTTCGTTGCCTGTAGGTATAATGATTGATGTTTTCCAACGTAAACAAGCGTCGTTCATAAAGTCCTCAAACAACGAACGGCTGTCGTGAGAGCCGTTGCTTGTACCAAAGCTTAAGTTTATACAAACAGGCTTTTTCATAGCTAAGCTTGTATCTGTAATAAACTTTACACAACGACATATTTCGATTGTGTTCCCTAAGGTTGCAGAGCCTTTTCTGGATAAAGACGCGACAATTAAGTCTGCCTTTGGTGCGACGCCAGACTTACCGGCTGCAACTGACGCAACAGCCGTGCCATGAGCTATGCTGTCAACAGGAATAACTCCCAATTCACGGTCAGCCAAGGCCTTGTTAATTTCTTCTTCGGTATAAACACGCTCTTGAGAAAGTGACAGTAGGTATTTTATTCTTGTTGTTCTGTCGCTGTTTAAAAATTCCGGGTGAAAGATATCAATACCTGAATCAATTATACCAATAACAACTCCTTCACCTGTTAAGCCGTCTTCTGTAACAACACGACTTATACAAGTGGCTGATTTGTCCCTTTGTGATTGTAAACGGTTTATACCCAAAAGCTTGGGCATTTCTATGTACTCTATTTCATTCTCCTCTGAAAGGGCACGAATTTTTCTATAGTCCAATGTAAGAGAGGCAAGGCTTTCATTAAGAATGTAAAGTCCCGCATTATATTTTTTGGCTATGTCCTCTATATTTCCGTTATACTTAACTATAACCTCTTGGCTGTTATCGGTGGGGTCAAACCCCACCGATAAGTCCCAAGTCCTGTCCTCGGGTGACAGGTCAAGAGATAAGCTAAGCGGAGTATCAAGCTTTGTCACAAAATCACTCCCGCTATATTAAATATGGTGTCTCTTTATTAAATGCGTCAAAACCACAATTCCTTGAAGAAAAGAACGCACACTCCTTGCAATCACTGAAAGTTTGGTTACGGTAGGTTGTACCGCTATGCTCTCTTGCTCTGAAACCTGCGCAACTTTTCATTCGACGTTCCTGCATATACATCACCTTTTCTCATACGAGTTTATGGTTAAAGTATTTGCATTAATGAGATAATATATACATTAGTAGATGAACGCCATGGTAGTCTTTTTGCTTTTGTTGTTTTTTTTAAGGTACATCTGTAAAACTGTCAAAAGCTCAACAAGGGCGCGCATAAGCCTATAACGTCCCCAATTCTCGTTGCTTGGCTCCATGGTTATCTCATCGGCCTCTTCCATGCTGTCCTTTGCTAGGTCAACAACCTTATCTATTATCTGTGCAAGGGTTTCCCTGTCCATCTCGTCAAGGTGTCCGCCGTCGCCGTAATCGTACTCCATAATAATAGCCTTGACAAAAGGGCAGAGTTTACGATTAATCTCCCCCAAAAGTTTCATTACATATTCCTCGTCCTGCCACAACATAACGCCGTTATTATTATTATTATTATTGTTGTTATTGTTATTGTTATTGTTATTGTTATTGTTGTTGTTATTGTTGTTATTATTCGGCTTTGTTTGTGGTTCAGGCATAGGTGCTGGTCTTTGCTCAGGTGCGGGCCTTTGTTCTGGCATCTGTTCGGGCATTGGCATTGGTGTGGGAGCTGGTCTTTGGGTTGGTAAGGGAAATGGCAAAGATTGGTCCGGAGTTGGGCCGGGCGTATAAGTTGGCTCATCTTGTTGTGCAAATGCATGTTTGCCTTTAAAACCTTGCCATTCACTGCCTGCGTTAATTGTACCATAAACCATGCTCTTGGTCTTTATCTCCTTTGGAACCTCGTTTTTCTCATTATTCATATCTCTTTTGTTTTTAACGTATTCCAAAAACTCCTGCAAAAGGTCATCTAACTCCTGATAAACGTCTTTCATTATTAACCTCCAACTTAACCTATTGTTTTATATATTATTCAATATATGAAAAACCCCCCTTTTTGTTGCATAAAGCAAACAAAAAGGGGGGTACAATATGGAAAATGGTTAAACGTGGAAATTAGCAACCATTTGTGCAAGAACCTCAGATTGTGAATTAAGTTCTTGTGCAGCGGCTGCAGATTCTTCAGATGTTGAAGAATTGCTTTGAACAACGTCAGAAATTTGATTTATACCGCTTGTAATCTGTTGGATACTTTCGGCTTGTTCTTTGGTTGAAGTATAAATTTCGCTGATAATAGTTGAAACGGAATTTGCATCGCCAACAATGGTTTGAAGCGAATCGGCTGTGAGTTGAGCAATGCCCATACCATCGTTGACACGAGAGATTGTATCTTCGATAAGCTGAGAAGTCTCCCTTGCTGCCTGCTGCGACCTTCCTGCAAGCGAACGTACTTCCTCTGCAACAACGGAGAAACCTTTACCATGCTCTCCGGCACGTGCAGCTTCAACCGCCGCATTAAGCGCAAGAAGATTCGTTTGGAATGCTATATCATCTATAACTTTTATAATCTTTGAGATGCTCTTTGATGCTTCCTTAATTCCATCCATAGAACTTAGCATTCTTGTCATTTCTTCATTGCCGTTCTTTGCACTTTCTATGGACTTCTTGGAAAATTCATTTGCACTTTGTGCCTTGTCTGCATTCTTCTGAGTCTGCTCGTTAATTGTGATTATCGAAGCGTTAAGCTCTTCAACCGAACTTGCTTGGGTGTAAGCACCATTTGCAAGTGTCATTGACGATTCAGATATTTGTTTTGCTCCGGCCAAAACGTTGTCAGCAGATGCCTTTATTTCGCTTATAGTTTTTCTCTGTGTTGTTGCAATATTATTTATTGATTCTTTGATTAAGTTATATTCTCCTACATAATCCCTGTTTATTGTAGCTCTTAAGTCACCACTTGCAAGAATACCCAAAACTTGATTTATCTCAGCTATATATGAAGCTGTTGAACTAACCATATCTTCAAAGGATTTCATCATAACTGCAAAATCGCCTTTGTAACCCTTTTTTATATTAACATCAAAGTCGCCCTTTGAAAGTGATGCAAGGATGTCCTTCGCATCATTAATTGGTATAACAATTGCATCAATAAGCTTATTGACACCTGTTGTAAGCTTAAGCCAATCTCCTTCATACTTGTCCGTCTTAACCCTTGTGCTAAGCTTTCCATCTATAGCTGCGTCGATAAGCATAGTCATATCGTTATTAACTTGAACAATGTTGTTTTTAACTGAATCAAAGATATTGTTAGCAACAATCTTTTTGCCCGGATATCTAGGCATTTGAACTGAAAAGTTACCTTTTCCAAGCTCGTTGTAATTGTTCATTATGTCAAGGGTTTCACTTATAAGCTTCGTAGTCATAGTATTTATGGCTTCAACAGCAACCTTGTATTCACCCTCAAAACCCTTTGTTGGTATGACATAATCAAGCTCACCTTTGCCTTGTTCGTCATACATATGATTGATTTCTTGGATTATTCTTCTGAATGTATCCCTCACCTTAATGAAAGATTCTGTAAGTGCACCGGCTTCGTCGTTGGATTCAACCTTAAGATTAACACTTAAATTACCTTTTGCAATTTCCCTTGCGCTGTCGTCTAGGCGTTTTATCGGAACAAGCACAGCTTTTGAAAGTATAATAATAACTGATATAACTATTAATACACCAAGCGCTAACACAGACGCAACAACAATATATGCTACTTTCGTTGTTGCACTTGAAGCTTCACCAAGAGCATTAGATCTGCTGGCTTGATCTGCAGTAAGTGAAATAAGTAATTTAGCTATTTGGTCAAATATAGGCTTATAGCCTTCAGAAAATAAATCATAAGCTTCACGATTAGCGTCTTCTGTTAGCAACAAAGAAAGCGTTTCAATTCGTTTTCTGATTTCACTTAACTTTGCCATAAGCGTATCAATTTCGTTAAATTGTTCCTTGTACTTTGCATCCGATAGTGACAATTTGAGTTTATCCAAAAGCTGTTGAAACTCATCTCTATCCTTTGAAGCAGCGTTAATAGAATCGTTTACCTCTTTAGCGTCGAGAGAGGATAAGGCCATAAGTGTATACCGCTGAATTGAGACCAAATTCCTCCTTGCGTGCCAGATCATGTCCGTATTAGGGACTGTATTGTCCTTATACTCTGCAACTACTGCATTTAGATTACTAAGATTAATTATTGCAGTTACACCAAGAGCGACTAGGATTGTAAAAACTATCCCAAAACCTATGTACATCTTGGCTTTAATGGTAAGGTTTTTCATAAAAAATTCATCCCTTCTTAGAAAGTTTTAATCCCATAAAGTATACAACAAAACTAAATAATAATCAATACATATATAACTAGTATTATATAGAAAATTTAAAAAGAAACGCATCGCCTGTTACAATTGCTAAGGCGATGCGTTTCTTTTAATTTATAATACGTCAAATTACATAAATTACATTTAATTGGCCGGTACAAGGACAGGCTGAATTGTTATATCAAACTCAGGCATTGTGAATTCCAAATAACCAAAGAACACGTCTGCTGACTTAACAAACGTAGTTAACGGTACTGGATTACTTGTCTGACCTGTTTTGTATACTAACACATCGCTTACACGATAAGCATTAGTGCCAACACAATCCTCAATTTCTACAGTAATCTTGCCGCCGGCTTCATAATTGCCACTGAAGGAATCCCCGTATACAGATATGCGAACAGGAATGTTTGAATCTGAATTAATTGTTATATTATGCATACCTTGTTCGGATACATAGAACTTAGAAACACCATAGGTTTCAGCTACATTTCCATTCTCATCCATACCAACAGCAGTTAAGCGTAAGATGGTACCCTTTTTAAGCTCTGTTGTTGTTTCAATAGAAAGATTACCTGCGGAGTTTTCTATAATAGCTGCTGATGTTGTTAGGGTTATCTCTTTGATACAACTATATGCGTTCATATAATTGCCCGCTTCAAAAGCCTGAAGCTTATAACCAAAAATGAGGCCATCTCTTGCGGTAAGTCCGGAAGATGTTGTCAAGGCTGTACCTGAGGTTACGGCCGTTAAACTGCCAAAACCTGCAATTACATTTATTGTATCTCCGGCTGTTATAATGTTACTATCTGAGCTGAAGGTAACAAGCCGATCTTTTAAAGTAACCTCAACGTTGAGATTGGCTGCGGGTTGCGTAAATGTGCGTCCGGCTCCTTCTCCTAGGTCACTTCCGACTAAGAGATATGAATAATCTGTTTCATCATCACCGATTAAGCGGATTTTATCAATCATCTTCCCAGTTGGAATATTTTTCACAGTAAGCCTTATTTGGTCACCGGCTGCAAGGTAGTGGCTTGGGCTCACAGATACGGATAAGCTTGAACCAGTTGTTGTAATGCTGTATCCACTTGCACCACCGTTTCCGCCGTCACAATCGCCACCGGGCTCAATTTCTGTAAGGCTTGCTCTTACTATTACGTTTGAGCTGGGCATTTCTGTAAAATAATAATTAGAAGGGTTTATAGTTCTTGAGAAAACACGGTTCATGCGTACCGCAGTATCTGTTGGTTCAAACGTAACATTAAGAATGTTGTTTGCAGGTACACCTGTAACTGTAATGTTAATTGTCTCACCAGGAAGAAGATATCTGTCCTTAAATGAAACGCTTAATTCGGAAGGAATATCGTCTGCAAGTATAACTTCATATGAACCGGGTTTTTGTTCAGGTTCGCTAGGTTCCTCTTCGCCTTCATCATCAGGTGTTTCGTTGTTGTCAGGTGTTTGGGAAGAATCGTTTGATACATAATCGTTATCATCGCTTTCAGAAGGCTCTGTAGCAACCTGCTCGCTGTCAACCTTTCCCGTAAGCTTTATATTTTCGCTTGCAGTAAGGGCTCTAACCCTTCCTGTTTGGTTGATGTTAACGTGAACATTTGAAAGAGACTTATCAATACTAACATGACCAACTTTTCCGTCAACATTAAGCTTGGAACCCTCGGCTTTCGAATCAATTATAACATTCTTTACGTAGGAGTCCTCGCTAACGGTAAAGGTGGAATTAGCGCCGTTAATGTAGACGTTGTCAATAGTTGCGTTTGCTGTGTTTACATTAACGCCTTCACCAATGTTAAGGTTTTTGATGTTGCCGACAATGATAACGTCATCGCAACCGTCATCAACATAAACGGTATCAACCTTCGCACCACCGAGGGCTTTGATAGATATAATTCCGTTTACTGTGGAAACAACCATATTGGGAACTTCACTGTTGCCTTTTATTATGATTGAATTTTCTCCGCCGCCTCTAACGAGCATAGAACCGGTGAGTTTTACGTTTTCTAATGTGGCTTCGCCGCGTCCAACTCCGTCGGCAACGATGATATTACCGTTGACTTTAGTATTTCTTAAAACAACTGCGTCTGTGTTTATAAGCACATTTCCTTTATATAGTGGGCTTTCATGAACTCCAGATTCCGTAAGGTAATGTGAAACTAAATTGTCCAAAACAAGAACAAATTCAGCCCTTGTTATAGGTTGCTTTGGCAAAAGCATGTTATCGTTATTGTCGGGCATACCTTTGAGATACCCATTTGAATACATAGCTGACACATCCTTATAAGCCCAAGAACTCACACTATCCGAATCCTTAAAGCTGCCCAAGGTGTTTAAGTCGCCCTTGACATTAAAAACCCTTGCCAAAGCCGAATAAGCTTGCTCTCTTGTCAAAGGCTCATTAGGTGTCATATGCACACCATCTCCAACCAAAACGCCCATTTTGACGACCTTTGCAATATCATTTGCAAACCAGTCGCCTTCTTTTACATCAACGAAATTTTTGGACGTGTCCGACAACACAGGCTTAAAAACTCTGTTGACTAATGCAGCCATCTGAGCGCGTGTAAGTGTGTTGTCTGGAAGGATGTAGCCATCGCTACCAAAGAGTATCCCGTTGTTGACAGCCTTGATTAACGGCTGTCTAAATACATTTTCCGGCAAATCCGGAAAATTTGATGCCGACGCCGCTTGCACATAGGACGGTGCGGCAATGGCAAGCGGCAGCGCAACAACGGCTGCAAGCATCTTGCACATGAATTTCTTAAGCATTTCATACCTCCCACAAAGGGTTAAACCCCTTAATTGTTTTTCAACATCTCAACAAATTCTTCACAAGGCATAGGTTTTGCATAATAATAGCCTTGGACAACATCAAATCCAAAAGATTTAAGCATATCAATTTGGGATTTAACTTCTATTCCCTCAGCAACGGTTTTAATCTTAAGCTTTTGAGTTAGATAAGCTACGCTTTCAACGACAGCACTTGTACGGCTGTCATCAATTGCGTTTGTGAAAAAACTGCGATCAAGCTTAAGTGTGTCAATAGGCATGTTTTTAAGGGAACCCAATGAAGAATAACCGGAACCAAAGTCGTCCATTGCAAGCGTAAAGCCTGAATTATGGACATCATCCAAAAACTTCAATAAGCCTTTCTCGTCTTCAATAGCTGCAGATTCAGTAATCTCAAGCTCAATGAGGTCGTGTGGAACATTGTAGCGGTCAACGATACTGCATAAATCTGATAAAAACGTTTCTGATGTTATATGAACTCTTGAGAAATTGACAGATATACAAACGGTTCTTATAGAATTTGCAAGCATTCCTGCAAGCATTTCGCAAGTTTTTTCAAGCATACGAAAGTCAAGCATGCAAATAGTACCATTCTTTTCAAAAATAGGTATAAACTCATTGGGGTAAATTTTTGAGCCATCATCAGGAAACCAACGAACAAGAGATTCACCGCCAACGATTTTTTCATCGCTTATTCGATATTTTGGTTGCACAAAAAGTTTAAATTCGTCTTTTTCCATAGCATCAGATAGACGATTTTCAAGCTCAACCTCTCTGACCAAGCGTTTTTTAAATTCTGTTTTGTAGTCACAAATGTAGTTAATAGACTGGTTTTTTGAAATGTGGTGTGCTAGGTTGACCTTCTCCCATATACTTTCTATATCTGTTTCGCCTTTTTGTAATACATATCTTCCAAATCTGAACTGAATTTTGTGTCCGTTAACAAAGCCTGTACGCTCTGTGACACGTTTTTGAAAGTCCTGATTTCGTTTGTTATATTTTACGATTAATGTTTCTTCGGTATCATCTGCAAGAAAATCTACACTGTCTAAAATGATAAATTCGTCAGCGCCAACGCGTGCATAGGCTGTGTAGTCATGTGTAATAAGCTCTTTAATTGTATCTGATACAATTTTAATAATCCTATCGCCCGCATCATGTCCAATAATCTGGTTTATGCTCTTAAATTTAGAGATGTCCATCTTAATAATCATAAAATTTCTTGTTGCATAGTTATTTAAAATTCTGGGAAGATCAGCTTTAAAGTGTGCAACATTTGGTGCTCCTGTTAATTCATCATAATAAGCAAGTTTGTGAAGCTCGCTCTTACTTTTTTTATAAACAATAAGGTTATAAAATAACAAAACTGTAAACAATAAGATTACAATAATAAATAAAAGTCCTGTATATCCCATAATGATACTCGTTCTAACCGTAACAATAGTGGCAGGAACAATAGAAAGTATGTACCAGTCGTTCACACCAATAGGAGTGTAATACATAAACCTTTTTTGACCATTAGCTGTAAATTCTAAAAAATTACTGACTTCACGTTTCATGTCGCGAACAATTTTATCAAAGTTGTCAATATGGGAAGGATTATCGGGTTCGGCCAGCTCATAAATGTTGTTTTCCATCTTGTTTGCGTTTGGGTGCAAAGAAGGCGCAATTGCGTCACCCTTGCTTGTTACTATATGAGTAATTCCATCACCGCCAAAGGAGTCAAAATTAAGAATTTGTTGATAATCGCTGACACTTATTGTGGCAAACAAGACTCCTTCAATCTTTCCGTCTATCTTAATCGGAGCTGAATAAACAACAATTTTCCCTTTTGATATACGGTCTTCCATAGCATTTGATATGTACAATTCGCCCTTAAGCGCTTCAATAAACCAATCCCTGTCTGAGAGATTAGGGAGGCTCTTAGGGTCTGAATTATCTCCGTCTGTGACATAAGCATAACCGCGAGCATCTACTATGCCCATACGCTTAAAGCCGTTTTTTTCCGAAAGTTCAACAAGCATAGGCAGTACCGTATTAATATCTCGACCATATGTACCGATGGCTATTGCCATATCACGAATAGCTCCAAGACCATCACGCACACGCGCCTTGACAAGCATAGCGTCCTGTTCACAAACACCCATAAGTTTGTCTTGGGTCTGTTGTTTTAAAATACTATTAACCATACGAGAATAGAAGGCCATTAGTATAAAAACGACAAGAACAACCAAAGTGACAACAAAGATATTGGCTTTTGACAATAATTTCTCATTTTTCATTATTATGCTAGCCTCGGCTTTCTTTAGATATATTTTTTACAAAAATATACTTACATTCTATCAAAACACTTGGAATTTTGCAACAAATTTTTCTTTGAAAAATTCCAAACTAATTATGATTTTGGTAAAATCGTTAATGAATTGTTAAAAATAAATAGCTATGATTATTATTATTTTTTAGCTCCATAAACAATTGCATTAATAACAACATTATTGTATAATTTACAGAAAAATTCCAAGGAGAATACTATATGATTTTAAATTGGAGCGAAAGGATAAAACAGTAGATGCTTGAAAAAAAGACAAAAGCTTTGGGTTACATTATGAATATTTTAAACATTACTCCAACCGACTTGGCCAAGGTGCTTCACATTGATAGGACTAACATAAGCAAATGGGTTTCAGGTTCAAGACCATTTAGCTCAAAATCTCAACATTACAGTGCCGTTGTTGAATTTATTCTTGAAACTAATGAAAGACAAGGGCAAGATATATTATTAAAGTTTTTTGGAAACATATATTCTTCAGACATAATTGATGATGGGTATTTGAGAAGATGCATTGATAAATTTCTTTCTTCAACAGAAGTTCCTTCAAGTGTTTTCAGTATAACAAGTCAAGCGAAACATTCCGCTTACTCTTGTGTGGCTCCGGTTTTTACGGATGCCGACGGAAGATTTGCGGCGTTAATGGAAATGCTCTCAGTTGCAGAAACGGTTGATATACGGGAAAGTTTAATATTGTTTGATAACAAACAGTTTGAATGGTTATCTTCAAATGAAATGCGCTTTAAAGCATTTACAGAGCGTATGCTTTTATTGCTTGAAAGAGGCTTGGATATAACTGTAGTTTTTAATTCATATACTTCTGACGCTTTTTTGAATTTTTTACGTTCTATTTACTTCTTCTTTAGCTTTAAAAACTTTAATGAATATCATTTTACAAGCACTCTTGACCCAAACATAGTATCAACATATTATCTACTTACAAATCACATGGTTGTTTCAGGATATCATTCTAAGGAAATAGATCAGATGTATACAATAATAATGAAAGATTGCTATTCTGTTATGTACGCTAATCTACTGATAAATGAGATAATGAACAAATGCCACAAGGCCATATTTGCAAATACAGATAATCTGAGATACATGATTTTCGACAAGATAATTCAATATGAAAAATTTGAGGAGATATGCTATCTATATTCTCCCTCTCTGTCGCTTTTATCTTTAAGCCGCGAATTGCTTGAAGATATACTAAATTGCAATAACATTTCCGGGCAAATAAGAACTGAGTTCATTAAGTTGTATGATGAAACTGTATCATGTTTAAAGAAAGATGGACTTGCACATCAAACTAGGCATTTATCTTTCTATCAATGTATCAAAGATTGTATAAAACAGGAAAGAATCTATTATGATGAGTTATCTGTTCTTTTAGGTCGCGAAGTATATGTAACTAATAATCAATTTAAGAGACATCTTGAGGATACCGCAAATCTTTTAATTACTTGTAGCAATTATTCTTTGGGTTTCATAATCAACTCTAAACCATCCTTTCAAAATTCTTATGCTTGTAAAACTAAAAAGAACCTGTATCATGTTTTTTGCAATAGAGTTCTTAAGTATATTAGTGAGCCAAATCTCGTGAATACAGTTGCAAAAATTATAGAAAATGAATGGAATGAAAATATTCCGCCAAAATATAAGGATAGAAATGAAGTAGCCAACAAACTGTTACAGTTATCCGAGGCTTGCTTATAGCAAGTCTTTTTTTATAAGATTTGCTAGTCACGTAATGTTCACCTATGCATTAGTGGCAAATTCTATTTTATATTTATTTTTATTTACAATTATGATATTATTTACTAAAAATTCTATTGGGGGTATTTTTTATGAGAAATTTAAAGATTAACACAAAGCTAATTCTTAGCTTTGGAGTTGTGTTGGTTCTTATGTTTGCACTGGGTATAATTTCTCTGTTCAATATAAGGAATGTTAATGATATTGTTAATCTATACAAGCGATATTCATTGCCTAATACTCGTTATGCTTTATCTATCGAAAAAGATTTGATTATGATGCGTGAGCATTTACTAACTGCATTAATTGATACAGACCAAAACGTTATTAACGATAATCTAGCAAGGGTCACACAAAAACGTTCGGACGTGGATAAAGTTATTACAGAATATAAAAAGAGTATAAGAGCCGATGTTAATTTGCTTAATGATGTCGTTAATACAATTAATGACTGTGCTCCAATTAGAGAAAGAATAACAAATTTAGCCAAGGAAAACAGAGCTGAAACTAATGCTCAAGCTTATGAAATATTTATAAAAGAATATAAACCTAAATTTGATTCAGCTATTGAAAAGCTAGATAAATTAGTAAGTCTTCAAAACGATCTTGCAAAAGCACAAGATACGCATGCATCCGAAGTATCACTTGCTGCAAATGTTAATGTTATAGTATTCTTGCTTCTTTCTTTAATCTTAACGTTTTCGATAATAATTTTGTTAAAAAAGCTAATTGTTGTACCTATTATTCGCATTGAGAAGGCCTCTCATGAAATCGTTAACGGCAATCTGAATATAAATCTTAAGACAGACGGCAAAGATGAAGTCGGTCAGCTTGAAAGCTCATTTTCTAAGCTTAAGGATACCATTCTCCTTCTTACAAATGACCTTAGCAATTTGTCAAAAGAACTTAATAAAGGAGATATAGACGCAAGGATTGATACAAACAAATTTAAAGGAGAGTATAAAATTGTTGCAGAAGCCATCAATAGTATGATTCAAGATTTGGTCAATGACACCCTAGCTATTTTGGGCGCTTACAGTCAACTTGGAGATGGAAACTTCAAGGCTGAACTTGTTAAAATGCCTGGCAAAAAAGCTATTGTAAATGAACAGTTTGATGTACTTAAAGGTAACTTTGTAACCCTTAACAATGATGTACAAAGTTTAATAAAAGGTGCAATTGACGGAAAATTGGATACTCGTGTCAACGAAAACGCTTATAAGGGAGATTGGAAGCAGCTTATACATGATCTTAACTTGCTTTTACAGGCCATAAGTATCCCCATTGATGATGCAAATAAGGTCTTGGCTGAGATTTCAAATGGTAACTTCAAAGTAAGCGTTTCAACAGATTACAAGGGCAGTTTCGGTGTAATGATGAATTCTTTCAGCAAAATGGTTGCTTCAACAGCTTCATATATAAACGAAATAACCGAAGTTTTGGGTACTATTGCAGACGGAGACTTAAGAAAAAATATTTCCCGGGAATATATTGGCCAGTATGCTTTAATTAAAGACTCCATAAACAATATTACAAGCAAATTGAGAACCACTTTATCTGAAATACAGGCTTCAGCAGAGAATGTACTCTCAGGTTCAAAGCTTATTTCGGAATCCTCAATGGACTTGGCATCCGGCGCAAGCACACAAGCAAGTTCTGTGCAGGAGCTTAATGCTTCTATAGATATGATAACTGACCAGACACAGAAAACTGCTGACAAAACACAATCTGCTAAAACCTTCTCTATGCAATCAATTGAAAATGCAAAAATAGGCAATGATGAAATGCAAAAGATGTTGGCTTCAATGAGCGATATCAAAGACGCTTCTAAGGATATTTCGAAAATAATCAAGGTTATTGACGATATAGCTTTCCAAACAAACCTTTTGGCACTCAACGCTGCGGTTGAAGCTGCGCGTGCAGGTGAAAATGGTAAGGGCTTTGCTGTGGTGGCTGAGGAAGTACGTTCGCTTGCAGGTCGTACCTTACAATCCGCAAAAGATACTTCAGCTATGATAGAAGATATAATTCTCAAAATCGGTGAAGGAACAGAGAATGCACAACAGACTGCTCAATTCCTTCAAAAAATTGTTTCTGATACCGCATCCATATCTGACATCATTACTGATGTGGATATTGCAACAGCAAGCGAGAGGGATAGCATAATGCAGATATCTGTTGGTATAAACCAGATTTCGGAAGTTGTTCAAAGAAATTCTGCAACCTCAGAGGAATCAGCTGCCGCCGCTCAAGAGCTCAACAGCCAATCCGAGATGCTTGCACAGATGGTTTCAAATTTCAAAATTTAATAACCAATTAATAAGTAAAATATAAAGGGCTTTGGCAGAATATTCTGCCAAAGCCCTTTTGTCGTCGACGTTTACATCGGTGAATCAATCTATATAAAATGTTCTAAGTGAAAAAATTGTAAAAAACTTACTTTCTTTCGGCCATAGCCTTATATTGCTCATAACGCCACTTAGCGTCCTCGGCAGCATTATCAAATAACTTATCCGCAACCTCAGGGAAACCAAGTTTGAGGGACGAGTAACGAACCTCGTTGCCGATGAATTCTTTGAAGTCCGCTGTTGGTTCCTTGGAATCGAGTATGAAAGGATTCTTGCCCTCGTTCTCAAGAAGCGGATTGTATCTGTACATATGCCAGTATCCGCACTCAACCGCACGCTTTGTTTCAAGCTGTGTATTGCCCATACCCAGTCTCATACCGTGGTTGATACATGGAGCATAAGCGATAATCAGTGAAGGTCCGGGATATGCCTCGGCCTCTGTGATAGCCTTGATAAGCTGTGTCTGGCTTGCACCCATTGCAACCTGTGCAACATACACATAACCATAAGACATAGCCATCATACCCAAGTCTTTTTTCCTTACCCTCTTGCCGGAGGCCGCAAACTTCGCAATAGCACCCGTCGGTGTTGATTTGCTGGATTGTCCGCCTGTGTTGGAGTAAAGCTCTGTATCGAAAACAAGTACGTTAATATCGTCGCCGGAAGCGAGTACGTGGTCAAGACCGCCGTAACCGATATCATATGCCCAACCGTCGCCGCCGAATATCCACTGTGATTTCTTAACGAGGTGGTCTTTGTTGTCTAAGATATACTTCGCATTCTCAGCATTCTTGCAATTGCCGTCGCACTTCTCGAGTAATGCAACAACATCTGCAGATGCTTTCTTTGAAGCATTGCCGTCATTCATATTGTCAATCCAGTTTTGAAGAACATTCTTGACTTCGTCTTTATCTGTGTTAGCGATTATTTCTTCCATCTTAAGCTTTAAGCCTTCTCTAAGTTGCTTAACGCCTAAGAACATACCATAACCATATTCGGCGTTGTCCTCAAACAACGAGTTTGCCCAAGCGGGGCCTTGACCCTTTGCGTTTGTGGTATACGGAGTTGAAGGTGCACTTCCGCCCCAGATAGAGGAACAACCTGTTGCATTTGCAATATACATTCTGTCGCCGTAGAGCTGTGTTATAAGCTTTGCATATGGTGTTTCGCCGCAGCCTGCGCATGCTCCGGAGAATTCCAATAATGGTTGCTCGAACTGACTGCCCTTGACAGTTGTTGGGTCTAACGGGTTTTCTTTAACAGGTACGCTTATTGCAAAGTTCCAGTTATTAGCCTCATCAAGCTGTGACTCAATAGGTTGCATAACAAGAGCTTTATCCTTTGCGGGACATACTTGAGCACAGCCGCCGCAACCGGTACAATCATAAACGCTTACTTGAATTCTGTACTGATAATCCTCTAAGCCCTTGCCGACAGCCTTCTTTGTTGCAAAGCCGCCGGGTGCATTCTTCATTTCTTCCTCGGTAAGAAGGAATGGTCTTATTGTAGCATGTGGGCAAATATAGGAGCATTGGTTACATTGGATACAATTTTCAATCTTCCAGCAAGGTACATCAACAGCAATACCTCTCTTTTCGTAGGCAGCCGTACCTTGTGGGAACGTACCGTCTTCACGTCCTACAAACGCGCTTACAGGTAATGCATCACCCTTTTGAGCATTTACAGGGTGAACGATGTTCTTAATGAAATCAGGCTCGTTTGATTCAACCTTTTCTTTGTCAACAGCATTAGCCCATGAATCCTTGACCTTAACCTCGACAATACCGTTTACGCCCTCATCAACGGCGGCGTTGTTCATGTTTACAATCTTTTCGCCCTTCTTGCCATATGACTTCAAGATAGCATCCTTCATATACTTAACCGCATCATCAATCGGAATGATGTTTGTAAGTTTGAAGAACGCAGATTGGAGCACAGTGTTGATACGGTTACCAAGGCCGATTTTCTTGGCAATACCTATACCATCAATGATGTAGAACTTGATATTGTGCTTAGCGATATAGCGTTTCATCTCTGCGGGAAGCTTTTCATCAAGCTCGTCCGGAGACCATATACAGTTCAAAAGGAAGGTTCCGCCATCCTTAAGGCTTGAAAGCATATCATATTTGTCAATATATGACGGATTATGGCAAGCTACAAAATTAGCTTTTTTAACAAGATATGTGGAACGAATTTTCTCCTTACCGAAACGTAAGTGAGATTGGGTGATACCGCCGGATTTCTTGGAGTCATATGAGAAGTAAGCCTGAGCGTACATATCCGTATGGTCACCGATAATCTTGATAGAGTTCTTGTTAGCACCGACAGTACCGTCTGAACCAAGACCCCAGAACAAGCAGCTAACTGTGCCTTCGGGAGTAACGTCAATCTCTTCACCAACAGGCAAGGAAAGATTTGTAACATCATCGACAATACCAACAGTGAAGTGGTTCTTTGGATTGTCTTGCTTAAGGTTGTCGTAAACGGCAACGATTTGAGCGGGTGTAACGTCCTTTGAGCCTAAGCCGTAGCGGCCTGCAACGATAGTTGGACGCTCATTCTTTTCAAAGTATACTGTGCAAACATCTTGGTAAAGAGGCTCGCCGAGTGCACCTGGCTCTTTTGTTCTGTCCATAACGGCAATCTTCTTAACTGTGCTTGGCATAGCCTTTAAGAAATGCTCCATGGAGAACGGACGATAGAGGTGAACGTTAATAAGACCAACTTTTTCACCCTTAGCGTTCAAGTAGTCAACTGTCTCCTCGATAGCGTCACAAGCTGAACCCATGGCTATGATAACCCTGTCTGCATCAGGAGCACCATAGTAATTAAACAACTTGTAATCTCTACCTGTAAGCTTGCTTATTTCGTTCATGTAGTGCTCAACAATGCCCGGAACAGCCAAGTAGAACGGATTCGAAGATTCTCTGGCTTGGAAGAAGATGTCCGGATTTTGAGCGGTTCCGCGAAGAACAGGATGCTCGGGGTTAAGCGCGTTTCTTCTGAATCTTTGGATAGCTTCCCAGTCAACAAGCTTTGCCAAGTCATTGTAATCAAGGCATTCAATCTTTTGAAGCTCGTGAGAAGTTCTGAAACCATCAAAGAAATGAAGGAAAGGCACACGTCCTTTGATTGATGCAAGGTGAGCAACAGCCGCTAAGTCCATTGTTTGTTGAACGTTGGAAGAAGCAAGAAGTGCGAAACCTGTTTGACGGCATGCCATAACGTCGGAGTGGTCACCGAAGATAGACAAAGCGTGGCTTGCAAGAGCTCTCGCAGAAACATGTAAAACACCGGGTAAAAGCTCACCAGCGATTTTATACATGTTCGGAATCATAAGAAGTAAGCCTTGTGAGGCCGTATAAGTTGTTGTTAAAGCACCGGCCGCAAGAGAGCCATGCACCGTACCGGCAGCACCGGCCTCGGATTGCATTTCAACGACCTTTACGGTTTGTCCAAAAATATTAGTCTTACCTTCGGCAGCCCATTCGTCGGTGTGCTCAGCCATGGGCGAAGATGGTGTGATGGGATAGATGCCTGCAACTTCTGTGAAAGCATATGAAGCGTAGGCGGTTGCGGAGTTACCATCCATCGTTTTGTAGATTTTTGCCATTTGTAGTCCTCCTTTAAATTTTATTTCTTTATTATACCACATAATAAAATTAAGTAAATAATTATATGGCAAAATTCGCTGAAAAATTCCATGAAGATTGCCATATGCTTTTATGTGGTATTTGTACTTAAAGATGATATTAAAATTTTGGGACAATTATTCATGCATTTACGCAACTTTCAGAATATTATCATCAACGCTACATAGTAGTTTCATGATTTCGTTCAAACCCTAATTCAATAAGACTTTAACTCCAGATTTTGCACGTTCCAAGACTTCAGAGTTTGGTAGCAATTTTTGAGCATAGCCATGAGCTTTGAGTGTTTCATTAACAACAGCTATGACTTGCTCGTTTATGCCTTCCCATTTCAGCATTTCTCGTCCGCTGAATCTATTAAGCCATGGCAGAGTTTCTATTTTTCTCTCTTGAAATGCTTTCTGCGCAGACGGTTCAAGCTTGCTTAACAAGACCTCAATGGATATTAACTCCGTAGGCTCTTTGTGCGTAAATTTTCTATTATATGCATCAACCGCTTTTTCATCCATATTAAAAGCGGAGTCCTCATGAAATGCACCTGAAATACCGTTCAACGCTCCATCCCATAATTCCATCGCCATAAGCGCATCAAAGTTTTGTCCTTTGGGGTCTGTTATCCCAAACACTTCTGCATTTTGAAATCCAAAACGTGGATAATAATCCGGATGCCCGTAAAATACAATCCCACGATAACCCAGTTGCTTTGCTTCAGGTATAGAGCGTTGCATCAATGCCGAGCCAACGCCCTTATGCCAAAATTCAGGAAGCACACTCAGAGGGCCGAAGGTCAGAACCTCGTGCTCCACGCCGTTTTTATCAACAACCTTAGCCTTTGAATAGATAACGTTTCCCACAAGCTTATCGCCATATTCAGCTACAAAATCCAACTCCGGCACAAATGCGGGAACGCCCCTAAGCAAATGAACCAGATAATGCTCATCGCAGGTTGGATGTGTAAATCCCCAAAATGCCTCTCTCGTAAGAACCTCCACAGCATGGTAATCATTGGGTGTTTCCAATCGTAATTTTAATTCCATTTTAAAATCACATTTCCTTTCTAAAGTTTATTTAATAACTATAATCTTGCAAAATCACATTGCAAAATTGCTATTTAAGATGTTGTAGAATCTCGGACAGAATGGAAAGAAAACCAAAACAACGTAGATATACTCCTTAACGCTAAAAATCTGCACTTCTTTCTTCGCGAAATGGCGCAAACTTGCCTCTGCAAGTTTGCAAACGCTCGAAACAAGTGCGGTTTTAATGCGTTAAGAAGTATACCACAGTTACATATTGGCTTGATGAAAGTAGTGTAAATTGCGGTATGACACGTCTTTATGGCCGTGCACTGTCAAATGAATGAGTTAACGATTATGTTCCGGATGTTAGGTTCGAGAGGATATCCGTTATGGGTGTGTTGGGATTAGAAGGTATTGTGGCTCCACTTACGTACAAAGTTACATTAGACAACAAACTCTTTAGTGTTTATGTGAGGGATTGCCTTGCTCCATCCTTGAAAAAAGGTGACACCATTATGCTTGATAATTGTTCTGTCCACACGGTTAAAGGTATTTTGAAACCGCACCATTGGCGAAGCATTAGAAACAATCACTAAATCATCTCCTGTTTTACAAATAGCTGCTTAGTCTCCGGTATATGTTTATGGATATGAGTATATTTACTCCTAAACAGATTTAATTAATCTTAACTCAAGCACTGCTGAAAATAATGAAAGTGCAATAAAAATAGCTACTTTGGTTATAATCTCCCCTATCGAAAGAACAATACCTGCCTGTAATTGAAATATAGTCTGCGAACATACGGTAACGCCTATAATAGTACATAAAATCAAGAAAACACTGAGTAGTATATACCCTAATTGA
>CAYPQA010000008.1:0-32274 GCA_964412725.1 uncultured Eubacteriales bacterium
ACCTTATTACTGCAAGTTCCACCGGAGCTTTGTTGTGGGCGAAACAAATTATTGAACATTTAGATGTTTTTGGGCCAAACACTATGAAATCTTGGTATGAATATTTTAGTACCGGTGAGCCTAAACATTTCTTTGCCCTTATGCAAACATTGCCGTCTAGCAATGAAAACTGATAAACCTTTGCCAAAAAAAGAACAAGGACATAGACCGTGTGGGGTGCCTAAATAAGATAAGAATATTTACAATTAAAATATAATGGAAAGAAAAATGCGAACGGCTTAAAATCAGCCGTTCGCATTTTTCTTTCCATTAGCTAAAACTTTTCATTAGATGTTGTCGTCTTGTTACCCCTCTTGCCTTTTCCGCCGATCTTCGGCATTCTGCCATTCGTTCTCATATCACTTTTTTTCGTCTCAAGGTTTTGTTTCATAGTTGCTGCGGTTTCGGAATCAATCACACCAAATTCAAGATATTTGTCAATTATTTGGCTATCAATGTGAGATTTCTGGTCACTGAGCTCATAGAGTTCCTCTTTTTGCTCATTGGTTAAAGTATCCCACTTGGATTTCATCGCATCGGAAGCAAGTGCTGTTACACTCATTGTGAGCATAATTGCGGATACAGAAATAATTGTTGCAACCTTTTTTAATCCTCTTGATTTCATAATAAAACTCCTCTCAATATAATAATATATGGTTTACTTTTTTGAGACACCTTGCCTTAACCACATAACCCTCACCTCAATTCTTTGTTTCTGATAACATAATAAATCAAGTTTTTGAACTGCCAATGTTTATAAACTGATTTTTAGATGAATGTTTTCTGAAGCTTTTTAAAATATGGGCGCCGCATTCATTTCTTTGATGGATAATATCACATTCAGGTTGCCGTTTTTGCAGCGTAGCTTGTCTATTAATTCCTTGGTTTTTGACATATCCTTTATTGTTAATTCGTAAGTAAGCTCAAATAACGAACCAAATTCTGCGGTTTTTACTTTAACAAGTTTATGTGTAAAAGCGTATTCTTCCAAAATGTTGTCAAACACACCATGATAATCCATATCCTCGGGTAAAACTATTTTAAGCTGCATAGCAATATGAGGGCGGTTACCGAATTTTAATTTCTCAAGAACAACCATAACAAGGCATAGTATTAGAGCAAACAATGCAGCATATCCGATAAAACCCATCCCACACGCAAGACCTACGCCTACGGTGAAGAATACATAGGATATATCCTTAGAATCTCCTGGTGACGAACGGAAACGAATTAAACTGAACGCGCCCGCAAGAGAGAAAGCTCTTGCAACGTTACTGCCTACGAGCAAAATAATCATTGCAATTATAGCGGGTAGCATTATGAGTGAAACGGTAAAACTTCCGGTGTATTCATCATTTTTATGTGTGAAGATGTAGACCAGGCTTATGAACAAACCGAGAACAAGTGATGAACCGATAATAATAAGTGTACCACCGAAGGTTAAGGTTTCTGTGGCACTGGCGATGGTTAGTAAAAAATCTAACATATGAATCCCTCCAATTTTTACGCAGATTTGTGTCTATTTATATGTGTGTGGCGTTTGTATTCATTGCCGTATTTAGAAAAGCTTGTTGTGTAAATTTTCATCTCCGAAAGCATTGAGGTCATCCAGATTGGGACCGCCCCGTCACATTTTACTTCCATAAGATAACTCCCATCATTTTGAAGTTCTACACCGTAATCTCCATCATAGAGATTAACCTTTTCGCGTCGTGTAAGTATGTTCTTATCAAAAGACACTCTAAATTCGTTGTTTTCCTTTCCAAAAAACGCAATCCTTTCATAGCTTATATACACCTTTGGAAAAACAGGATATCGGGTTAGAAAGTCAGCAATTTCGTCTAAGACTTGTTTGTCTTGATAGGTGTCTGTCTTTGGGATATTTCCGTTTGTTATAAAGTCCATTGCCTGCTCATAGTGCAAGATAGCACGCCGTTTTGCAACTATACCACCTATCTTCTTCTTAAGCTCCAAAAACACCATATCATCCTGCTGTGTTGGCATCTTATACGAACGCAATCTCAACTTCTCCTTATAGTAAGGCTTGTCAAGAGAACGACGAATAACTGCATCGTCTTTTGTGTCAAAGTAGAGATTATAAATCATATAGCTTTTCCCGTCTTTACAGAAGGAATCAAAATCCATATATTTTTGAAGTTTCTCAGAAATAATCTCATACTGCTTCGGCGTTACTAAATACTTTAACTCGTATCTCTTAAAGGTTTTTGTTGTCATATTTGTTCGGCTCCATTTCTTTTCTGTTTTCTATGACGACAGTATAAAATGCGATTATGTTTTTGGATTGTTTATAAACTGAATTTTATCTGAATTTGGACATAAATAAGAGCTGTTGCAAAATCTGCAACAGCCCTTATTTAAATATTAATTTTACTTAGACATAACCTTTACGATGTTCATAAAAATTGTTGCGGCGGCGGCTCTGTCTACTGGTGCGCTTGGATTATAGAGATTGTTGTAACCGGTGACAAGTCCGTATTTTTTCATATCCTCAACGGCCTCCCTAGCGTTCGGGGAGACTTTATCCATGTCATTAAATGAAGCCAGGTTTAAAATCGGGAGGATAATATCCTTAGATTTAATATAGTTTGAAAGGATTACCGCTATTTCCTCACGGGTTATGGATTCGTTTGGATTGTATGAGGAATTAGGAATCAAGCCTTTTTCAACAGCCCAAGCTACACACTGACTGTACCAAAAACCGTCATTTTTTCTATAGTTTGAAAGATTTACGCCATCAAGCCTTGAGAGAGCGGAAAGGAACATAGCCCTTGTCATTGTGTCGGCGGGTGAAAACCTACCATCACCTGTGCCGCTGAACAACTCTCTTGAAGCTACAAAGTTCACGGCGTTTTCAAACCAGTCCGCAGATGTTACATCTTTAAAAGTAACATTATTGTGAGCTACAGTGTATTTTGAGAAATGGTTTGTTGTGAAGAATATTTTTCCGGCTTCAAACATACTGCTCTTTACGGTTTCTCTTTCCCCATCCGGATTAATGTAGTAAACAATAGTGTTTTGATTTGTTTGGGAGGTTTGAAGTTCGTATGGGAATGAAATGCTCACACGTCCGTTGCCGAATTGTGTGATGTTATTCTTTCCGCTTGCAACCGTGAATTCGTAAATCTTTCCATCCGCAGAAGTGCTAATCTCAACATCCGTTTTTGAAGAATTTGAAATAACATCAAGTGCGTTTTTGTCAAAGCTCAGGGTTGCAAAAGATGTTTTAAGCTCAACTTGTTTAAAGTTCTTTGCAAACGCAGCAATAGATTCGGGGGTTAAGATAACACTTACATTTTTAAATTCAGCAGGAGCTCTTAAATCAATGGCCAGGGTTTCGCTCTTTGCATGTTGAATTGCATTATCTACGCCCTTCTGGGGTATGGTGAAACTTACCGTATTGTCCTTTACCATAACCGTTGTAGTTTGCTTTTTATCACCAATATTAATTTCAATCTCTAATTTGGTGGGTTTTGAAGTTGGTTTTAAATCAAATACAGAGGTTGGTTCCTGTGTCTTGGTTGGCGTTTGCACAGGAGTAGGTTGTGACGTTGGCTGTGATGCCGGTTCCTGTGTTGAGGCTGGAGGTATGGTGTTGTCGTATTCCGGAACGTTTGGAATGTAAGGCGGGTTGTAAAACCACTGCGCATAAAGTGTTATGTTTGAGGTAAGTGTAACGCTTTGCATATTTGTGTACGCTGTGCCACTGCCGTTAGCCTCTGTATTCCAACCCATAAAGCTGTAATCTGTGCGATAAAACGCATTGGGAAACAGGTTTTGTTCAACTCCAGATTCAAATTTCTGAACAGACATGTTTCCTGTTCCGCCGTTTGGATGGAAAGTTACCGTATAGCCGGACACGGAAACGGTTAATATACCATTAATGTGCGTTAAAGTATAATTCAGTCCTTTTTCTGAATCAAGTACGGCCCTTGTATCAAAAGTAATATCGTAGCCTCCCGGTAACGAACCGTCTGCGCTTGTTTCCGCAACTGCAAGGGTGGTCAAAGGCATTGTTAGAATGTCATTTCCTACAAAGCCGTCATAAGTTACGGTAAGCTCAGGTACGGATTCTCCAACAAGCATCGACTTGCTGTCCGCAATAACATCAACATTCTTTTGTGCGATAACAAAGGTTAATTCAACAGAGCCGATGTAAGAGGTGTCAGAATAAGGTATTGCGGCCTTGAGTGTATAGAGTCCTGCATTAGTTGGAGCCAAGATAAGTGCGGAGGCTGAAGTTGTGTGCCCTTCGTAATAGGTATACTCAAGAATTCCAGACCATGAAGGATTTAAGATAGGCGTTCCAAAATCTGAATCTTCTATCGGGGTTCCATCATAAATCTTGTTTGGCGTAGATAGGCCCTCTATTGTTATGGGCATCCTGTTTGAAACGGTGACAATGACTTCGAATTCTATATCGTTATAATTGGCCATACTTATAGTTACAGGTACGATTACAGTCTGTTCACTGTCGCAGGTTCCTGAAAGACTATAAGAGATAACGCCAGTAAGAGCATCGATAGAAGGCTGTGCATCAAAAATATTAGTGAAACCGGTTACCATACCCAGATAGTAACTTGTTACTCCTGCATCTACGGGTACCACAAAGGTTCCGCTTACTGTTTTAGTTCCTGTCTCCGTCAGCAAGTGATATTTATCAACATTGCTTGCAGGGTAAGCATCTGCCTTTCCAATTAAGACACTATTTGATGAAACAGCCTCTGCGTAGTCACTGCTTGTTACATCACAAGTAATTGTGCAACCAATATCTTCAGAAACAACCGTGTATATTCTTGAATTTGTTCCGATATTTTGGCCGTTGCGTTTCCATTGATATGAGAGGGTTGCTGTGTTGCTAAAGTCTGTTGTTTCTGCGGTGAGAGTTTGCTTGAACTTCGGAGTTCCTATAATCGTAACAGCCCTTGTTTCTGAAATTGTCCACTTCGCATAGAGAGTGGTGTTTTCAGTAACTATGTCGCTCTCGAAATTCCAAGCGTTTATACAGCCCGCTTCCTTATACCAGCCGGAGAATGTATATCCGCTTTTTGTTGGATTAGAAGGTGCTGTAATCTTTGAACCGCTCGTCACATTTGTGATAGGATTAACTGCATTTCCGCCTTGGCTGTCAAAGTAGACACTAATGCTCTCTGCACCAAAATATTCACCGCTGTAAATCTCCAAGTCGTCAATTGCAGAGGCTATCCAGTCCCAACGTCCGCCTTTAATTTGGAGTTCGCCTACAGTTAAGTTGGAACCGTTGTTTGTTACACCGCTTGCAACCTTGTTGCCGTTAATGTAGACGTCTGTTGTGTTTGACCTTGGCGAACCGTTATTTGCAACGGTTACAAGTCTAATGTTTACCCATTCATTCAGATTTAACGTTATCGGAGTAGAGAAATCGTAAAAGTTTGTGACATAATCATCAATACCATTAAGACTGCTGTCTTCGTTAGTATATTGAAGTTTAGTTGTGGTTCCGTCGTATATCGCTTTGAGAGCAAAAACCTCAACGCCATCCGCACCTATTAGCGGGATGGTTATTGAAGAAGGAAAATCACGACTTGAACCGCCCAGTGCTGTTTCGGTAAGCTTAAATCTAAATTGGGTTGTGGTTATTCCGCTCTGAGGCTGGAATATAAGTGCCGCTATCGGAAGATCGTTCAAAGCATTGTCCAGAACACGTAGCACAAAATTCCCGTTGTCATCCACAACGTCGGTTTTTGTAATCGAGCCTAATGAGGTGCCAGATGGCGCAACCTGCTTTGGATTTGTAAATACCCAATACGGGGTTATTTTTTTGTCCTCATTTAGAACAGCTTTTGTTCCGGTTCCGAAATCTTGTGAATATATACTTACGGGAGCCGTAAAATTAGACATTGAAACGGCTATGATACAGGTTTGTGTAAGTTTTGGATTATTAAGGCTTGTAACTTTTATTTCCGCAACGCCTTCCTTTATGCCTTGAACAAGGCCACTTTCAGATACAGTTACGTAATCGCCGCCCCGTATAAGCTCATAGATTACGCTGGGTTCTGTGGCATTTGCGGGTGTAATTGTAGGAATGATTTGGAAGATACCATTTTTCTGAATAGTTGTGTTGTGTGAATTTATTGTCATTCCCGTAACGCCTATCATAGACTCAACAACTTCAAATGTACGTTCAGTGTATATTTCCGGCTTATATTTATGCGCAATTCTTACGGTAGCTGAGCCTACCTTTACTGCGGTTAAAACACCGGAGTTTCCTACGATAACCGCATCGCCCGAAATTACGCTATATTCCGCATCCTGAACTGCATT
Organism: uncultured Eubacteriales bacterium; assembly: GCA_964412725.1. Classification (GTDB taxonomy): domain Bacteria; phylum Bacillota; class Clostridia; order Lachnospirales; family CAYPQA01; genus CAYPQA01. Next base: position 6,361 of record CAYPQA010000008.1, read on the forward strand.
TTGAGGCAAGAAACTTGGTTTTAAATCCAGTGAATCACCTACTGCTATTGTGCCCGGAGTTTTTGAAAGAACTATCTGGGATGGTTCCACATCAAGATTAACCTGCGGAGGGTGATTTCCTTCAATGACTTTTATATTATCAACCATAAAAGTCATTTGGTCAGCGGTTCCTGAATAGATGGATATATGTGAAATTCTAGGCTTTTCCACGTATGTCTTTATGCCTTCCGCAACCTTATAACCATCTATATAAGCATCAAACTTATTTCCATACGCACTACCATTATCGGGTGTTATGACAAATGTGAGTGTTTTCCACTCGTCAAGAGAGAATTTTGCCTTATCTGCATTTGTACTTGGGTCTGCATAAGAGCTTGAAGCAGTGGAGGGTTGATATCTGTAATTTGAAAGCTCACCGCTTGTTACTGTTGCATTACTTCTTATCCTTGCAAACTCATTGCCATTTGCATTACCAAGTACATTACCACCACCGATTGAAAAGTATGCGTTTGATGATGATGTCCCGTTTTTGGTTAAAACATCCGTAATCTTAACATCAAAGCTAACTGTTGTGGTATTTGTTAAAGAAATTGGTTCCTTAAGCTCTACTTGAGCACCAACAGCTCCGGGATCAACGGAAAAGGTATCAACATATTTAAGAACGTAATTATTGCCATCTAACTCTACAGTTGGTTTATTGGATTGAAACGTCCATGAAACCGCTGTTTCTGCAGAAAGGTTTTTTGGGGATGTTGTACCAAAGTCTTCAAAATATATTACCTGCCCATCATTTGGAGAGATTGATTGGTTTTGGACTGTAATGACACAGTCTGCATATAAATTTGGATTTGCAACACTTGCAACTCTTACCGTTGCCGTACCTTCTGCAATGGCCGTTACAATACCTTCTTTACTTACCGCAGCCTTATCGGAACCGCTTTCAACAGACCATTTTATGTTTTTGTCTGTAGCCTGTGCGGGTGAGAAGATCGCCTCAAGCTTTAAGGAGTCTTTTACTTGCAGATATGCAGAATCGCGGCTTATACCTACACCGTTCAAAGGATAGTTAATTATATAGTTGTTATCGTGGAAGGTTGTATTAATTTTGCCAACGCCTGGTTTTTTTGTGTCTGCGCATATGTCATAAACCTTGACTATTGCGCCTTCCAGAGGGCCATCCGGCTTGTCTCTTACGCTGTCCTGAACATAATTTCCAACCTTAAAGTAGCCCAACAAATCTTCCCAGAGCGGGTCTAATTCCATAAACTTGTGTGTATAAGTTTCTGAGCGGAACGTGCCATCCTTGTCTGTTGTTGATACAGTAACATAAAGAACGCCTTCAATAACCTCTATCTTCGTTCGGAATTTCTGTCCAAGCTCAATATTATTAAAGTATTTTTTATCATCACCTGCACCAACCGCAGTTGATTGCTTGAGGTCAATTTGAAGCTGTTTTGTATCTCTCAAATAATAAACCTTCAAAAGAGGGTTTGCATTTGCCCCATTCTTTTGAACCCCATGTATTTGAGACACAATGGTTTTTCCGTTTGAAGGCGTTAATATAACAGCCTCTTCTGTTTCAAAAATATGTGTGCCTTTCCAACCCCAGTTAACCGCTGTATTATTTTTATCTATCATTTCCCTGAGTTCGGAACGTGTATATGATGTTGTAGCCGTCTTTGCACCATCTACAGGGCTCCAAAATACCATTGAGTTATCACTCTCGTCTAAGAAAAACCATTCTGACTGATACCCTGCAACCATCTCATCTACATCGGCTTCGAGCGCACCGGATTGAGTAGAGTTAAGCGTTGGTAGAGTTATCTTCCATTTATCAAGATTAAACTTTGAGCTTGGTGACGCCAAGTCGCCGGTAACTTCCAAATTATAATCATAGTATTTGGTTGGGTCTGCTTTACTTGCAACACGTATCGTAGCAGTTCCCTTTGATTTTCCTTGGATAATATTATTTTCCATAATGTTTACATATTGAGAACCCTTAAGTACCTCATATGTGACATTTTTATCCGTTGTCACGTTGTCATTATAATTTACGACGGGGTCAAGCTCTGCAATTGAGTAGAGCTTGAGAGTTGACGGAGCATTGTTCAGCGTGACCGAGGCGGGTTGCACAGGTTCCACACTATCCACATATGCGCCTTTGTATATCTTAACGTCATCTATCCAAACAATAGTACCTGTATCGCTTGAGCTTGATTTTACTCCAAACCCTTGTATTTTAGTAAAATCTACGTCAGTTGCAGTAAGTGTTGCATTGTCTCCAATGGCCATCAAATCCCCGGTAGCGCTTGGAGAAGCATCCTTTAATTCAACGCCGTCAACAAAAACCTTCACCTTTTTTGCATCGGTCGTTCCGTTGTGAGGAGTAGCCTGTATAGCAACCGTTCTCCATATACCCGTTGAGTAAGATGCAGCAGGCTCTGTAAAATTGGCATACTTATTTCCACCTGAAAGATAGTGCCTTTGAAAAGAAGAACCGTTTAGCTTAATCTTAAACAATTCATTCTTTGCCGAGCCTAAATCACCGGAGCCGTAAAGGAAAGTTACTCCGCCTGAAGCTGAATCCATTTTCACTCTAAACTGCATTGTTATTGTTTCGGTTTGATCCGGAATTTTAACCCACGCAACACAGGCCGTAGTACCTCCGTTTACAATTTTAATGCCTTTGTTACCACCAGTATCAGCTACAACGGATACTAAACTATTACCGGACATTCTCCAGCTACCAGTTCCGGGTGTACCGCTTGAAACGGTTCCCGTCAATGCGTCCCCATCAAAATCTTCCGAGTATATCATCTCGACTGCCGCGGCAAGAGTCTTCACATCAGATTTGAAAATAACCGACACAGCAACCATAGAGAAGACCAATAAAACAGAAATCAAACGTGATATACTGTTTCTGTCTCTTTGCATATTCTTTGACATTTTTGCTCCTCCTTCAAATTAATACCATTTTCCATTCTTCATACTTGAACGATATGCTATTGATTATTTAATAATCATAAAACCACTTCCAATCTAATATGGTTTACTAAACAAATATGTGCATATTTCATAATACAAATATATCATACTAATATTTCATAGTCAATATATCTTAAAATATTTTCATAAAGTATGCAAAAATGTGAAATATATTGGACTATAGACTTGTATTTTGTACATAATATTTATAAACTTATTAAATGCTTTAGTAAACAAAACCTTGGTTTACTATATACTGCAAATGCTTTGACATATTAATTTCAAAGTTTAATATTTGTTTTGTAATAGAAAATGGCTTAGCAAAATTGTATTTTTCTAAGCCATTTTTAACGTCATCAACTATCTTATTGATAATGTGTACGGTTGTTTCAACCTTAATTGTTTCGTTCATTATTCAACTTTAATTGTATGTCTCTTCTTTTGTATCTTCTAACTCAATTACACCGTGTTTTTCTTCAAAATCCCGAATGCTCTTGTTAATCAAAAACATTATCTGTCCGCTTGCAGAACGATCATCGTATTTTGCAATATAGTGGAATTTACGAAGAACGTCACTGTCTATGCGTATACTTATGTGCTTTTGCTTTTTCATAATCTAATCTACCTCACTAAATATGCACTTATTATATATTTATTTTAAGCCAATACTATGATATAATTCTAAGTATTCACTAATAATTAGTGCAACATATTTAGGAGGGGCAAACAAAATGAAATGTGAGGTTGATTTCTGCATTTATCAAAAAGATGGCAAATGTATTGTTGATAAAATACAGATAAACTCGCTTGGAATGTGTGACACTCGTATAGATGTATCATTTGACAGTAAGTTTATTGAAGAAACCAAACAGAAACAACTGGAGAATATTGAACTCCGATGGTCAGAAAGAAACAAATATAAAAAAGCGGTTCGCTGATTATGGCGAACCGCTTTTTTATATTTGTTTTATTTCAACCTATGGTACCCGTAATTACGTTCACAATACGATCTGCTCCGTCTGAAAGCGCTGTTTTTTGCATATTCTGGGTATATATAGCCCTGTTGTTCATCAAGTCTGCAATCTCAACAAATAGTGTTTCCGGAGTCATTTGTTCGTCGGTCAGAACCTTTGAAAAGCCCTGCTCTTTAAAAGAATTTGCGTTTAAAATCTGGTCACCCCTGCTTGTGCTGCCCTTTGGCAGAGGAATTAAAAGGTGCGGTTTTTTAAGCGCAAGCAATTCAAAAATAGAATTTGCACCTGCTCGTGAGATAACCGCGTCCGACATAGCAAATAAATCTGCAAGTTCTTTGTTTACATATTCAAATTGCCTGTAAGAGGCATTAACCGATGCGTCAAGTTCACTTGAATTTAAAAGCTTGCCCTTTCCGCATATGTGAACAATATTATAACACTTCACAAGCTTTGGTAAAAGCTTTCTAACACAATCGTTAATCCTTGCCGAGCCCAAACTGCCACCGAATACAAGCAAGGTGTTTTTATATGTTCCGTTCTCAGAGGGTTTGAAGTCGCAAAGCTTAAGCCCGGCCTTCTTGCTCCCATTAAGTATACTCTCTCTTATCGGCGTTCCGGTTAAAACCCCTTTGGCCTTTGGAACGTGTGGCAGGGTTTCGGGGAAGGATACGCAAATCTTTTTTGCAAAAGGCGAAGAGAGCTTATTTGCAAGCCCCGGTGTATAGTCTGATTCGTGGACAACAACGGGTATTCCCAACAAACCCGCCGCCGCAACAACAGGTACAGACACAAATCCGCCCTTTGAAAACACGATATCGGGCCTAACCTTTCTCAAAACAAAGTAAGCATCCGAAAGGCCTTTAACAACTCTGAACATATCCGTAAGGTTTTTTGGGTCAAGGTAACGACGTAGCTTACCTGAGGAAATACGATAAAAGGGCAGACCAGCAGCCTGTACGAGTTCTTTTTCAATGCCGTTTCCGCCGATGTAATGTATGTTAAATCCCAGAACCTTGAGCCTTGGCAAGAGCGCCAGATTGGGCGTGACATGGCCGGCGGAGCCGCCGCCTGTCAATATGATGGTTTTTTTATTAGCCTTACTCTTTTTTCCCATTTCGACCTCGCAAAAAGAATATACCATATATTACCATATTATAAAAATCTCTACAATAGAATTTTGAATGTTATTGATTTACTTGTGTTCGAGCCATTTGCACTCTGTGAATTCCATTTCGGTAAACGTTGCTGTGAATGATGATTTTTCAGGACTGCACGCATATAAGCCTATGCGGATTTCTGAAGGCAACTCAAACATATGGAAAATACGCATTTGTTTAAAAGAGGTTCCGTCATATGAATTCTCAATGCAAAAATCATTTTCCCGACGGCTTAGCCTGTAGTACATAAATTTTTGTAAAGCCGGAATGTCCGTTGTTGCCCAGTCTGAGTAACCATGGTTGGTTACAACGCTGCCTAAACGCTGAAACTCATCATTTTCATACTCAATGGACGCTTTAAACCAGTTGTCGGCATCCTGATGTATAATTACGCCGCATTGGTCAAAACGATGTTTGCTATCAAACTCGGTTTTTACGGTAAACGAAAAATATTTTTCTTCACGTCTTGTCAACAATGCGTGCGCGTTATTGTTACTGAAGCCGTAATATGTTCGTTGCCAAAAGTCCGTCTCCGGACTTGTTACTATAGTAACCTTCTCATCGGACATACTAAAATTCCTTGGTTCATTAAGCCAAAACAACCCTTTACTTGAAAACTTCATATGTTAACCTCCTACTTTTTTTCCAAAGAAATGAATAATTAATGCAATTACAGCCATATTAACAGGAATGATAATCCAAGCGGATACGCCTAAGCCTGCGGGGATGTAACCGAGAACAAGGGTTAAGCCAGCTATCATTAATGCATAGAAAATCTGCGTGTTGACGTGCGCAATATGCTCACAGCCCGAACCCATTGAGGAGAGGATTGTTGTATCGGATATCGGGGAACAATGGTCGCCGAAGATTGCGCCTGTGAGAACTGCACTTGTACATACGATTACGTAATTCATATCTGCCTTAAGTGCGTGCGCAAGAGGTATGGCCAGCGGCATAAGTATACCCATTGTGCCGTATGAAGTACCTGTCGCAAAGGATATGAAAGAGCCAAAAATAAAAATCAACGAGGGAAGTAAGAAAGCGGGCAGAGAACTGCTCAAAAAGTTCTTCAAAAATATAGCCGTGCCTAACTCTTTGATAACGGAGCTTAAAGACCAGGCAAGGATAAGAATGACGCCCGTTAGAAGAAGTCCTTTAAGGCCGTCAACCCATACGCTAATGGCTTCACTAAGCTTGAATATGCGTTGGGACAAGGCCATAGCAATTGCAACAATGGATGCAAATAGTGCGGACTGGAACAAAGCCACAGACGCATCTGAGGCGCCGATACATTCTCTCAAAGCTAAGAATGACAATGGAGCGTTCTGAACAAGATTGATTAAATCCATATCTTCGCCGCCCAAAATTGCGTCATAGCCGCTGAAGTAAAAGCTAAGCAAAGCGGACACAACAAGCGTACCGATAGGAATGATTGCATTCCAGATGTTGAGCTTTACGCCAGCCTTAGGCTCTAAATCTGAGGCCGCGGCACTGTGCTTGCCCTTAGTGTCCGCTGTCAGTGCATTGGTTTGAGCTTTCTTCATTGCGCCAATGTCCTTAAGTAAGAATGAGGTTATGAATACGCAGAAAAGCATAAATATGTTATAAAACCTGTAAGGAATCGTGGAGAGGAAAACGCCGAAAGCGTCAACATTTTCGCCCACAGAAAGAAAACCATCACGAATAAGACCAACCTCAAGTCCAATCCATGTTGAAATAATAGCAAGACCCGCAATGGGTGCCGCTGTTGCGTCAACGATAAACGCAAGACGTTCTCTCGAAATCTTCATCTTGTCAAAAACAGGGCGCATCATAGGTCCAACAATCAAAGAATTGGCATAATCATCAAAGAAAACGAGTATACCTAGTATGAAGGTTATAATTTGCGCAGAGCGTGGAGTTTTAGCGCGTTTAACCATAGCCTCGGCGATAGCCTTTGCGCCACCCATTTTTGCAACAAGGTTTATAACGCCGCCTATAACTAAAACTTGCAAGATGATACCTGCGTTCCATGTATCAGAAAGCGAACTAAGCGCACGCGATACGAAATCCAGAAACGCACCGACAATGGATGAAAAAAAGCCTTTGTTAATAATGCTAACCATAAAACCGCCCGTTAATGCTCCCGTAAAAAGAGAAACAATAACGTTTTTTGTCGCAAAAGCAAGAGCAATCGCAATAAGCGGCGGTAAAAGTGTCAGAAAGCCGAAATGAGCCGCATTTTGCTCAGCAACGGTGGATGCCAAAACAGGCTGTGCCAATAAAAGCGTTGCCAAAGCAAAGATAATAAACCTGTACTTTTTCATCTTATTCCTCCATCTGTGATTTAATAATGCTGACCATTTCTGTGAGATAACCGGCTATGGGTAGGGTTTGCAGACCCAAAACCCTTACACTGCATTTCATCATTGGAACAAGCAGTTTAGTCGCTCTGCTTGCAGACACAGCCCCCGCAATAGATGGGCTTATTTCTCCATGCAATGCGTTTGCCATAATTATGCCCATTGCACCAATAATAAAATCCTTCTCACCAGCCAGCGCGCAGTTATGTATGATAGCATTTTCGCCGGTTGCGCCTATATCGGCACCGGCTTTTAGCATACTGCCTGTTGCCGTTGCATTCGTACCCAGGGCTATAATCTCGGCCTTAGGTACGAATTTTTTAATTTCGGACACACAAGCCTTCCCAACACCGCCGCCTTGTCCGTCTATAACATAAATCAATTTATCACCTCCGTTAAATTTACTTTATGCTTTATCATAAATTCATCGCGATAAAAACCTATACCATAGCAATGAACAACTTCAAGCGCTCGTTTCTTTGCGCCTTGGATATAATCCTTTTCAAAAATTTGTGAGAGCGCGTTGTCTGTCACGGTCTCTAACTGCGATTGATTGTTGGTCTTTTTAAATTCAAGAATTGCGCCTGTCTTTTCTAAAAACCCTGCCTTTGGACAAATGAAAATATCACTGCAACCTCACCCCATGTTTGCATTGGATTCGCAATAATAATCACGTCCCAAAAATTGAAGCATGCCAAGAATAAACGCATGATACATTAATTCAGGCATTTTTAAAGTTGTATCAAAATATGAAAATGCGTCTCTTATGATGTAGCTAAGCTGGTTATAAACGGCTTCCTCATCTCCCAGCAGTAAGGACTTGAAGAATAACTCCGCCCCATTTCGCCCGCCCCACTCAGTGAACCAAGACATAACAATGTCACGAACCATAATACGCACTTCTTTGTTGGGTATGCTTAACGCATAGTCACCATTTTCGTCTGAGAACGGCTCCCTTAAGGACAAATATCCTGAATAAAGTAAGAAACTCCAAACCGCATCGCCGGACTTTTGCAGGTCAAGATAAGTTGTTTCACTTTTTATAGGCTCCCTGATTGTTTCTCCGTTAATCAAATTATAAAGCGTTTCCTTAAATGCATTGTCTTTCTTCGCAAAGGCTTCACGCAGAATCCTGTCGCTGCTTGAGTTGTACCAATAAAAACTGAGAGGGACGTTCTCGTTTTTTGAAAGCATGTTCATTATAGACCAAGGGTTATAAATACACTGGCCTCCAAACAGATAGCCGTTGTACATGTCACGCACTTCATCAATATTCCTGAAAGGTGCGTTATCTTTAAGCGCGTTGATAACCTCGTCCTCTGTAAAACCAAACTTGTCCCCAAAATCCTGATTTAAAACGCTATAGGAAACAAAATTATTAAACTTAGACAATAAGCTTTCGCCCGAAATCTGGGTAACCCCAGTCATAACAGCCTTTTCAAGATAAGGATTGGTCTTAAGTGCAGAACCCAAAAACACCTGCATAAATGAAATTATCTCGTCATAGTAGCCGTTATGATAACCCTCTTGAATGGGGTTGTCATATTCATCGATAAGCAAGTATACCTTTTTGCCGTAATAATCATAAAGCCACTTGGTCAGATAGCCCAAAACCAATTTGCACTCATCTAATGAGGCAATGTTTCTTTCAAACTTGTCAAACAAAGACCTATCACGTTCGTTAAGTCTGTCTTTAAGATAACTGTATTTAACGAGTATGTCCGAAATCTTCGCAGTTAGTAGGTTTGCGCAACTGTCCCAAGTCAAGGCTGTAACATCCTTAAGCGAAAAGAACACAGCCGGAAGGTTTTGGAAATATTCTTTGCAATCTGAGTGCGCCCATATTTTAAGGGGTTCAAAATAATCTGTATAGTCCTCGTTGCTGTCGCAAGATAAAAAAGCTTCAAGCATTGTCATATTGAGTGTTTTTCCGAAACGTCGTGGACGCGTGATAAGCATAACTTGACCGGTGCAGTCTATAACTTCTTTTATAAACAAACTCTTGTCAACGAAATATCCGTTCTTTTTCATAAAATCTATAAAAATATCCGTTCCGATGACAATGCCCATAAACTCCCCCCTTATTTTTCTTTATCTATTTCTTTATCTGTTCCTGTGGACAGTCCTATCATATCCATAAATTCCTTGCCGGTTATGGTTTCCTTTTCAAAAAGGAAATCAGAAAGCTTGTTAAGATCATCTGTATGGTTCTCAAGAATTGAAACTGCATTATCATAGCAGGAGCGAATAACCTCGCGGACTTCTTTGTCAACCTCAGCCTCCGTAATCTGGGAGCAAACAGAGCCCGCTCTTTGGTCAAGATATTTGCTCTCAACGTGGTCAAGCATAACCATTCCGAATTTTTCGGACATACCGTATTGCGTTATCATAGACCTTGCAAGTTTTGTCGCACGTTCAATGTCGTTAGATGCACCTGTGGTTTCTGTATTGCAAGCGAGCTTTTCAGCCGCACGTCCGGCCAAAAGCGAGGTTATTTCAACCAAAATATCATCCTTGGACATAAGGAATTTCTCTTCCTCAGGAACGGACATAGTATATCCTAGTGCGCCCATGGTACGCGGAACAATGGTAATTTTTTGCACGGGTTGTGAATTTTTTTGTAAAGCGGTTACAAGCGCGTGCCCAATCTCATGGAATGCAACAATGCGCTTTTCTTTGTCTGTCATAATGCGGTCTTTCTTCTCTTTACCGGCTATAATAACCTCAACGGCATCATATAAATCCTCTTGAATAACTTCCTTGCGCTCCAATCTTACCGCACGCAAAGCGGCCTCGTTGACCATATTGGCCAAGTCAGCGCCAACAGCACCGGAGGTTGCAAGTGCAATGGCGTTTAAGTCAACGTCATTTGACATCTTAACTTTTTTGGAATGAACCTTAAGAATCGCTTCACGTCCCTTTAAATCCGGACGTTCAACGATAACACGCCTGTCAAAGCGTCCCGGACGCAATAAGGCCTTGTCTAAGATTTCGGGTCTGTTCGTTGCGGCAAGGATAACAACGCCTTTGGACGAGTCGAAACCGTCCATTTCCGCAAGAAGTTGGTTAAGGGTCTGCTCACGTTCATCGTTGCCGCCGCCGAATTGGCTGTCACGGCTTTTGCCTATCGCGTCAATCTCGTCAATAAATATGATACATGGCGCGTGTTGGTCGGCTTGTTTGAATAAATCACGTACACGTGAGGCACCCACGCCAACAAACATCTCAACAAACTCAGAGCCGGACAACGAGAAGAAAGCAACTTTAGCCTCTCCCGCAACAGCCTTAGCAAGCAGGGTTTTACCTGTACCCGGAGGGCCTACGAGCAACGCACCCTTCGGCTGTTTTGCACCGATAGCAATATATTTGTCGGGATGGTGTAAAAAGTCTACAATTTCACGCAGACTTTCCTTTGCCTCCTCTTGTCCAGCAACATCCTCAAACGTTATACCTGTTTTCTTTTCTATATAGACCTTTGCATTTGAGCGACCCATACCCATAAAGCCGCCGCCCATTCCCATTTTCTTGGCCATAAATCCTAGGAAAAGACTTAAGATAGCATACATAATCACAATGGGTAAAACCCAAGTGGTTATAAAATTTATAATAGGGTTATTGTTTTGTATGGGCTTATAAAATCTAACACCGTTATCAATAAGTCGCTGAATTAATTGAGGGTCATTTACATTTCCTGTATAATATGACGGAGATTCGCCTACAATTTGAGTATCTTTTGCAGGAGACTCCGAAGACGAGTCCTCAGATTTATCTTCTGAGGGTTTTTTAGTGGTTATAACGAGCCTGTCTTCTATGATGCCCACAGCTTCAATCTCATTGTTGTCCAGCATCTGCAGGAATTTATTATATTCAATTTGATTATGGGAGCTGCTTACAAGAGATTGCATAGCCAAATTGAATATAAACGTTGCTAAAAGTGCAATAATTAAAAAGTTAAAAACACTGCCTTGATTAGATTCGGGTTTCTTGTCGTTGTTATTCATCCTATTCCTCATTTCTAACAAAACCATAGACGGCTATGGTAAATTGTTGTATACTTTCTGGAAAAAACTGTTATTGGAGGTTTCATATGGAATTTTACAAAAGCTATAAAAATTTTATTGACCCTGTACTCTTTGTTTTGGGTACGATAGTCTGCGTTTATTTGTTTAAAATTTCTTTCCCTTTTTTTGCACCGTTTCTTATAGGGTTTCTTATTTCCATGATGTTTGAGCCGCTTTCACGCTTTTTTGAAACTCGGCTAAAAATAAGCCGTCCTTTAATTGCGGCCTTTGATGTCGTTATACTTTTAACCATACTGACCATTATAATTATTAACCTTATTGCAACAATTATAAGTCAAGGACAACGTTTTATTGCACAGGTGCCTCAGCTTTGGGACGAGATAAACTTTCGTTTTGAGCTTTTAAAGGCGCAGATTAAGCTAAACGACTACTATAGCTCGTCTTTCGGTACAGCAGTTGCAAATAATTTAAAGGATTATATTTCAAGCTTCACCTCAAGCCTTGTATCCGAGTTTGGGGGATACTATAAGGCAGTTACAAAAATTCCATCCATAATACTTGGAATTGTTTTAACATTTATATCAAGCTTTTTCTTCATAAAGGACAAAGCGCTGTTTTCAAAAACCATTAAAAGAAATATGCCTCCTATGCTTACATCAAAGGTTGTTATCGTAAAACGAGGACTTGTTGGAGCCGTAGGCGGATATATAAGAGCACAGCTAACAATTATGTTTATAATAGCAACTATATGCGTTGTGGGGCTTACAATTATAAGATATCCGTATGCTCTTTTTGTGGGCATACTCATAGCTTTTGTAGACGCTCTGCCTATCTTTGGAAGCGGTGCGATTATATGGCCTTGGGCGCTTTATTCGGGCATTAACGGAGACTATAAAAAAGCAGTTATATTGATGATAATCTACGGAACGATATTGCTTGTTAGACAGATAGTTGAGCCGAAGATTTTGGGCAGAGAGATTGGCATACATCCGCTTATGACCTTGGTATCCATTTATGTTGGGTTAAAGCTTTTTGGTGTTGTGGGTTTGATTTTAGGGCCTATCGTTGCCGTTGTAATCAACACATTGTTAAAGTCAAGGCAACTATAATTCCAAACTCTTGGAAAAATTCTTTGCATAATTTCCTTCCAATTTTCTTCAAATTTTTCACCCATTATAAACATTACTAACACTTCTGTAAAGAGTATATACGGTTTATGATGAAAAATTCCTTGCAAAATTCCAAGCTTTGTGATACTATACCCGATGAAAATGTAGGACGCTCCGCTGGATTTTAATTTTATCTATGAACGTCCGGTAACGAAAGGATTGGAATTATGAACCCGATGATTAAGGCTCTTGAGAGTGAGCAGCTCAAGAAGGATGTCCCCGATTTTAATATCGGTGATACCGTACGCGTGCACGCAAAGATTGTTGAGGGCAGCCGTGAAAGAATTCAGGTTTTTGAAGGAACCGTTCTTAAGCGTCAAAACGGCGGTTTAAGGGAAACCTTCACCGTAAGAAGATTGTCCTATGGTGTCGGTGTTGAAAAGACTTGGCCGCTTCATTCTCCACGCGTTGAAAAAATTGAGGTTGTGCGCCGCGGTATCGTGCGCAGAGCTAAGCTTTACTATCTTCGTGATAGGATTGGTAAGGCCGCTAAGATTAAAGAAGATATCGTTAGACGCGGTAAATAAAAAAGAAGGGCATTTATGCCCTTCTTTTTTTCGATGTTTAAGACATTGAGAAACGGGAGGATATTATGAATAAGTTTAGCAAACGTCAATTTAAGGAATGGCTTGTTGCAATTGTGGTTGCATTGGCCGCATACCTTGTTATCACAAATTTTGTTTTTAAGGTTGCGAATATTTCGGGGATTTCTATGGAGCCTACATTAAAACACGCAGAAACGGTTTATATAAACCGGCTTGTGTATGTGTTTTCAAAGCCCAAGAAGGGTGACATAATAGCGTTTCCATACAAGGGTGGCAATGCACCGTCTGATTATGTAAAGCGTATCATAGGTCTGCCCGGGGATGAGATAGACTTAAGGGATTATAAGTTTTATGTAAACGGCGAACCTTTAGACGATGCATATTCCACGGAGTATGTTACTGCAATGGGCGATGTGCGTTTCCCTGTAACCGTGCCCGAGGGCTCATACTTCGTGCTTGGCGACAACAGAAATTTAAGTAACGACAGCCGCTATCTTAGCGTGGGATGTGTAAATAAATCGGACATATACGGAAAGGTTTCGTTGAGAATCCTACCTATATCTGTTTTTGGGGTGATTAAATGATTCAGTGGTATCCGGGTCATATGACCAAGGCAAAGCGCACACTTATAGAGCATCTGTCTCTTATCGACGTTGTTATAGAGATTTTAGACGCACGTATTCCTTATAGCAGCCAGAACCCCGATATAAAGGCGCTTGCGAAGGACAAGAAACATATTATAGTACTTAACAAGTCCGACCTCGCAGATGCAGGAATAAACAAAGAATGGCAGACTTATTTCGTTGAACAAGGTTTGTCTGTTGTAACAGCGAATGCGTTCAAGGGTGATGGCTTGGAGGGGATTATATCCATTTCACGCGACTTGATGAAGGAGAAAATAGAACGCCTTAAGGCTAAGGGTCGTATATTTGTGCCGGTGCGTGCAATGATTGTGGGCATACCGAACGTTGGCAAGTCCACGCTTATAAACAAAATACTTGGTAAGAATGTTGCAAAGACAGGCGATAAGCCCGGAGTCACAAAGGGCAAGCAATGGCTTAAACCAACGGGCAAATACAAGGACTTTGAACTTCTGGATACGCCCGGCATCTTGTGGCCAAAGTTTGACGACGAAACTGTAGGGCTTAACCTTGCGCTTACAGGGGCAATTGCGGACGATATTTTTGACCCGATAACGCTTTCAATTCATCTTGTAAAGCGGTTATCCAAGAGTAAGCCCGATGCGCTGGTTGAGCGTTATAACGTGACGGATATGACTGCATCTTCGGACAATATCCTTGCCGAAATAGCAAAAAACCGCGCTTACAAGAAGCGCGGTGACGTTTTGGATATTGAACGAGCGGCTATTATGCTTATTGATGAGTTACGCGGCGGGAAGCTCGGGCGTGTAAGTTTGGAACGTGTATAGGGGGTTGTATGAAGAAAGGTTTTGTTTTTGCAGGTTATTTTTCTTTAATATGTTCAATTATACTCTTTATTTTTAACGGCTACGACTTTGGTATTTTGGCTTTTTTAGGCTTGTCTGTTGTTTTAATCTTTTCCTTACGGCTTAGCCGCAATGTATTCCGTATACTATTCGGTGGGCTTGCATTAGCTGCTGGGTTTATGTGCTTTCTGTTTTTCTTTGGGTTAAACGACACAGTCACATATGATGAGGACGTAATTATTGTGCTTGGCGCGGGCATACGCGGTGAAACACCAACGAAAGCGCTCGTCTATCGCCTAAATAAAGCCTTGGAGTATCATGAAAGAAACCCCAAGGCTTTAATTGTTGTATCGGGTGGTCAAGGCCCCAGAGAGGATATCTCCGAGGCCTTGGCTATGGAACGTTATCTTGTCGAAAGAGGCGTTACATCATCAAACATCATAAAGGAGGACAAGTCTACCTCAACGCAAGAGAATTTTCTTTTCTCTAAAAGAATTCTTGACAATCATTTCGACCGTGAGTATACAACCTCATATGTCACAAACGATTTCCATATATTCCGTGCGTCAATCTATGCAAAGATTGCAGGCCTAAGTCCAAACCGTCTGCACGCTTCAACACCATGGTATCTTGTTCCTCCCTCATATTTCAGGGAATGTGCGGCAGTTATTAAGTTGCTTATAGTTCTGGCCAAAGGATAGGTTATCTTACGAATTAAACCGATGGTTTCTTCTGTAATAGATACGCGCATACCTTCTGCGACGTCTTGCTATATTTATATGCCTTATGCAGACAATAATAAGCGTTAAAACGGAAGGTACAAGCAAAATAAACATACCCATTCGAACAAGCGGTACAACATTCTTCTCGTCCGTAACTATATCGTTAGCTCTTGTGTTTTGGGCATATGATTGAGATTTTTTCTCAAAAAAGTCGGTTGTAAGTGGAGTTATGAGGCGTTCCTCTGCCGCATAAACGGGTATATCGCAAACCTCTAGATCGTCTGCATAGAACCGTAAAACACCTATATTTTCGTCAACGGAGATAGGCAAAGAAACGCCCTCTGAAACAATAATCTCTGATCTGAAAACGCTATCCTTAGGCAAAGGTAGATCCATTTTAATATCTTCTTTTATACTAACCTTAAGGTTACCGAACTTCTCAACCCTACCAGTAAAATCTGCGGCCTTGACTAAGGAGAATGGATTATAAAGGGAAAAGCCATATTTCAACAAAACAATAGTGTCTGTGTATAGTACATTCTTCACATCTTGTAAAACGACGCTTATAAGTCTATGTCCGTCTTTTTCAGCATATGTGACGAGAGTGTGGCCGGCTTCATCTGTAAAACCTGTTTTTCCACCTATGGCATATTCGTAAAAGTAATTTCCGGGCTGAATAAGCTTGTTTGTGTTCACAATTTCAAAAGGGCTTGTCCGCTTTTCAGTAGCGGGTATAAGCCTTTTTTTTGCGGAAATAACCTCAACAAATTTAGGCAGCTTCACAGCACCCATCATTATCTTAGCCATATCGCCCGCAGTTGTGTAGTGTTGTGGCTCGTGTAAGCCGTGCGGGTTTGCGAAGTTCGTATTTGTTGCACCAAGTTCAGCGGCTCTTTTAGTCATTAGCTTTGTAAAATCATTAATATTTCCGGAAACACTTTGAGCAAGAGCGTTTGCAACCTCATTTGCAGACGGCAGCATAAGTCCATAAAGCGCATCGCTCAAGGTAAGGCTTTCCCCGTCCTTCATTCCCATATTAGAGCTGTCCCACGGCAGGCTTGCAATAGCCTCCTTAGAAAAAGGAATACGGCGCTCCATATCGTCCTCAAATTCCTCAATAGCCAAGATTGCTGTCATAATTTTTGTTATACTGGCCGGATAACGCTTTTCATCAATATTTTTGCCATATATCAAAAGGCCCGTGTCCGCATCAATCAAAGCTGCAGCGGTTGCGGTTATCTCCGGCTCATTTGCTGCTTTAGCATTAAATGTAAAAGACGAAACCGATACAAATGTTGTAATCAAAAATACAATTATCTTCTTTTTCATAATCAACCTCATTTGGATATTATCTCCTAACAAATATATTTGTAAACCTTGATAATTATTTATTTGGCTTCAAAAGTATACAACTTTTGTTAAAATTTGTCAAATGAATTGCCAATGATTATTAGTTTTGATATAATCGGAAAAAAACAGTGGAAAATTTCCATAAAATTTTAAGGAGGTTGTAATGGCTGAAAATGGGCAGAAGAAAGAAAAGCCTAAGTATAGTGTTTTGGATAACATAGGCTACATAATCGGTAATCTTTGGCGCTGGGATAAGATCATTTTGCTTTATGCGGTATTGCAAGCATTGACAGGTGTCCTACTTCCAGCACTCGGCATATATTTGCCAAAGCTTGTTATAGACGAAATCTCAAACGCCTCATCGCCCGAACGTTTGATCATCTCTATCGGCTCTGTATCATTACTTATTGCAGGTTTGAATTTTGTGAGCAGCTTTTCAATTGCGGGTGCGAAGTCAAGCGACAACCTTACGCGCTCAAAATATTGGCTTATGATTAACAACAAGATTATGGACTGTGATTATGATTTTCTCGAAAGTTCAGCCGGTCAGACCAAAAGGCAAAAAGCCATGCAGTCGGTTTGGGAAGGCAGCGGTGGACATTCGGGCATTGTGAGCACGTTTGCGACAATAGCCTCAAGCGTTTTAGGTTTCTTCCTGTATAGCAGTATAATCACTATGCTTAACCCTCTTATCATGATTCTCCTTGCCGCAAGCTCCTTTATAAATTATTTTGTCCTCAAATACATAGCACACTATGAGCATGGACTAAAAGACAAATGGACACCTGCAAGGAAAAAGCTTTACTACACCGAGGTCAAGTCCAGTGACTTTGAAAATGCAAAGGACGTAAGACTTTACAAAATGCGTGATTGGTTTGTGGATAACTATACACGTTTTATAGATGAGCAGATGTACTGGGTTAACAAGGTGCGAAGTATGCAGTTTATGGGAGCCGTTTCAAATGCATTTGTTATATTACTGCGTGACGGTTTTGCTTATGTCTACCTAATCTATGCCATAACAAGCGGCAAAATCGCCATCTCTGACTTTGTGCTTTATTTCGGGGCTGTTGCGGGATTTTCGGGCTTTGTTACCGGCATAGTCAGCGGCTACAACACAATAAATATTGCAAGCCTTTACACCTGTGACATAAGGGAATATCTTGAAATGCCAAACAAGCATCCCGAGGAAACGAGCAAACCCATGCCTTTAATAGACGTTCCCCCGTCTATAAGGTTTAAGGACGTGTGTTTCAGATACACCGATGAAGGCGAATATGTTATAAAGGACTTGAATTTGGAGATAGCCGCAGGTCAAAAGCTTGCACTTGTTGGTGCAAACGGTGTGGGTAAAACAACCATTGTAAAGCTCTTATGCGGGTTTTACAGACCCACAAGCGGGGAAATACTTATAAACAACATACCAACGACAGAACTTTCGCTTGAAGGCATCCATTCGCTTATTTCAGCTATTTTCCAAGACATCGTGATTCTTCCGCTGTCTGTTGCAAAAAATGTTGCGCTTTGCAAGGAAGAAAAAATTAACCGTGAGCGTGTGAAACGCTGTCTGGAATTAGCCAACATAAGCGAGCGTCTTTCTGATATAGACGCACAGCTTCAAAAAGCCATTGAAGAAGACGGCATTGAGCTTTCAGGCGGTCAGCAACAAAAGCTTATGATGGCACGGGCTTTATACAAGGATGCACCCATTATGTTGCTTGACGAGCCCACAGCGGCTCTCGACCCTATCGCGGAAAGTGAGCTTTACCACAAGTATAATGAGCTTGCGAAAAACAAGACTTCAATTTTCATTTCTCACAGACTTGCAAGCACGCACTTTTGTGACAAGGTTGCATACATTGAGGGTGGTACGGTTGCCGAGTTCGGAACCCACGACGAGCTTATGGCAAAGAAGGGCAGGTATGCGGAGATTTTTGACATACAGAGTCATTATTATAGAGAAAATAACTAATTTATCTATTTTGGAGGTTTATATATGCTTTTGAGATATATTGTGAGTAATTACAAATCAATAGGACATGCTATTGAGTTCAGTATGTTTCCAACTGAAAAAAGCACGGATGACAGGTTTTTAAAAACGATTACAACCAGAGCCGGTGAGTGGAAGATTTTACAAAGAGCAGGATTCTTTGGCCCTAATGCATCAGGCAAGACCACATTTATTGAGTCAGTGGCATTTGCAAGAGATTTTATTGCAGACGGTCAAAAAAGCGGAAAAAATACCGGCGTGAATCAATTCAGGGGAGATGTTGAAGATTTAAATAATATTTCCACTTTTCAATTCATGTTTTTTTTAAACGGCGATGTATATGATTATGGATTTACTTTAGATCGCCATCAAGTGCATGAAGAATGGCTGATGGTATTAACTGAAACAGAATTTGTCCCTATGTTCACGCGCATTACCGATGCAAACGGACACACTCAAATTGATATTGAGTCTGAATTTGCACAAGAAGATTCTAAAGAAAGAAACCTTGCAGAAGTTTTAAAAGAAGGAATTCAAGCGAATCAAAAAAATCAGCTGTTTTTATACAAACTCTATGATAATGGCCTCGAAAAGGCGGAGCAATTAGTTGAATGGTTTAAGGGCATTCAGATTATTTTCCCAAGTGCAAAAGTACTGTGGTTGCCTGTTAGGCTGGCAAAAGACGATGATTTTCGCCGTTTTATTTCTGAAGCTTTAAAGAAATTAGACACAGGTGTTTCAGATGTTTCGGTGGTTAGCAATAAGATTGATTTTAAAGAATTTGCAGAAAAAACTGACTTATCAAAGGAAATTGTCGATAACGTTGAAGATATTGGTAACGGTATATTAAACTTAGATGGCGAATATTTTATATTCTCAGAAGATGAAAATAAGCGTACTGTTTTACTACAAATGAAATTTGAGCATCATTTGAATAATAAAGTTGTGAGATTTAATATTGATGAAGAGTCGGACGGTACACAGAGATTACTTGACTTGCTACCTATATTGTTTGCTATGCAGAAAAGCAGAGCACCTTTTTATTTTGTAGATGAACTTGATCGCAGTTTGCACACAAAATTATCAAAGTATCTATTAAGCACTTTTATACAAAATTGCAATGAAACCTGTAGCCAGATTATTTTCACAGCACACGATGTAAATTTAATTAATCTTGATGAATTCAGGCAAGAGGAAATTTGGTTTGTTGAGAAAAACAAATATGGAGAGTCTTCATTGAAGCCATTTTCAGACTTTGAAGTAAGAGACGGACAAGATGTATTAAAAGCATATCTAAACGGTAGGTTTGGTGCTGTTCCGAAGATTGGGAGGGATTATTAATGCTTCCGATAAAAAGCAAAGTGCCTTTTACTATTCAAAACCCATATCGCTATGTCAGACCCACAACAAAAAAAGTAATATTTTTGTCTTGCGAAGGCAGTGTGACGGAAGAAGAGTATTTTGATATAGTGTCTGAAATCTTTGAAGCTCTAAAGAACAAAATCCAATTTATATCTGTTGTTGAAGATGCCGTCAGGACGCATCACAAATCCAGAACAGGTGATCAAGCGATACTGTTGTCTAAAAATCGTCCGAAACAGTTAGTGGAAAAAATTGAACAATTTAAACTTGAAAAAGAGCCCATATATGAATTTTCTAAATATCCGGAGGACGAATTCTGGATTGTTGCTGATATTGATAGTAATACCGCACCAGAGTGGATTGACGAATTTGAATGCGCATTAGACATATGTGATGAAAAGGGATATGGATATGCAATAAGCAATCCGTTTTTTGAAATGTGGTTGCTTTTGCATCATGTTGATGCTGTTGACGAGGATAAGGCACATGCGGTTACAGATGAACATCCGTATACGACTACAAATCATTTTCGCGAAAGATTGCGTGTAGATGCGGGTGCACGCATTAAAGACAAGCACATTGACGCATCGCACTATAGTGAATCAAAAATAAAAAAAGCTGTCGAAAGAGCCAAAGCATTACATAATGATAAAAGCAATAGATGGCCAAAATATTTTGCCACGACTGTATATTTATTGCTTGAAAAAATAATAAACTCGAAGGAGGTGGCAGCTTATGAATAGTTTTAAACAAATCAAAAAGGTTTTTAAGCTTTTGCACAGCCTGTCTAAAAAAATCATATTTTATATGTTTTTGCATAGCTTTTTGGGGGCTGTTGCACCATTTGTGACGATTATAGCCTCTTCTGTGATAATTGACAGGTTTATTTCCAAGGCACTGATTAACGAGCTTTTAAGCTTGGCTGGGGTTGCTGTTTTTGCGAATGTGACTATTATTTTGCTTTTGGGCTTTGTTTTCTGGAAAAGGAGCATACAAAGTAACATGATATTCCATCGTCTAAACCGGCTTATGTCTACAAAGGTTTTGGAAGTGGATTATGAACATGTTGAAAGCCCTAAAACACACATGTTGAGGGAAAAAATTGAGATGGACCGTAGAACGCTTGTTGGCGTCTGGAATGTGTTTGAATATTCTGAAACTATCTTAAAGAGTATCTTTACCATAGTTATATCTATCTTTGTTTTATGGGGCTTGTTTTCAAAGACATCTATGGCCTCAGATTTGGGATATGCATGGATTGAATCCCCCATAATACTTGTTGGACTTGCGGTTATCGTTATTGTATCTGTTATTTTCACAAGCACCGTAGGCGTAAGGCTTATGAAGACCCGTTTTGAGGAACTTGACAAGCAACAGAAGGGCAATAGGGTTAGCAACGCGTTTTCTAATATCATACATAACTACAGAACGGGTAAGGATATCCGTGTTTACAGGGCTAGGGATTTAATAAGCTATGAGATGAGCGCGTTATGGGAAAGCATTGGCTTTAAGGCTTTAAAAAACATAAACAAAATCGAATCTTTGGACAGCGGTATGAGGGCGGCTGTTACAGCTCTTATCGGAGGGGCGGTTTATATATTCGTTGGTCTTAAGGCTTGGATAGGCGTTTTTGGCATAGGCAGTGTTGTTAAGTACGCAGGTGCAATTCAGCAATTCATAGGCAGTTGCGCGGCTCTTACCACATCCATAGTTAATATGAGCATAATGTGTGACAGGATGAAAAATATCTTTGAATTTCTTGAACTGGAAGACGTTAAGCCCAGAGGAACAAGGCATATCGAGAAACGCAGTGACAACGCTTATGAAATAGAATTCCATAATGTATCATTCAAATACCCAGGCAGTGAGGCTTTTGTGCTCAAAGACCTTTCGATGAAATTTCATGCGGGTCAGCGTATGGCTGTTGTTGGCATGAACGGAAGCGGCAAGACGACTATGATTAAACTGCTTTGCCGTCTATATGACCCAACGGAGGGCAAAATAACTCTTAACGGCTTGGACATTAAGGAATATGTTTATGATGAGTACCTAGGGCTGTTCTCGGTGGTTTTCCAAGACTTCAAGCTTTTCTCATTCTCACTTGGGCAAAACATTGCGGCAAGTGTTACCTTTGACGAGAATAGAGCGGCACAATGCCTTGAAAAAGCCGGTCTTTTAGAGCGTTTTGCATCAATGCCAAAGGGGCTTAAAACATCACTTTATAAGGATTTTGAGGAAGATGGCATTGAAATCTCGGGCGGTGAGGCTCAAAAAATTGCAATTGCGCGTGCGCTTTATAAAAACGCGCCATTTATCGTACTTGACGAACCTACAGCTGCATTAGACCCTGTTTCGGAATTTGAGATTTACTCAAAATTTAACGACATTGTGGGTGACAAGACCGCAATCTACATCTCTCACAGGCTCTCATCATGTCGGTTCTGTGATGATATTGCTGTTTTTCATAAAGGTCGGCTTATTCAAAGAGGCAATCACGAAACGCTCATTGAGGATAAAAACGGCAAATATTTTGCACTATGGAGCGCACAGGCACAGTATTACAATGAAAAAGCTATTTAGTTAAAATTAAGGAGAATTTTATGATTAAAACAGCTATTAGCACGTACAGCTTTCAAAAGCTTATTGCTTCAAAGGAAATGACCATGTTTGATGTTATTGAAAAGACAAAGGAATTGGGCGTGGATGGGATTGAATTTGCGTTCTTTGATGCGCCCGAAGGCGAAGACAAGGTGGCGTTTGCGCATAAACTGGGCGAAGCCTGTCGCAAGGCGGAGCTGCCTGTCATCAATTATGCGATAGGCGCAAACTTTACAGCCGACAGCAATGCTGTTGAAGCCGAGGTTGAACGTTTAAACGGTGAGCTTGAAATAGCAAAAGCCCTCGGTGCACCGCTTATGCGTCACGATGTGACGAGCGGATTCCCCAAGGGCTTTGAAGGCGTTCAGTCATATGAAACAATTTTGCCGTTTCTTGTAGAAGGCTGTCTTAAAACTACAGAGAATGCGCAAAAGCTTAACATACGTACCTGCGTTGAAAATCACGGCTACTATTTTCAGGGTGCAGAACGCGTTGAGCGTTTGGTTGGAGCCGTGAACCATAGAAACTTCGGCTTACTTGTTGATATAGGCAACTTTATCTGCGCGGACGAGGACGGTGCGGTTTGTTTGGGCAAGCTTTTGCCACTTGCATTCCACGTTCACGTTAAGGACATGTTTTATCGCAACGGCGAGCGCCCTAAACCCGGCGCGGGCTGGGGCTTAACTAGGAGCGGCAATTATTTTCGCCCAACCGTGCTTGGTCATGGTGATACGCCTGTTGTGCCTTCTCTGCTTGCTCTTAAGCGCAGCGGCTACGAGGGCTACGTAAGCCTTGAGTTTGAGGGCGTTGAACCAACCCTATGGGCAATTGAAACCAGTATTGCAAACCTTAAGCTGTATTTACAAGACTAAGTGGTTTAAGGTAACTATAAATCTTTCACATTTAAACATTACTTGAAGCAAGCTAATACAAACGTCGCCAAGCCCCTATAGACCGATTCGTTTCATATTCGGTTCTATGGGGGCATTGTTATTGTAAAGATGCCTTTAAAAAGTATAGGAGGCAAAATATAAAAGTTCAATTAACACACAACTCTGAATCTTAAACTTATATAATTAAATTTTTTAGTAACACAATAAGTATGCTTGTCATATTGTATACTATGACAAGCACATTTAGAGTGCTGCACTTTACACCGCTAAATGTTTGTTAACTAAAAAATATATTATTAAAATATACAGGAGGTTTATATTATGTCAATGCCTAATATTCCGGATATCACTCCGGATATCACAATTACTCCCGAACAAGCCGAGGCTATGTTGCTTGCGGCGGTTGCTTTAGAAGAGATGGGTCTGGCTCATATTATCAACGCTGAGGCTGAAAAAATTCAGTACGTCCTAGGTACACTTGAAGGTACCGATCCAAAGGATCCACCAAAAATCCGCGAGCTACTGGAAATCAACGATAGCGTCGCGACCATGATTCGTAACACTATTAAGAAGGAAATTTTGCTCTCATACACCTTGGAAGATGTCCTAGCTCTCTGTGACCACCATCATCATCACGTTGATTAGTATAAAAAACAGCTGTGGCCATAGCCACAGCTGTATATCATTATAAAGAAAGGAGAATTCATATGTCTTTTCCAAATATACCGAATATAACTCCGCAAGTTTCAATTGACAAAGACAATTGCACAGCAATGCTTCTTGCATCGGTTGCGCTTGAGGAATTAGGTCTTTCTCATATTATAAATTCGGAAGCAGAAAAGATTCAGTATGTACTTGGAACGCTCGAAGGGCAAAGTTTACCAAAACCTGTAAGCCACGATGAACTTCTTGAAGTTACAAATTCTGTATCAAGCACCTTACGTGACGTGCTTCGAAATAAACTGCTGCTTAACCTGAAGATGGAGGATATCATTCGTGTATGTGGGTTTAATGTATTTACTAATACTGTGACGGTAACCGCTGATTATGACGGCGGAACAGTATCAGCGAATGACAAGGCTTATTATCACACATTGGGAGGTGCTGTATTATGAGTATTATAGGTGTGGTTAACCTTGGGAATCTTACAGATTTTCTGTTTTTCTTCGCAAACGGTAGTGAAAAGGCTGATTGGAAGGATGCCAAACATGGATATCTTGGTAATGTGGCAATAGACGGCATTACTGCTGACGAACATACAGAATCTTATATCCCATATGCCGGAACAATAAGCACTAATGATACAACGCTCGGAGATTGGCAAGCTATTGTAGATGATAACTCGGGACAGGCATTTTCATCACTTAATCAAGTTGCACTTATTACAGGTTTGAAATCAGACCTTACTAATGCATTTTTGCAGATTAATAACTTGCCTGTAACGCCCGGATATGATGATCGCAGCGCAACGTCTTTGGACGGGCTTAATACTCAAAACGGAATTAACGAAATCTTTGTTATAAACATCACGTCAGATTTTGATATATCCACACAGATTAATATCACGGGCGACGCCGGAGATGTTTATATACTACGCTGGGACGAAGACAAAGACCCATCAAATGGATATCAGGGCAGGGTGAAGTTTTGGCAAGGTGGCGCAATTGTGCCGAATGGAGGACTAACGGCTGCTAACTTCATAAACGTTGCGGGGGAAATTGATTCGGCCGGTGGCGGAGACACGCCAATCGCGCCATATCCACAAGGCCCTCGCTATAACGACGGAACCGGTGCGCTTATAGACGGCGGCAGCGATTGGACAGCCGGAGGATTTTTCACCGGATACTGGCTAACTACCGGAAAGCCAACTACACTTGACCCGATTTCAGGGCTTTACTACGGTGTAACATCCTCGCTTAGCAATGCAACCTTTGTAGGGGGCTGGTATACAATCACCACAGAGTTTGACCTGAATGCACAATCAGGCGGTGTGTATGTTTCGCCCAACCCCTCTACCATTTCAAACCCAAAGATAGACGTAAAAAAATATGTGTCCAACGATAATGGATACACATGGATTAGTGCACAAACACCACCGGGACCGAATATTTCGTCCAATGTTTCACCACAGTTTAAATTTGTTGTTACAAACACAGGAAATGTGCCTCTGTCGCTTGTTTCGCTGTCCGACAGTGTTTATGGACCCATTTCCTTTGGGGGAAATTTAGCCGTTGGTGAGTCATTTGAAACGACTATTACGCAACCTTGGAGCGTAGGCTTGCACAAAAACGAAGCGACTGCTTCCGGCGCCTACGGCACAGAAGTTGTTTATTCTTCTGACCTTGCATATTATTCTGG